>NZ_JBIWFI010000029.1:0-112545 GCF_044762985.1 Streptomyces sp. NPDC096339 | reverse complement strand
CGGGGGGGCGGCGCGGGGGGGGGGGGGGGGCGGCCGGGGGGGGGGGGGGGGGGGGGGGGGGGGGGGCGCCCCCCCCCCCCCCCCCCCGCGTTTCCATGTCCGGGGCCTGTCCGGGGCCTGTCCGGGGCCTGTCCGGGCCATCGTGATCAGCCGCTGCGGAGCAGCCGTTGCACTTCCTCCGCAGGTGCACCGGCCCGGGAGGGCCGGCCGGTGGGCGGGCTCGGCCCTGACCGAAGGTCCCGAAATGCCCGCCGAGGGGCTCGCGATCACTACTCTGGGGACGGTGTTCTCCTCCCACGGGCCGAGCGTCCGCGAACTCGCCGCACAGGCCCTCACCTCGGTCGAGCGCGGCTACGACCTGCTCGCGCCGAAGTTCGACCACACCCCCTTCCGCACCCCGGACCGGATGCTGGACGCGGTGGAGGAGACCCTCGCCCAGCGGGAGGGGTCCTTCGGCGCCGGGCTGGACGTCTGCTGCGGCACGGGCGCGGCGATCGGCATGCTGCGGCGGCTGTGCCGGGGGCGGGTGACCGGGGTGGACGTGAGCGCGGGCATGCTCGCCGAGGCCTCCCGGGCGCACGCGGGCGAGCGCGTGGACTTCGTACGGGCCGACGCGCGGGCCCTGCCGCCCGCGCTCGAGGACTCGTACGACCTGGCCGTGAGCTTCGGCGCCTTCGGCCACTTCCTGCCGGCCGAGCGGCCCGCCCTGTTCTCCGGGGTGTACCGGGCGCTGCGCCCCGGCGGGGTCTTCGCCTTCCCGATCGGCGCGCCGATCCCGCCGCGCTCGCCGCTGTGGTGGGCGGTGGCGGGCTTCGACGCGGCGATGCGGGTGCGCAACGCGGTGTGGCGTCCGCCGTTCGTCATGTACTACCGGACCTTCCCGCCGAGCGGGGTCCGGGAGGACCTGCGGGCGGCCGGCTTCACGGTGGAGACGGCGCCGCTGGAGCACTTCGGCCGGCAGCCGGACGGCGCCCCGCATTGGCGGCTGGTACTGGCCCGCAAGCCGGGACGAGCGCCGGTCGGGGAGGCTTCCGACGAGTAGGCCGGCCCCGGACCCTGGAGGAGACCATGGAGGCCGAACTTCCCGAGTGGATGTATCCGCCCCGCGCGAGCGGATGGGAAGCGGACGACCTCGACCACCTGCCCGAGGCCCCCCGCCACACCGAACTCATCGAGGGTGCACTGATCTTCAGGGTGACCCCTCAGCGGCTCTGGCACTCACGCCTCGTGGGGAGCCTGGCGCTCGGCCTGCGGCAGGCAGCACCGGACGGCATCGATCTCGCACTGGAGATGACCGTCCGCCTCGACAAGAAGAGCCGCCCCGAGCCGGACATCCTGGCTGCGACGGTCGCCTACGACCCCGACCGCACCCGCTACCTCCCCGACGAGGTCGTCCTCGTGATCGAAGTGGTGTCCGAGGAATCGGCCGACCGCGACCGTTCCCTCAAGCCCTTCAAGTACGCCCAGGCCGGGATCCCCCACTTCTGGAGGGCCGAGGACGAAGAGGGCGAGCCCGTCGTGCACGTCTACGAGCTGGACACGGTCACGCGTACGTACGTCCCCACCGGGATCCACCGCGATCGGCTCAAGGTGTCGGTCCCGTTCCCCGTGGACATCGACCTGGGCGCCCTCACCCCTTGACCGAGCGGGTGCGCAGCTCCCGCTTGAGGACCTTGCCGCTCGCGTTGCGCGGCAGTTCGCCGACGAACTCCACCTCGCGCGGCACCTTGTAGTTGGCCATCTCCCGCCGCGACCAGGCGATCAGGTCGTCGGCGGTGAGGGTGGAGCCGGGGCGCCGCACGGCGTAGGCCTTGCCGACCTCGCCGAGGCGCGGGTCGGGGATCCCGACGACGGCGACGTCCGCGATGTCGGGGTGCAGGCCGAGGAGTTGCTCGATCTCGGCGGGGTAGGCGTTGAAGCCGCCGACGATGAACATGTCCTTGATCCGGTCGGTGATGCGCAGGTTGCCGTGCGCGTCCTTGAAGCCGACGTCGCCGGTGTGCAGCCAGCCCTCCGCGTCGATCGTCCTCGCCGTCTCCTCGGGATCCTCGAAGTACCCCTGCATGACGTTGTACCCGCGTACGAGGATCTCGCCGACCCGGCCGGCCGGCTGCGGCTGCCCGTCGGGGCCCGCGATCATCACCTCGGTGTCGGGGATGGCCCGTCCCGAGGTCTCGGCTATGACCTGCGCCGGGTCCCCCTGCCGGCACATCGTGACGATGCCGCTGGCCTCGGAGAGCCCGTACGCGGTCAGGACGGTGGCGATGCGCAGTTCGCTGCGGAGCCGTTCGACGAGCTGGAGCGGGACCACGGCCGCGCCGGTGACGACCAGGCGCAGGGCGGAGAGGTCGTGGTGGTCGCGCTGGGGGTGGTCGAGGAGCGACTGGTGCAGGGTGGGCGGCCCGGGGAGCACGGAGATCCGCTCGGCGGCGACGTTGGCGAGGACGGTGTCCACGTTGAAGACGGGCTGCGGGACCATCGTGGCGCCGCGCATCAGGCAGGCGATGATCCCCGCCTTGTAGCCGAAGGTGTGGAAGAACGGGTTCACGATCAGGTAGCGGTCGCCCTCGCGCAGTCCGGCGAGCTCGCTCCACACCTCGTAGCAGCGCAGGGACTGGCCGTGGGTGATGACGGCGCCCTTGGGGCTGCCGGTGGTGCCGGAGGTGAAGATGATGTCGGAGGGCGCGTCGGGGCGAATCGATTCCGCGCGCTCGCGGACCACCGCGGCCGGGACGGAGTCCCCGCCGGCGAGGAAGTCCTTCCAGGTGCGGAAGGACTCCGGCGCGTCCTCGGCGAGGACGACGACCTGCTCCAGGTGCGGAAGCCCGGGCAGCGGGCCGCCGCCGGGGCCCTCGGCGGCGGCGCGGCGCAGCGAGGCGACGTACGAGGTGCCGAGGAAGGTCCCGGTGATGAACAGCAGCTTCGCGCGGCTGCGCCGCAGGACGTACGCCGCTTCCGCGCCCTTGAAACGGGTGTTGAGCGGGACGAGCACGGCGCCGGCCGAGACGGCGCCGAGTGCGGAGACGATCCAGTCGAGGGTGTTGGGGGCCCAGACGGCGACCCGGTCGCCGGGTTCGACCCCGGCGGCCACGCAGGCGGCCGCGGCGCGCTCGACGCGCTCGCCGAGCTGCGCGTAGTCGATCCTGACGCGGCCGTCGACGACGGCCTCGCGGTGGGCGTACCGTACGGCTGCCGCCCGGACGAGCCCGGCGATGCTGCGCCGGCGCAGGTCTGCGCTCACGTCCTCGCGCCGGTCGCCGCGCAGGTCGCCGCGCCCGTCTTCGCGCCCCTCGTCGCCCATCCGTGCCACCCCTCCCCGAACCCAGTAGCTGACTATCCGTCAGATTAGCTGTAGCCTTCGCGGCTGTCAGCAGTACCGGTGCACCCCTCACCCACGGAGGTGGCGATGGCGGCAACGCTCAAGGACGCTACGGCGATAGTCGGCATCGGCCAGACGCCCTTTGCCAAACGACTGCCGCAGTCCGAGAAGGAACTGGCCTGCCGGGCCATCCTGGCGGCCCTCGACGACGCGGGCATCGACCCGTCCGAGGTGGACGCCTTCTCCTCGTACACCATGGAGGAGACCGACGAGGTCGAGGTCGCCAAGGCCATCGGCGCCGGCGACGTCACCTTCTTCTCCAAGATCGGCTACGGCGGCGGCGGTTCCTGCGCCACCGTCGGACACCTCGCCGCGGCCGTCGCCACCGGACAGGCCACCGTCGGCGTCGCCTGGCGCTCCCGCAAGCGCGGCTCGGGCCCCCGGCCCTGGAAGAACACCGCCGTCCAGCTACCCACCCCCGGCCAGTGGACCCGCCCCTTCGGGCTGCTGCGCCCGGCCGACGAGATCGGCATGCTGGCCCGCCGCTACATGCACGAGTACGGCGCCACCCGCGACCACCTCCTCAACGTGGCCATGGCCTGCCGCAACCGGGCCAACGAGAACCCGGCCGCGATGATGTACGAGCGCCCGCTGACCCGCGAGATGTACATGACCTCCCGCATGATCAGCGACCCGCTCTGCCTCTTCGACAACTGCCTGGAGACCGACGGCGCTCTCGCCTGCGTGATCGTCTCCGCCGAACGCGCCCGGGACTGCCGCCAAAAGCCCGTCTACGTGCACTCCGCCGCCCAGGGCCTGCCCTCGCAGCACCACGGCATGGTCAACTACTGGAACGAGGACCCGCTGAGCGGCCCCGCCTGGACGGCCGCCCGCCACCTGTGGAAGCAGGCCGACTTCGGGCCCCAGGACGTGGACGTCGCCCAGATCTACGACGCCTTCACCCCGCTGATCCCGCTCTCCCTGGAGGGCTACGGCTTCTGCGGGCGCGGCGAGGGCGCCGCCTTCACCGAGGGCGGGGCACTGGAGATCGGCGGCAGGCTTCCCATCAACACCGGGGGCGGCGGCCTGTCCGAGGCCTACGTACACGGCTTCAACCTGATCAACGAGGGCGTCAAGCAACTACGCGGCATCTCCACCGCCCAGGTGCCGGACGCCGCGACCTGCCTGGTGACGGCGGGCGAGGGTGTCCCGACGTCCGCGATCCTGCTGAGGAGCTGAGCCGGCCATGACCGCATCCATACCCACGACCGCACCCGCGTCCCCTCCCTCCGCCGAGGGCCTGCTGCTCCCCGTCCCCGACGAGGACGGCGCGCCCTTCTGGGAGTACGCCGCCCGGGGCGAGCTCCGCGTCCAGGCCTGCACGGCCTGCGGCGAGCTGCGCTTCCCGCCCCGCCCCTGCTGCCCGCACTGCCGGTCCTTCGACAGCGAGTGGCGCCTGATGAGCGGCCGGGGCCGGATCTGGTCCTACGTACTGCCGCACCCGCCGCTGCTGCCCGCGTACGCGGCGCAGGCCCCGTACAACGTGGTCCTCGTGGAGCTCGCCGACGCGCCCCGCATCCGGCTCGCCGGGAACCTGGTGACCGCCGCCGACGCGCCGCTCGACTCGATGGACCCGGCCAGGCTGCGCATCGGCGCGCGGGTACAGGTCACCTTCACGACCATCGACGGGATGGCCGTGCCGCGCTGGATCCTGGAGAAGTCTTGACGCTGCGGGTGGAGCGGGACAAGGCGACCGGGGTCGCGGTCGTCACCCTGGACCGGGAGCGCAGGCACAACGCGATCGACCTGGAGACGGCCGCCGAACTGACCGAGGTGTGGCGGGAGTTCCGCTTCGCCGAGGACGTGCGGGCGGTCGTGCTGACGGGCGCGGGGACGGCCGCCTTCTGCACGGGCATCGACCGGGGCGTGGAGGTGCCGCAGCCCGGTTCCCCGTACTCGGTCGACGATCCGCTGGCCGGTATCGGCCCGAAGGCGGGCGACCTGTGGAAGCCGGTGGTCGCCGCCGTCAACGGCATGGCCTGCGGTGGGGCGTTCTACCTGCTGGGCGAGTCGGAGTTCCTCATCGCGTCCTCCTCGGCGAGTTTCTTCGACCCGCACACCACCTACGGGATGGTCAGCGCCTACGAGGCCGTGTACATGGCGCAGCGCATGCCCTTCGGCGAGGCGGCCCGGATGTCCCTGATGGGTACGGCCGAAAGGCTCTCGGCGCGGCGTGCGTACGAGATCGGGCTCGTGTCGGAACTGGCCGAGCCCGGGGAACTCCTCCCGGCGGCCCTGCGCGCGGCGCAGACCCTGGCCGGCTACCCGACGGAGGCCGTGCAGGGCACCGTCCGGGCGCTGTGGTCGGCGAAGCAGGCCGCCCTCCAGCAGGCCCTGGCCCAGGCGCCGGCGCTGATCTCGCTGGGCAACCTGACGCCGGAACGGCAGGCGGAACTCTTCGGCTCCCGGCGCCCGGGGACGGAGTTCCGGCTGCGCTGAGCGGGCGCACCGGTCAGCGGGACGCGGTCGCCTTGGGCACGGCCTTGGCCGTGGCCTTGGGCGACACCTTCGGCGCGGCCTTGCCCGTGGGCGTGGCCGTGGCCGCGGGCATCACGCCGGCCCCTCCGGTGGTGCCCGCTCCCCTGACGGGGGCGTCGAGCCGACACTTCACGACGTGGGCGGCGCGCGAGGCGTCCTCGAGGGCGACGTCGACGGTGCGGGTCTCGTGAGCCTCCAGGGTCACCTTGACGACGCTCTGTTCGATGACCGCACCGGTCGCGTTCTCGCGGTAGAGGTTCACCGAGAAGGTCGCCCCGAGGTTGAGCGTCGAGGTGAACCTGATCGTCGTGACCGGCGAGGCGGCGCCGACGCAGGTGACCACCTCGGCGGTGGCCGGGGCGATGCTCGCACTGGGGGATGCGGTCGCCGCGGTGGTCGCGACGCTGACGCCGCCTCCGTCGTACGACTTCGTCTTGCCGCTCTTCGAGCTGGAACAGCCTCCGCCGCCACCGCTCTTGCTCTTGCTCTTGCCGGTGCCGCCACCGCTGCCGCTGCCGCTGCCGCCGTTCGAGGAGAAGCCGGTCAGCGCGAGCACCACCCCCACCAGCACCGCGGTGAATCTGATGCGACGTCCTGCCACCACCGGCCCGACCTCTTCCCCCTGTTGTCGGCGCGCCACGGTACCAGCATTCGCACATCCGTCCCATGAACAGAACAGTCCAGTTGCCAAACTGAACCGTTCTGTTTAGTCTTTGCGTTGTCGAGGTCACCACGACCACGCCGCTCAACGAGGGGGACGACCGTCATGTCCGAGTTCAAGATCCTTGCCATCTCCGGCAGCCTGCGCGCCGACTCGCACAACACCGCCCTGCTGCGCGCCGCGCGCAAGCACCAGCCCGGCGGCCTGGACATCGAGATCTACGACGGCCTGCGCGAGATCCCCCCGTACGACCAGGACCTCGACAACCCGCAGGACCGCCCGGCCGCCGTCGCCGAGCTGCGCCGGCGGATCGACGAGGCGGACGGGCTGCTGATCGCCACCCCGGAGTTCAACTACTCGATCCCGGGCACCCTGAAGAACGCGATCGACTGGGTCAGCACCGACTGGACGAAGCAGGAGGGCCTGCCCCTGCTGCGCAAGCCGGTCGCCATCCTCGGCGCCGCGCCCACCAACTTCGGTACGGTGCGCGCACAGCTGGCGCTGCGGCAGGTGTTCGTGTGGACGGACAGCGACGTCGTCGTCAAGCCCGAGGTTCAGGTGTTCCGCTCGCACGAGCGCTTCGACGAGGACGGCAACCTGACCGACGAGACCACCATCTCCCTGGTCCGGGACCTGCTCGGCGCCCTCAAGGCCAAGGCCGAGGCGGCGTCGGCGCGATGACCTCACCCCGGCAGACCCCGACCCCGGTCACGGCGGTCTCCCCCGTCACGGCGGTGGCCCGCCTCCAGGCCCTCCCGGGCCGGGAGGCGGAGGTCCGCGCCCAGGCCCTCGCCCTCGTCGCCCCCACCCGGGCCGAGCCCGGCAACCTCTCCTACCGCCCGTACGAGGACCCGGCCGCACCCGGCGCCTGGGCGATCGTGGAGGAATGGGCGGACGACGCCTCCTGGCAGGCCCACCTCGCCTCCCCCCACCTGGCCGACGCCCTGGCCCGCACGGCGGCGCTCCTGGCGGAGCCGCCGGTGGTGCGGGTGTTCACTGGCTGAACGGGACGCCGCGCCCGTGACCGCCGGCTCCCTGGATGCGGCGGGCGGACCGCTCACCGCCCGGATCACGCAGGCCCTCGCCGCGGTGGGGGTCCGGGTGGAGGGGGCCGAACTGCGGCTGTCCGTACCGCCCCCGCCCACCACGACCGCCTCCCTCACCCTCGCGGCCGGGCCGGGGGCCTGTGTCGGGCGCGCCGCCGGGGCGTACGACGCCTGCGTCGCGGACTTCACGCGGTTCACGCGGTTCACGCGGTTCACGCGGTTCACGCGGTTCACACGATGAAGTCGCTCACGAGCTTGACGAAGGTGTCCTCCTGCTCGAAGAGCATGACGTGGCCCGCGTCGATCTCGGCGTACGAGCTGTTCGCGATGGCGGCGTGCAGGGCGCGGCTGTGCTGGACCGGGACCGTGATGTCCTGGGTGCCGCCGATCACCAGGGTGGGGGCCTCGATGCGGGGCAGCAGCGGCCGGATGTCCACGCGCAGGTCGTAGGTGATGTGGCGAAGGGTGCCCGGGGTGGGCTGCATGTTGGGGATGAGGGCCTCGAACGCCTCGCGGCCGATGGCGTTCAGGAAGCCTCGGCTGAAGCCCGTCATCGCCACGGCGCGGCCGAAGGAGGCGGGGTCGGAGGTGCCCAGGTCCTGCCAGAGGGTGAAGAGGCTGCGCAGGTACTCGTCGCTGTCGGTGTGGGCCCAGCCGGCGACCAGGATCAGCCGTCGTACGAGGTCGGGGCGCAGGGCGGCGACGGTGGCGGCAACGGTGGAGCCCATGGAGAAGCCCAGCAGGTCGACCGGCCCGTCCGCCGCGTCCACCGCGTCCTCGATGACGGCGATGACCTGGGCGGCGAGGCCCTCGGCGGTGAGCGGGGCGCCGTCGTCCACGGTCGCCTCGGTGCCGGACAGGTCGGGGGTGATCACGGTGTGGTGCGGGGCGAACCGGGGCGCGGTCTGACCCCAGTTGAGGGCCGCGCCGGCCGATCCGGTGCCGTGGACCAGGACCAGGGCGGGGCCCGAGCCGGTCTTCTCGTAGTGGACCTGCGCGCCGTTGACGTCGACGATGGCCATGGAGTGCTCCCGGTGTCTGCGGTGGTGTCGGCCGGGGCGTTCTCGCTCCGGCCCGACCAACGGTGCCGCCGCCCGGAAGGGGCCGGGAGAGCCCTCCTTACCCTGGGATCGGCAGTCCCTGGTTGGGCACCTGACCGTCCGGCAGGATGACCGTATGAAGATCGACCGTGAGGCACTCGCCGATTTCCTGCGCCGCTCCCGCGAGCGGGTAAGGCCCCAGGACGCCGGGCTGCCGGTCGGCCCCCGACGGCGCACGCCGGGCCTGCGCCGCGAGGAGGTCGCCCAGTTGGCGGGCATGTCGGCCGACTACTACATCCGCCTCGAACAGGCCCGCGGCCCGCAGCCCTCGCCGGAGATGCTCGCCGCGCTGGCGCGGGCCCTGCGCCTGTCCGACGACGAACGCGACCACCTCCACCTCCTCGCCGGCCGCCGCCCGCCCGCCGCCCGGACCTCGGGCGACCACGTCGGCCCGGGACTGATGCACCTGCTGGACCAGCTCCCGGGCACGCCCGTGCAGGTGCTCGGCGACCTCGGTGACGTCCTGGCCCAGAACCCGATGGCCGAGGCACTGCTGGGCGGGGTGTGCACGGTGTCCGAGCACGGCCGCAACGTGGCCTGGCGCTGGTTCGCCGACCCGGCCGCCCAGCGCGCCGCGTACCCGCCGGAGGAGCACGAGTACTACAGCCGGCTGCACGTGGCCGACCTGCGGGCGGCCGTGGGCCGGCGCGCGGGCGACCCGGCCGCGGCGCGCCTGGTGGAGCGGCTGAAGGGGACCGGCGAGGAGTTCACCGCCCTGTGGGAGCTGCACGAGGTCTCCGTGCGCAGGGCGTCCCGCATGCGGGTGCTGCACCCGCTGATCGGGCCGGTCGAGCTGGACTGCCAGGTCCTGCTCGCGCCGGAGGGCGACCAGCGCGTGGTCCTGTACACCCCGCCCGTGGGCAGCGACACCGCCGAGCGCCTGGCGCTCCTCAAGGTGGTCGGCACCGGCCAGTTCACCCCGGCGGGCTGACGGCACACGGTCGGCGCCCCCGGAAACGCCCCCGGAAACGGCTCCGGAAACGGCTGCGGCCCCGGCCCCCGGTGAGGGGGCAGGGGCCGGCAGGCCGGTCTGGCCGGGTGTGGATCAGGCCTCGACGACGCCCGAAGCCGCGATCTCGATCTTGGCGCGGGTGGCGCCGGAGGGGGAGCCCAGCTTCTCGATCTGGTCCACGATCTCCGAGCCCTCGACGACCTCGCCGAAGACGACGTGCTTGCCGTCCAGCCACGGGGTCAGGACCGTGGTGATGAAGAACTGCGAGCCGTTGGTGTTGCGGCCGGCGTTCGCCATCGACAGCAGGTACTTGCGGTCGTGCTTCAGGTCGAAGTTCTCGTCGGCGAACTTCTCGCCGTAGATGGACTTGCCACCGGTGCCGTTGTGGTTGGTGAAGTCACCACCCTGCAGCATGAACTGCGGGATGACGCGGTGGAAGCCGGAGCCCGCGTAGCCGAAGCCGTTCTGGCCGGTGGCCAGCTCGCGGAAGTTGCGGGCCGTCTTCGGGACGACCTCGTCGAAGAGGTTGAAGACGATGCGGCCGGCGGGGGCGCCGTCGATGCTGATGTCGAAGTAAACGTTGCTCATGGGGTCCATCCTGTCACTCCCGGTGCCGTGCGCTACCCGGCGGGGCCGGAAGCCCGTCATGCGGACGTACGCGTACCCGTCCCCTTCGCCGCGTCCAGGGCGTACACGCAGCGGTCCTTGCTGCACGCGTAGACCACGCCCGCCTCGGCCACCGGGGCGCCCGTGATCTCGCCTCCCGTGGCCAGCTTCCAGCGGAGCTGGCCGCCCGCCGCGTCCAGGGTGTACAGGCAGTGGTCGGCCGAACCGAAGTGCACCCGGCCGTCGGCGACCGCCGGCATGCCCGTGATCTCGCCGCCCGCCGCGAACCGCCACTTCGGGGTGCCGGTGACCGCGTCGAGCGTGTACAGCGCGCTGCCCGCACCCAGGTGGATGTTCCCGGCCTCGACCACGACCGGATCGGTGGACGAGCGCGCCTCCGTCGCGATGCGCCAGCGGTCCTGACCGGTCACCGCGTCCAGGGCGTACACCGTGCCGAGGTAGTCGACGAGGTACACCCCGCCGCCCGTGACCGCCGCGCCCGGCGCGAACGCCGGAGGCGCCAGGAAGACCGCGGGGGCCTCGAAGTGCCAGCGGACCCGGCCCGAGGCCCGGTCCACGGACAGCACGCGGGTGCCGGCCGCCACGTAGACGTTGCCGTCGGGGCCGGGCGTGACCCGCACCGGGACGTTGCCGCAGGAGCCGGCGTCGCCCACCGGGTACGACCAGGACTCGCGGCCGCTGCGGGCGTCCAGCGCCCGCAGCCGGGCGTCCTGCCACACGTACACGGTGCCGTCGTGCAGGACGGGCGCCGCCTCCGGGGTCTCGAAGTCGGTCTGGGCGCCGCTCAGCTGCCACAGCTGCTGCCCGCTGGAGGCCTCCCAGCCCTGTACGCCGCCACCGCGCGTGGCGGTGACGACCGTGCCCCGCTCGGCGCGCACGGCGTACGCCCAGGCCTCGGTGGACAGCCGCCACCGCTCCGAGCCGTCCTTGGCGTCGAGCGCGTAGAGCGAGGGCCCGTCGGAGGCGTGGATGCGGCCACCGTCGACGGCCATGGCCCAGGCCACGTCCCGGGTCTTGAACTGGCGCCGGCCGCTCGCAACGTCCAGGGCGTGCACCTCGAAGGAGGTGACGTAGAGCAGGTCGCCCGCGACGGTCGGGGTGCCCCAGACCTCGTTCGACATGCGGAAGCGCCACGGCCGCCAGCGCCCGCTGTCCGGGGCCGCGCTCGGGGTCGGTACGACGACGCCCGAGGGCGCGGCCGCCGCCGAACCGCCCGGCGGGCGGACCCAGCCGGTCGCGGAGTCCGCGGCCGAGGCGTGCGTGGCCGGGGCCGAGGCGGTCGCCCGCGGCCCGGGCCCGATCGGCACCGGGGAGCCGCCGAGACGGACGGGCTCGCCCGAGGACACCGGGTTCATCGGCGGGCGGTCCGGGCGCTGCGGCAGGGCCTGCCCGGTGCGCGGGTCCACCCACGAGTCGGCGCCGCGCGGGCGGCGGTGCGTGGCTTCGTCGGAACGCGCGCCGGAACCGGCACCGGGGCGCGGGTCCCCACCCGGCCGCGGGTCCGCACCGGGCCGGCGGTCCGGTGCGGGGCGCGGCGGGTTCAGGGAGGTGGTCGGAGCCGTACGGTTCCCCGCCCGCCGGGCCTCGATCATCGCGACCGCGCGCCCGGGCAGCCACGCCGAGGCGGTGCCGCTCTCGTCGTCGCCCTCGAAGAGGTGCGGGGCGAGCTGCGCCTGCAGGTCGGCGGGGGTCGGGCGCTGCGTGGCGTCCATCTGCATGCAGGAGTCGATCAGCGGCCGCAGCTCGTCGGGGAGGCCCTCCAGGTTCGGGCCCTCGCGCAGCAGCATGAACACCGTCTCCACCGGGTTCGCCCCGTGGTAGGGCGGGTGCCCGGTGGCGGCGAAGACGAGGGTGGAGCCGAGGGAGAAGACGTCGCTGGCGCCCTTGACGCTGCGCGAGTCCTTCGCCTGCTCCGGCGACATGTAGGCGGGGGTGCCGACGGCGACGTTCGTCATGGTCAGGCGGGTGTTGGAGACCCCGCTGGCGATCCCGAAGTCGATCACGCGCGGGCCGTCCTCGACGACGAGCACGTTGGACGGCTTCAGGTCGCGGTGGACCAGGCCGGCCCCGTGGATGGACTGCAGCGCCTCGGCGATGCCGGCCGCGAGCCACCGTACGGCCTGGGCGGGCATGGGCCCGCACTCGTTGACGATCTCCTCCAGGGAGGGCGCCGGCACGTACGCGGTGGCCAGCCACGGCACGGCGGCCCGCGGGTCGGCGTCGACCACGGCCGCGGTGTAGAAACCGGACACGGCGCGCGCCGCCTCGACCTCGCGGGTGAACCGCACGCGGAAGAGCTGGTCCTCTGCCAGCTCGGTGCGCACCGTCTTGATCGCGACGCGCCGTCCGGACGCCGACCGTGCGAGATAGACCAGCCCCATGCCGCCGGCGCCGAGCCGTCCCAGCACCTCGAAGGGGCCGATCCGTCTCGGGTCGTGCTGCGTCAGCTGCTCCACCACTCGCCCCTTCACATCCCCGTACGGACCCACGCTCCGGGCCCGCTTCCACCGGTACGGGGCCGTGCCCCGTGCAGCGTCTCACTCCGGGCGCCGCCCGGGTCGCGCAACCCCGATTCTGTCAGGCCCGCGCCTGGTCCGGCCCCTGCACGGCGTGCCGGGCGGGGTGGGATGGCCCACTCGTCACGAACCCAGTCGCGTCCGGGGTTCCGAGAGGAGCCCGAAGACCGCCCCCTGATTGTCGGCGACGACGGCGATGCGGCCGTACGGGGTGTCGACGGGATCGGCGGTGATCCGGCCGCCGAGGCGCTGGACGGTCGCGACGGACTGGTCGCAGTCGGGGACGGCGAAGTACGCGAGGAAGTGCGCGGGCATGATGTCCGGGAACGCGTCGGTGATCAGGCTGCGGCCCAGCACGGCGGTGTCGCTGCCGGGCGCCTTGCCGGGCGGGGACCAGACGCGGTACTCGATGCCGGCCTCGTCGTCGTTCTGGTCCTCCGGGACGTAGCCGAAGACCTTGGCGTAGAAGACGTCGACGGCGTCGCGGGCCCGGGTGTAGACCTCGCTCCAGCAATACGTGTACGGCTCGTTCTGGGCCTCGAAGCCGTGGTGGGTGCCGGGCTGCCAGAGGCCGAAGACGGCCCCGCCGGGGTCGGCGGCCATCGCGGCGGTCCCGTACGGGCCCACGGGCATCGGGTCCATGACCATGTGGCCGCCGGCGGCCCGGATGCGCTGGGCGCAGGCGTAGGCGTCGGTGGTGTAGAGGTAGATCCCCCATACGGTGGGCATCCGGCCGTCGGGCTTGGGGGCGAGTGCGGCGACGTTGCGGCCGCGGCTGTAGGCCTGGGTGTAGTGGCCGTACTCGGCTCCCGCGCTGTCGCCGAAAGTCCACCCGAAGAGCTCACCGTAGAAGCGCTTGCCCGCCTCGACGTCCGGAAGCGAGGCGTCGACCCAGCAGGGTGCGCCTTCCGCGAATGCGGCCATGAGCCCGGTTCCTTCCGTTGTGCGGGGGTGCGTTCGGTCCCACCTCTCCCACCTGTCCCACTTCTCAAGGCCATGATCCGCCCGAAAACTTGTCCACAGCCTGTTGATAAGACTATTCGGGGGAAACACAGAGCAACCGGGCGACCCACCGGATGACTCACCGGAACCTGCCGACGACCTGCCGGAGGCGCTGCCGCAAGGCCTGCCGGAGCACCAGCCGGAGGCGCTGCCGCAAGGCCTGCCGGAGCACCGGCCGGAGCAGCTGCCGGAGGCCGGCCCGGGAACCCACCCGGGAACTCGCCCGGGAACCCGTCAGGGAACCCGTCAGGAGACCCGCCCGGGGGCCCACCGGAATTCATCCCCGGCGGGAATCCACCGCCAAAGCCTCTCAAATCCGCTTTCCGGCCAGGCCAGGGACCCCATAACCCCATTTGCAGGCGGCCGAATAGCGCGCCGATCACCCCTCGGTAAGCTGACGGCATGACAGGACAAGTACGCACCGTCGACGGGCGTGTCGCCGGCCGGCGCGGCCAAGCGACGCGGCAGAAGCTGCTCGACTGCCTCAGCGAGATGCTCAGCTCCTCGCCGTACCGCGACGTCAAAGTGATCGATGTCGC
This sequence comes from Streptomyces sp. NPDC096339, assembly GCF_044762985.1. NCBI lineage: Bacteria > Bacillati > Actinomycetota > Actinomycetes > Kitasatosporales > Streptomycetaceae > Streptomyces > Streptomyces sp. NPDC096339. The sequence goes on along the minus strand of NZ_JBIWFI010000029.1, from coordinate 98,245 downwards.
CCGCAAGGCCGGTACCTCCCCCGCGACCTTCTACCAGTACTTCCCGGACGTCGAAGGCGCCGTCCTGGAGATCGCCGAGCAAATGGCGACCGAAGGCGCGCAGTTGACCTCACTGGTCGAGGGCCGCACCTGGGTCGGCAAATCCGGTTGGGCTGCCGCCGAGGAGCTCGTCGAGGGCTTCCTGGACTTCTGGCGGCGCAACGACGCGATCCTGCGGGTCGTCGACCTCGGCGCGGCCGAGGGCGACAAGCGCTTCTACAAGATCCGCATGAAGATCCTCAACTCCGTCACCAACTCCCTGACGGAGTCGGTCAAGGAGCTCCAGGCCAAGGGCAAGGTCGACAAGGACGTCAGCCCCGCCGCGATGGCCGGTTCCCTGGTCGCGATGCTGGCCGCGGTCGCCTCGCACCAGAAGGGCTTCCAGACCTGGGGCGTCAAGCAGGCCGAACTCAAGCCGAACCTGGCCCTGCTGGTCCACCTCGGCATCACCGGCAAGAAGCCGACCAAGTGACGGCGGGCCCTGCGAGAGGGTCCGCCGCCCCGGCCGCGCTCTGACCGTGCCGCCCGCCTGAGATCAGCGACGCTCCAGGCGGAACAGCCGGATCTCGCGCTCGATGCGCGCCTGGTACGTCGCGTACGGCGGCCAGAACTTCAACACCGCCTGCCACGCCGCCGCGCGCTCCTCCCCCTCCAGCAGCCGGGCCCGTACGGCGATGTCCTGGCCGCGCCAGCTCACGTCCGCGTCCGGGTGCTTGATCAGGTTCCCGGTCCACGCCGGGTGGCCGGGCCGGCCGAAGTTGGACCCGATCAGCACCCAGCTGACCCCGTCGGCTTCCGGCATGCAGGCGAGGGGGGTCGTGCGGGGTTCGCCGGTCTTGGCGCCCTTGGCGGTGAGGATCACGCCCGGCAGCATCTGGGCGCTGAGCATCACCTTGCCGCGGGTGAGCTTGTGCACGGCCTTGTCCATGGCCGGGATGAAGTGCGGTGCGATCTTGGCGAACAGCATGGTCGAGGAGACCTTCTGCATCACCTTGACGCCGAGAGCCATAGCCGTAGCCATCAGACGGCCACCTTTCCGGGGTGGGGGGTGAACAGCTCCGCACGGTCCGCGGCGTACGCCCGCAGCCTGTGGACGGGGCCGAACAGCAGCTCGTCGGCCGCCGCCCGCTTGAAGTACAGGTGCGCGTCGTGCTCCCAGGTGAAGCCGATGCCGCCGTGGAGCTGGATGGCCTCGCCGGCGGTCACCCGCAGGGTCTCCAGCGCCTGGGCGAGGGCGAGGGCGCCCTGTTCCGGGTCCCAGGCCGCGTAGTAGGCCGCCGAGCGGGCCGCCTGCACGCGTACGTAGAGGTCGGCGAGCCGGTGCTTGACCGCCTGGAAGGATCCGACGGCCCGGCCGAACTGCTCGCGCTGCCGCACGTAGTCCACGGTGCGGGCGAGCGCCTGCCCCGCCGCGCCGACCGCCTCGGCGGCGAGCACGGCGGAGGCGGTACGGCCCGTGGCGGCGAGGGCGGCGAGCACCTCGGATCCGTCGCCGCCGCCGAGGTCGCCGGGTTCACCGAAGTCGCCGAGCAACTCGGCCGACACCTCGCGCAGTTGGATCCTGGCCTGCGGGCGGGTCTCGTCCAGGGTGGTCTGCCGCGACCGTACGAGGCCGGGCGCGTCCTGCCGTACGAGAAACAGCAGCGTGCGGCTGCGCGCGAACCCTCCGGCGTGCGCGGCGACCAGCAGCAGGCCCGCACTGTGCCCGTCGAGCACCTGGGGCACCTCCCCGTAGAGCCGCCAGCCGGCTCCGTCCTCCGCGGCGCGGGCCTGGACCCCACCCGCACGGCCGCCGCCGGACCACGGCCCGGCCGCGTTGTCGCCGGTCAGCGCGAGCGCGGTGGCCAGGGCCGGGCCGGGGACGGCGAGGGCGGCGGTGAGGGTGCCGGCCGCCAGCGGCGGCAGCAGCGCCGAGCGCTGGGCGGGCGTACCGAGGGTGGCGATCAGCGGCGTGCACAGCGCGGCCGTGGCCAGCAGCGGGGAGGGCAGCAGGGCCCGCCCCGTCTCTTCGCAGGCCAGGGCCAGGTCGGCGGGGGTGCAGCCGACCCCGCCGTACTCCTCGGCGACGGCGATGCCGGGCAGCCCGAGCTGCTGGGCGAGCTGCTGCCACAGCTCACGGTCGTACCCCTCGGCGGTGCGGACGGCGGCCTTGACCTCGTCGGGGCCGCAGCGTTTGCCCAGGATCTCGCGCAGGGTACGGCGTATCTCGTCCTGCTCCGCGGTGAAGGCGGCATCCATCGTCGGGCTCCTCCCGGGGGCACCTCCCAGCGGCCGCTGGGGGCGTATCTGACGGGCCGTCATATTAGGACGGGCGACGACGGATGCACAGGGGGCGGGAGCCGCGTGTTGGGCCGGCGGCAGCTCTAGAAACTGACACTACGTCAGATGTACCTTCCCTTCATGCCTGGACTCACACCTGGACCCGAATCCCGTCCCGGATCCCGCCCCCGCCGCAGGGTCGCCGTGGTCGGCGTCGCCCTCTCGGACTGCGGCCGGGTGGACGGCCCGACCCCGTACGCCCTCCACGCGCAGGCGGCCCGCCGCGCCCTGGCCGACTCGGGGCTCGACCGCTCCGTCATCGACGGCTTCGCCTCGGCCGGCCTCGGCACGCTCGCCCCGGTGGAGGTCGCCGAGTACCTGGGCCTGCGCCCCACCTGGGTCGACTCCACCTCCGTGGGCGGCTCCACCTGGGAGGTCATGGCGGCCCACGCGGCGGACGCGATCGCCGCGGGACACGCCAACGCCGTGCTGCTGGTCTACGGATCCACGGCCCGGGCCGACATCAAGGCGCGCCGCCGGACCTCGAACCTCTCCTTCGGGGCGCGGGGACCGCTGCAGTTCGAGGTCCCGTACGGCCACACGCTGATCTCCAAGTACGCCATGGCCGCCCGCCGCCACATGCACGAGTACGGGACCACGCTCGAACAACTCGCCTCGGTGGCGGTGCAGGCCCGGGCGAACGCGGCCACCAACCCGGACGCGATGTTCCGCGAGCCGCTGACCGTCGACGAGGTCCTGTCCTCCGAGATGATCGCGGACCCCTTCACGAAGCTGAACTGCTGCATCCGCTCGGACGGCGGCTGCGCGGTGCTCCTGGCCGCCGAGGACTACGTTCCGGACACCGCCAAGACCCCCGTCTGGATCCTGGGCTCCGGCACCTCCGTCTCCCACACCACCATGTCGGAGTGGGAGGACTTCACGGTCTCCCCGGCGGCCGTCTCCGGCCGCCTCGCCTTCGAGCGGGCGGGCCTCACTCCGGCCGACGTGGACCTCGCGGAGATCTACGACGCCTTCACCTACATGACGCTGGTGACCCTGGAGGACCTCGGCTTCTGCGCCAAGGGCGAAGGCGGCGCCTTCGTGGAGAAGGGCCGCCTGCTGCGGGACGGGGAACTCCCGGTCAACACGGACGGCGGCGGCCTCTCCGCCTGCCACCCGGGCATGCGCGGCCTCTTCCTGCTGGTCGAAGCGGTCCGCCAACTCCGCGGCGAAGCGGGCGCGGGCCAGGTCACCAAGCGCGGCGGCCACCTCCCGGAGGTGGCGGTCGCCTCCGGAACGGGCGGCTGGTTCTGCTCGTCGGGGACGGTGGTGCTGGGGCGGGGGTGAGGTGGGGGGTGCCTCACTGTTCCGGGGCCTGGACCGTGCGGGGTGCGGGGCGGGGAGCCCCGGAGGCGTGGAGGATGAACAGCGGGTCGGGACCTGGGTTTGGCGGTGCCCCGGTCGGTCGGGAGTCAGTGAGGGTTGGGGGTTTCCCGTCAGTCCCATCGTCCTTCCGCTTCGGGCCGGCCTGTCAAGGGCGCTCCTCCTTCGTCGTCGCGTCGCTGCGCGACGGCCTTCGGCCGCCCTTGACAGACCGTCCCGCCACGGAAAGACAAGGACTGCCGGGAACCCCCCAAAGGAACGGGCCGGGCCAGAGATTCCAAAACGGGCCCACAGCAACGCCCGACCAGGCTCCCGCCCAGCGGGCCCCACCTCGGGCCCCCCACCCCGCCCTCCGGGCCGCACAGGCGGCCACACCCCTCCAAAGGTCGACCACAAGAGCCTGAGCGGGAGGAAGGGCGCATCAAATCGCTACGCGCTCCTCACGTCTCGGCGTCTGCGACCCGCCAGGGGCTGGTCACGCACCAGATCGCTACGCGCTCCTCCCTGACGGCGCCCACGGCCTCTTCGGGCTGGTCATAAGCCGCCCACGATCGCTACGCGCTTCTCGACGACCGCGACTGACCCCCGTCCGGGGCTGATACTCGCTGTGACCCGAAGGCAGCCCGAAATGGCCGCCGTCCGGCTCCTGCTCTCCTCTCGACAGCCGTCGGACGCCGTCATGGAGGACGATTCAAGGGTGTAGGCGGCTTATGTCCAGCCCACGGCAGCCGTCGGACGCCGTCAAAGAGGAGCGCGTAGCGATCTGGGGCGTGACCAGCCCCAGACGGTCGTCAGACGCCGTCGTCGAGGAGCGCGTAGCGATTTGTGGCGCCCTTCCTCCCGCTCAGGCTCTTGTGGTGGGGGTTTCGGGGGGTGTGGCCGCCTGCCCGGCCCGGCCGGTGCTCTGGAGGGGCCGAGGAGGGGTGAGTCCTCGACCGGGTCGGGCATTTCTGTCGGCCCGTCTTGGGATCTCTGGCCCGGCCCGTTCCTTTGGGGGGTTCCCGGCAGTCCTTGTCTTTCCGTGGCGGGACGGTCTGTCAAGGGTCGCCGAAGGCGATCGCGCAGCGACGCGACGACGAAGGAGGAGCGCCCTTGACAGGCCGGCCCGACGCGGAAGGACGATGGGACTGACGGGAAACCCCCAACCCTCACTGACTCCCGACCGGCCGGGGCACCGCCACCACACGTCCCGGCCGACTGTTCCCCTCCGCCCCGCCCAGGCTCCCCGCCCCCGCAAATCGATCTGGATCGCGAGCGGGCCCACGTAGCCTGGCCGTATGACGAGCGAGAGCAGCGGGACGAGCGAGACCAGCGGAACGACGACCGCCGACGAGTTCCGCGAGACGCTGCACTCCCTGCGCGTGTGGGACTCCCCGCTCCCCGGGTTCGACACCTCCGCCGCGCCCGACGAGCCGCTGCCGTTGTTCCGGGAGTGGTTCGTGGCGGCCGCCAAGGCGGGCCAGCCCGAGCCGCACACCATGAGCCTGGCCACCGTGGACGCGCAGGGGCGGCCCGACGTACGGACGCTGATGCTGCACGACGCCGACGCGCGGGGCTGGCACTTCGCCTCGCACGCCACCAGTGCCAAGGGGCGGCAGCTGGCCGGGCAGCCGGAGGCGGCGCTCGGGTTCTACTGGCCGGCCGTGGCGCGGCAGGTGCGGATCCGGGGCCGGGTGACGGCGTGCGGGCCGCAGGAGAGTCGGGCGGACCTGTCGGTGCGCTCGCGCGGGGCCCTCGCCGCCGCGCTCACGGGGCGGCAGAGCGAGGTGCTCGGTTCCGTGGAGGAGCTGGCGCGGGTGGCGCAGGCCGCGTGGGAGCGGGCCGGGGCCGAGCCGGACGCGCCGGCTCCGACGTGGACGCGGTACGTACTCGACCCGGCCGAGGTGGAGTTCTTCCAGGGCGACGCCGCGCGCAGGCACGTCCGGCTGCGGTATCGGCGTACGGTCGCGGGTCTCTGGGAGCGCGAACTGCTCTGGCCGTAGGGTGATTTCGTGGAAATCGGTTCGGTGGTCATTGCGGTGGTGGGCGTAGCGGGGACCCTGGGGGGCGCGATCCTCACCCAGCGCGGCTCCGAGCGTGTCAAACGCCGGGAAATAGAACTCCTGCGCGGCCACGAGGAGATGCGCGAGCAGCTCGTACTGCGGCGCACCTGTTACGTGGAACTCAACCGGGACGCCCGCCAGTTCACCACCGCGCTCAACAAGCACCTGCACGTCATGCGGGAGCGCACCGTGGAGGACGCCGACCGCGTGGCACTCGACGAGGCCCGCGACGCCCAGCGTGACCGGTACTCCGAGGCGCAGATGATCGCCCCCGACACGGTGCTCGCCCCGGCGAGCGAGGCCAACCAGGCCCTCAGCCGGCTCTACGGCCAGGTCAAGCGCCTCGAACGCGGCGAGCCCGGGCCGGGCGAGTCGATGGAGAGCGCGGCCCGGGACCAGCACCGGGTGTGGGACCACCTCCGCGCCATGCGGCACGCCATGCGCGAGGACCTCGGCGTGGAGTGAGTGCGGCGACGGACCGGAGCCGCGCCCCCGTCAGGCCGACGGGCGGAACACCGGTACCGCCAGGCCCTCCGCCGCCTCGCGGAAGGTGACGGTCAGAGGCATCCCGATGCGCAGGTCCGCCGCCTCGCAGTCCACCACCTCGGTCATCATCCGGGGGCCCTCCGCCAGGTCGACCACCGCCGCCGTGTACGGGACGCGGGTACCGAAGGGCGGCAGGTCGTTGCGGTGGATCACCGACCAGGTGTAGAGGGTCGCGCCGCCGCTCGCCGCCTCCCAGGAGACGCGGTCCTCGCCGGCCCAGCAGAACGGGCAGAACTCGCGCGGGTAGTGGTGCGCCCGCCCGCAGTCGGCGCAGCGCCGCAGCAGGAGGCGGCCTTCCGCGGCCGCGTCCCAGTAGGGCCGGGTGAAGTCGTCCGCCTCGGGGAGGTCGTACCGCACGGTGTTCATACGAAGAGTCCGATCGCCGCGTCGAGGGACCATGTCTGCCAGGCCATGGCGAAGAGGGCGACGAGCGAGATGAGCGCCATCATCGCGTTCTGCCCCTGCTCGGCCCAGTCGTGGATCATCAGCACCAGGTAGAGCAGGTTGAGCAGCAGCCCGCCGACCAGCGCGATCGGCGTGAGGAAGCCGAGTACGAGACCGAGCCCGAGGGCCAGCTCCGCGTAGACGACGATGTACGCCATCAGCTTGGGGCGCGGCGCGACGACCGACTCGAAGCCGCCCTTCACGAAGGCCCAGCGGTGCTTGCCCGCGACGTCGGCGGCCCAGGCGATGCCGGTGCCGCGTTCGAACCAGCCCTTCTTGTCCTTGTGCCGCCAGCTCTCCAGCCACCACAGGCCGAGGCCTATCCGGAGCACGGCGAGCCATTCGGCGCCGCTGAGCCAGATGGTCTGCATCGCAGCTCCCACCCCTCGATTGATCTGACGGTACGTCAGTTCAGCGGATCCGGAGCGATCACGCAAGGGCCCGGCCGGGTCGAAGGCGCGCCGAGGCCGCACCGGAACCCGGACGAGGCCGCACCGAGGCCGCACCGGAACCCGGGCGAGGCGGCGCCAAGGCCGTACCGGGCCCGGCCTGGGGTCACCCCCCACACCGCCCCCGTACCGCCCCCCTACCGCCCCGAACCGGCCGGGGCGCGTCGCCGCGTCAAACGGCCCGTAACCGATCCGCAATCGATTCCCTCCCTGTCCGCGACCCATCAACGCTGCGTGGCGATACGCTCACACCTCATGCCCGCAGTCCCCACAGCACCCGACATGACCACCCAGCCCCGCCCCGTGTACGTCATCGGGGGCGGTCCCGGCGGGCTCGCCGCCGCCGCCGCGCTGCGGGCCCGCGGGGTGCGCGCCGTGGTCGTCGAGAAGTCCGACGAGGTCGGCGCCTCGTGGCGCCGCCACTACGAGCGGCTCCACCTGCACACCACGCGCCGGCTCTCCGCCCTCCCCGGCCTGGCCATGCCGCGCCGCTTCGGACGCTGGGTCTCCCGCGACAACGTGGTGCGCTACCTGGAGAAGTACGCCGAGTTCCACGAGTTGGAGATCGTCACCGGTGTCGAGGTGACCCGCATCGAGCGGGCGGCCGACCCGGACGGCAACGACGACGGCTTCACCCTGCACGCCACCGGCGGCCGGGTGCTGGCGGCCTCGGCCGTGGTCGTCGCCACCGGGTACAACCACACGCCCGCGCTCCCCGACTGGCCGGGCCGGGACTCGTACACCGGCGAGCTGCTGCACGCCGCCGACTACCGCAACGCCGTGCCGTACGCGGGCCGGGACGTGCTGGTCGTCGGCGTGGGCAACACCGGCGCCGAGATAGCCGTGGACCTCGTCGAGGGCGGGGCCGGGCGGGTGCGGCTCGCCGTGCGCACCGTCCCGCACATCGTGCGCCGCTCCACCGCCGGCTGGCCGGCCCAGCGCACGGGGATCCTCGTACGACGGCTGCCGGTGCGGCTCGTGGACCGGCTGGGCCGGCTCACCGCCAAGGCGTCCGTCCCCGACCTGTCGGCGTACGGACTTCCGCGCCCCGACACCGGCCTGTACAGCAGGGTCAAGGAGGGGGCGATCCCGGTCCAGGACGTCGGCCTGATCGACGCCGTCCGGGGCGGCCGGGTCGAGCCGGTGGCCGCCGTCGACTCCTTCGACGGCGACGGCGTGGTCCTGGCGGACGGCACGCGGATCGGCCCGGACGCGGTGATCGCGGCCACCGGGTACCGGCGCGCCCTGGAGGGCCTGGTCGGGCACCTCGACGTCCTGGACGAGCGCGGACGCCCCCTCGCGCACGGCGCCCGCACGCCGGCGCAGGTGCCGGGCCTGTACTTCACGGGCTTCTCCAACCCCATCAGCGGGATGTTCCGGGAGATGGCCCTGGACGCGGAGCGGATCGCGAAGGCGGTGCAGCGCCTCCTCGGTTCCTAGGCCGGCCGTCCGGCGGAGACCGAAAAGGGGTCTGGACCTTCCCCGAAGCGGTCTGCGACCGTTCCACACATCACCTCCACCACCTTTCCTGCGCAGCCCTGTTCCTGACGGCGCGTCAGTTCAGTAATCTGACTACGCGTCAGTTATTTGAGGTTCCATCGATGTTCATCGAGCAGGAGCGGGCGGAACGATGCTTGGATCTACTCACGGCACCCTCACCACCGACTTCCGCGCACGTGTCGAGGCCTGCGGGGAGTCCCCCAGAACGGCCGTCCACTCGACGGCCGCGCCGTCCGCCGAGGACACGGCCGCGGTGGACGTCAGCGGACGGCCGCTGCACGCCGACGTGCCCGACCTGGACCGGTTCTTCCGGCCCGAGTCCGTGGCCGTCGTCGGCGCCTCCGACGCCGAGGGCAAACCGAACACCGGTATCACCCGCCAGCTGATCGCGTGGGCGGAGCGCGTGGGCGCCCGGATCCATCCCGTGCACCCGACCCGCACCACCGTCTTCGGACTGCCCTGCCACGCCTCCGTGGCCGACCTGCCCGAACAGGTGGACCTCGCCGTCCTCCTGGTCGGCGACCCCCTCCCCGTCATCGAGGAACTCGCCGAGACGAAGGTCAAGTTCGCCGTCGCCTTCGCCTCCGGCTTCGCCGAGACCGGCGACGCGGGCGCGGCCGCCCAGGACCGCCTGGCCGCCGCCGTCCAGCGCTCGGGCCTGCGCCTCCTCGGCCCCAACACCAACCTCAACGCCTTCGAGAGGTTCCGCGACGACCTCGACGGACCGGCGATCGCGCTGATCACCCAGTCCGGCCACCAGGGCCGGCCCGTCTACACCCTCCAGGAGCTCGGCATCCGCCTCTCCCACTGGGCGCCGACGGGCAACGAGGCGGACCTCGAAACCGCCGACTTCATCTCGTACTTCGCCGAGCAGCCCGAGGTCGGCGCCATCGCCTGTTACGTCGAGGGGCTCAAGGACGGCCGCTCCTTCCTCCTGGCCGCCGACCGGGCCGCGCGCAACGGGGTCCCCGTCGTCGCCGTCAAGGTCGGCCGCACCGAGACCGGCGCCCGTATGGCCGCCTCCCACACCGGGAAGCTGACCGGCGCGGACACCGTCGTGGACGCCGCCATGCGCCAGTTCGGCGTCATCCGGGTGGACGGCCTGGACGAGCTCCAGGACACGGCCGCCCTCCTCGCCCGGGCCCGGAAGCCGAAGGCCGACGGCGTCGTCGTGTACTCCATCTCCGGCGGCACCGGAGCCCACTTCTCGGACCTGGCCACGGAGGCGGGCCTCTCGCTCCCCACCCTCTCCCAGGCCAAGCAGGACGAGCTCCACCAGTGGATCCCGGAGTACCTGAACGTCGCCAACCCCGTCGACAACGGCGGCCACCCGGTCGGCGACTGGCGCGGCCGCAAGATCATCGATGCGATCCTGGCCGACCCCTCCGTCGGCGTCCTGATCTGCCCGATCACCGGCCCCTTCCCCCCGATGAGCGACAGGCTCGCCCAGGACCTGGTGGACGCCGCCGAGGCCACGGACAAGCTGATCTGCGTGATCTGGGGCTCCCCCGTCGGCACCGAGGAGGCCTACCGCACCACCCTCCTGGGCTCCTCCCGCGTGGCCACCTTCCGTACGTTCGGCAACTGCATCACCGCCGTACGGGCCTACCTCGGCCACCACCGCTTCACCGCCGGGTACCGCTCCCCCTTCGAGGACGCCCCGCGGACCCCGTCCCCCTCCTACCGCAAGGCGCAGGCCCTCATGCGCCCGGGCCAGCAGCTCAGCGAGCACGCGGCGAAGCAGCTGCTGCGGGCGTACGGGATACGGGTCCCGCGCGAGCAGCTCGTGACGAGCGCGGCGGCGGCGGTCAGGGCGGCGGGCCTGGTCGGCTATCCCGTGGTCATGAAGGCCTCGGGGCCGCAGCTTGCCCACAAGACGGAACTGGGACTGGTCAAGATCGGCCTCACCTCGGCGAGCCAGATCCGCGACGCGTACCGCGAGCTCACGGACATCGCGCGTTACGAGAACGTCCCGCTGGACGGCATCCTGGTCTGCCAGATGGTGGAGCGGGGCGTGGAGATGGTCGTGGGCGTCACCCAGGACGAACTCTTCGGCCCGACCGTCACCGTCGGGCTCGGCGGGGTACTCGTCGAGGTCCTGCGGGACGCGGCGGTCCGCGTGCCGCCGTTCGGCGAGGACCAGGCGCGGGCGATGCTCGGCGAACTGCGCGGGCACGCGCTGCTGGAGGGGGTGCGGGGGGCGCCGCCGGCGGATGTGGACGCACTGGTGGAGGTCGTCCTCCGCATCCAGCGGATGGCCCTGGAACTGGGCGACGAGCTCTCCGAGCTGGACATCAACCCCCTGATGGTCCTCCCCCGGGGCCAGGGGGCGGTGGCGCTGGACGCCCTTGCCATCTGTCGTTAGCCGGGCGCCGAAATGCCGCTCCGCGGCACCGGGGCTCCGCCCGGGCCCCGCGCCTCAAAACGCCGGCGGGGCTGGATTGGGCTGCTGCCGTCCGCCAACCAGCCCCGCCGGGGAAAACCAGGCCCCGCCGGCGTTTGAGGCGCGGGGGTCTGGGGCCGGAGCCCCCGGAACGGGTCCGGGCGGAGCCCGGGAAACGGAGAAAGGGCGGGGAGGGGACCAGCTCCGCGCAGCGCCCCACCGCGGCCCCACCACTCGACCGCCGATCCGCCGATCCGCCGACCATCCACCCACCCCCGAACGGGAGTTCAAAAGATGACCGAGGCCCAGGACGCGACCATCCTCCACCGCACGGACAACAACGTCTCCTGGATCACCCTCAACCGCCCCGACGCCATGAACGCCCTCACCTGGGACCAACGCGAACGCGTGATCACCCTGCTCGCAGACGCCTCCGCCGACCCCGCCGTCCGCGCCGTGGTCATCACGGCCACCGGCAAGGGCTTCTGCGCCGGCGCCGACCTCCGCGGAGCCCCGGCCTCGGGCGGCACCGACCGCGTGGCGGGGGACGTCGCCCGCATGATCCGCCTCGGTGCGCAGCGCCTGATCACCGCGGTCCTCGACTGCGAGAAGCCGGTCATCGCCGCCGTCAACGGCACGGCCGCCGGCATCGGCGCCCACCTCGCCCTCGCCTGTGACCTCGTCATCGCCGCCGACACCGCCCGCTTCATCGAGGTGTTCGTCCGCCGCGGCCTCGTTCCCGACGGCGGCGGCGCGTACCTCCTCCCCCGACTCGTCGGCCCGCAGAAGGCCAAGGAGCTGATGTTCTTCGGCGACGCCCTCCCCGCCGCCGAAGCCGCCGGCCTCGGCCTGGTCAACAAGGTGGTCCCGTCCCAGGACCTGGAGGCCGTCGCCCGCGAGTGGGCCGAGCGTCTCGCCCAGGGTCCGACCCGGGCCATCGCCATGACGAAGCAGCTCGTGAACGCCTCACTGGACGGTGACCGGGCGACCGCACTGGCCGCCGAGGCCACCGCTCAGGAGATCAACATGGCCACCGCCGACGCGAACGAGGGCGTGGCGAGCTTCGTGGAACGCCGCACACCCAAGTACCTCGGGCGCTGAGCCGGGAACGGGCAGGGCCCCTACATCTGCGGGTCCGGCTTCAGCAGCGCGAACACCGCTCCCGCCGGGTCCGAGCCCCACGCGATGCGGCCGACGCCGGGCACGTCCACCGCGGGCATCAGCACCTCACCGCCGTTGCCCTCGATCGCCACGGCGGCGGCGTCCACATCGGCCGCGTTGAAGTACGGCACCCAGCGCGGCAGCATGTTCGACGCCCCGCCCGCACCCTCGCCAAGGGGTGCGATCCCCCCGAAGGACGTCTGCTGCTTGTCCCCCTCGGCGGTGCTCAGCACCCGGTACGTCATGCCGGGTGTCTGCATCTCCTCGTGCCGCCAGCCGAAGAGCCCGTAGTAGAAGGCGATGGCCGAAGCCGGGTCGGGGACGTGCAGTTCCACCCACACCAGGCTGTTCACCGCGGACGTCAGCTCCAGCCCGGCCGTCTTCCCCGGCTGCCAGCACGCGAACTGCGCGCCCTGCGGGTCGGTGAACTGGGCCATCCAGCCCTCGCCCATCACGTCCATGGGCTGCGCGCGCACCGTACCGCCCACGTCCCCGACGGCCCGAGCCGTGACGCGGATGTTCTCGGGTTGGAAGTACGGCATCCAAGCGGAAGCCGCGCCGCCCTCGGTGAGGGGTCCGACCGCTGCCACGGTCTTCCCCGCCACCTGGAAGAACCCGTACCCGCCGGCGTCGGGCCCGGCGGATACGAAGTCCCAGCCGAAGACGGACCGGTAGAACGCGGCGGAGGCGTCGACGTCGGGGCTGCCGAGGTCGAGCCAGTTGGGTGATCCGGTGCGGAAGTCGGTGCCGAGCATGGGCGGGTCTCCCAGGGTGGTGAGGATTCGGGTGCGCCCGACACGATGCCGAACACCGCGCACGGGAGTACGTACCCGCCGCCCGCCGGACGGGGGCTTCACCCGAGTGGAGGTACCGACCCGGCCGTGGCGGGGGCGCCCTGGAGGGAGGGCAGGCCCCGGAACTGGTCGTAGAAGGCCGCCTTCAGCTGCAGGGAACGTTCCTCGGCTTCCCTGAAGCAGTCGTCCGCCGCCCCGCCCGCGAGCAGTTCGCCGAGCCGCCTCGCCAACCGGTCGGGATGGGTCGTGGACAGCAGGGAGACCGTCTCCAGCGAGTTCCGCTTGGCGTCGTGGAGGTGGTGCGGGTAGTAAAAGCGGGACCGGTTCGCGCCCTCGCGCCCCATGCGCGGTTCCATCCGCTCCCACAGCCGGCCGTACTCGACGGAGACCAGGACCTCGCCCCAGAACCGCAGGATCGTCAGCAGTCGCAGGTCGGCGTCGTCCTGGGCACCCGCGTCGGCGATGAGGTCGAAGGTCGCGTCGATGGCCTGCCTGGTCTCGGCGGTGGGCCGCGTCCGGACGAGGGCGTCCCGGGAGACGCCGAGCCTGAGGATGTCCTGCTTCATGTCCTCGCGGTGCGAGGGCGTGTATCCCTGGCCGTCCGGATACTCCTCGCGCAGGATGACCCGTGCGATCCGCAGGCCGACCTCGTCGCGCAGCAGGTCGATGGCCAGGTCGTAGGCCGGGGTGAAGGCGATCGAGAGGAACCGCCGCTGGAGCAGGACCTCGCCGAAGTCCTCGTCCGAGAGCCGCCCGATGTTCGCCAGTACCGGGTGCCCTTTGAAGCGTTCGATCAGTTCGTCCTCGAAACGGTCCAGTTCTCGCATGGTGCCTGCCTCGCCTTTCGTTCTCGCCGCCTACCCGCTCACCACGTCACATGCCGTTGCTGCCGAGCCACCCCTGCAAGTCGCCGAGATCCACTTCGAGGCCGATGCGCCACAGCGTCGCCAGCTCCTGCCGGACCTCTGCGCCCATCACCGTGTCGTCCCCGTCGATCTCGGTCTGGGTGCACTGGATGGCGAGCCGACCGTGCAGGAAGGAGCTGACGAGGTAGTGCTCGTCGGCCTTGTACACGGCAATCGAGGGGAGGGAGTTGTACACCTTCACCCGCAGCCGCTCCCGGTGCTCGGGCCGGAGGGATCCGTGGAGTGCGGCCAGGCTGCTCAGGCAGTGCCGGACGTCCAGGTTCACGTCGGCCTCCGGCGGGCGGCCCTCCGCGGCGGCCAGTGCCTCGTCGCGGAATCCGGCCACCTGGGAGGAAGGGAGCAGCAGCAGGATGCGTACCTGTACCTGCCGGTCGACGAGGGCCTGCTTCAGCACGTGCTTGAACTCGTGCAGGTTGGGGATCCAGGTCTGCAGGATGACGACCTCCCGCGCGGCCGTCTCCACGTACCCGGTGAAGAGCTCCACGGGAAAGCGGCCGTGGACCCGGACCACCCCGCTGTAGTGCTCGCTCCTCTGGCGCTTCGCGATGGCCTCGATGTCGAGCCTGGACAGCTGGGAGTGGACGTTGTCCAGTAACTCCAGGCGTCCTATCTCCAGCAGCACCGTCCCGGTGACCACGCTCAGGATCAGCAGGGTGAGCTTGGTGACGCCTCCGGGGGCCACTTTGTCGAGCCACCCGAGGGTGTCGGCGATCGAGACCACGATGCCCGCGGCCGCCATCACGGCCAGCCCCGTCCGCTCGGCCCGCCGGCGAAGATCGCTGCCCATCCCCATCCCAGCCTCCCTCGGGGCGGCCACACTGCCGTCGGCGCCGACTGTACCGACGCGTCGCCGCCGGAGGCGAGGAGTTCGCTCCCCATGTCCCGTTCGTCACACGGGAGTTCAGGGCGGCGCGGCGACGTGGCGGCCGCGGTGGTCCCACACCTTCCCATCTGACGCTCCGTCAGGTTCAATCTTCGATGTGATGGGACACGCAGGGATGGCGGCCACCGTCGTCCGATACCTCAGGTCAGTAGGCTCCCCCACCTCCACCGCGGCGGAAGCGGAGTCCGTGGACGTTCTGCCGCGCCCCGACCTGCGGGCCGTCGGGGAGGACGAACGCGCCCCGGTGAGCCCCGCCGAGTTCCGGGCCGTGCTCGGGAACTTCGCCAGCGGGGTCACCGTCATCACGGCCCCGCCGGGCGAGGGGGAGGACGGGCCGGCCGGCTTCGCCTGCCAGTCCTTCGCCTCGCTCTCCCTCGACCCGCCACTGGTCACCTTCATGGTGGCCCGTACGTCGACCACCTGGCCCCGCATCGCCCGCGCCGGGGTCTTCTGCGTGAACATCCTCGGCGCGGAACAGGGTGAGCTGTGCCGGGCCTTCGCCGTCAGCGGCGCCGACAAGTTCGCCGGGGTGGGCCACAGCCCCGCCCCCGCCACCGGGTCGCCGCAGCTCGACGACGTGCCCGCCTGGATCGACTGCCGGATCCACGCCGTCCACACCGGCGGCGACCACCTCATCGTCGTGGGCCGGGTCGAGGCCATGGGCGCGGCCGGCGAGGACGGCCCGCTGCTGTTCCACAAGGGCAGGTTCGGGCGGTTCAGCGCCTGAGCACCCGCCTTCCTGCAAACCAGGCTACCGATGCGTAAGCTCCCCCCGGGGGCCGAGGGACCCACCTGTCGTCCCGGCCTCTCGATTTCCACTACTCCAGGGGGATTTGGCTTGATTGTGAACATGATGCGCCGCGCGCGTGGCGCAGTCGCCGTCGGCGTCGCCACGGGGGCCCTGCTCGTCGCCGCCGTACCGGCCGCGTCGGCCGCGCCGGTCGCCGCGCCTCCGAACACCGCCGCCGGTGCGATCCTGATCGACGGCACCACCGGGGCCACGCTCAGCAGCAAGTACGGCGACGTCAAGCGGCAGGGCGCGAGCACCACGAAGATCATGACGGCCGCCGTGATCATCGGAACGCCCGGTGTGGACCTCAACAAGAAGGTCACCATCCAGCAGGAATACCTGGACTACGTCGTCCGGGAAGGCGCGAGCACCGCCCACCTGAAGGCCGGCGCCACGCCGACCGTCCGTCAGCTCCTCTACGGCCTGATGCTGCCGTCGGGCTGCGACGCGGCCTACGCGCTCGCCGACACCTTCGGCAAGGGCGCGACCACGGCGGAGCGCACCAAGGACTTCATCGCGCAGATGAACACGAAGGCGAAGGCCCTGGGCATGACCGGGACCACCTACGACTCCTTCGATGGCATCTCGCCGACCGGCAACAACCTCACGACCCCGCTCGACCTCGCGAAGCTGACGAAGAACACGATGCGGAGCACCACGTTCCAGGCGATCGTGAAGGCCACGTCGTACAGCAGTGGCGGCACCTCCACCGACGCCACCTGGTACAACACCAACCTGCTCATCCGCGAGCGTCCCACCGGCTACGCGTACCCGGGTGCGATCGGCGTCAAGACCGGCACCGGCAGCACGGCGGGCAAGTGCCTCGTCTTCGCCGCGACCCGCAACGGCAAGACCGTCATCGGCGTCGTGCTGAACGACGAGGAGCGCTACGCGGACGCGATGGCGCTCATGGACTGGGCGCTCGGCGCGAGCACCGGCTCCGGGGCTGCGCTGCAGCGCAGCAACACCGAGCCGATCCCCGACGTCCTCGACTGACGCTGACGTCGACACCGACACCGACACCGACGTTGACTTTCGGTTGACGTCGATGCGGTCGACAGCTCCTCCGCCGGCGGGAACGACCACCCGCCGGCGGGGGAGCTTCGTCGTTTCCGGGCCGGGCCCGGCCCCTCAGAAGGTCAGCACGCCCCGCGCCACCCGCCCGTGGTGGGCGTCGTCGACGGCCTTCGCGAAGTCCTCGACCGGGTAGACCTCCGTGACCAGCTCGTCCAGCAGCAGCCTGCCCTGCCGGTAGAGCTCCGCGTAGAGCGCGATGTCGCGCTGCGGGCGCGAGGAGCCGTACCGGCAGCCCATGATGGTCTTGTCGAGGTACATCGAGGAGACCTGGAAGGACGCCTCCTCCTTGAAGCCGGGCACGCCGAGCAGGATCGCCTGCCCGTGCCGGTCCAGGAGGTCGACGGCCTGGCGGATCAGCTTGACGTTGCCCACGCACTCGAAGGCGTGGTCCGCCCCGGTCGGGAGGATCTCCTTCACCGCGGCCGAGGAGTCCGCCACCGCCGACGCGTCGATGAAGTGCGTGGCCCCGAACTGCCGGGCCACCGCCTCCTTCGCCGGGTTCGCGTCGACCGCCACGATGGTGGTCGCCCCCGCGATCCGCGCGCCCTGGAGCACGTTCAGCCCGATCCCGCCGGTGCCGATGACGACCACCGACTCGCCCCGGTCCACGCGGGCCCGGTTCAGGACCGCGCCCACACCCGTCAGCACCCCGCAGCCGATCAGCGCCGCCGAGGTCGCCGGGATGTCCGCCGGGATCTTCACGGCCTGCACGGCCTTGACGATCGTGCGTTCCGCGAAGGCCGAGTTGGACGCGAACTGGAACAGCGGCTTCCCGCCCCGCGAGAAGGGCTGCCCCGGCATCCCGATCGCCTTGCGGCACATCGTGGGCCGCCCCCGGTCGCAGTCCGCGCACGCCCCGCAGTTGGCCAGCGTGGACAGCGCCACGTGGTCCCCCGGCGCCACGTGCGTGACCCCGGAGCCGACCGCCTCCACCACCCCCGCGCCCTCGTGGCCGAGGACGACCGGCGGCGGGAAGGGGATCGTCCCGTCAATCACCGAGAGGTCGCTGTGGCACAGCCCGGCCGCCGATATCGCGACCAGCACCTCCCCCGGCCCCGGGTCCCGGATCTCCAGGTCATCGACCACCTGCGCCTGCTTGCCGTCGAATACGACGCCTCTCACCGCGACTCCTTAGGCAGGCCGAGCACGCGCTCGGCGATGATGTTCCGCTGGATCTCGTCCGAACCGCCGTAGATCGTGTCGGCACGGGTGAACAGGAACAGCCGCTGCTCCTCGTCGAGCCCGAGCTCGTACGGGAGCCCGGGCTCCCACGGCGTCGCGGTCGGCCCGGCCGTCGCCGCCGCGCCGCGCACCTCGACCGCGAGCTCGCCGAGCCGTTTGTGCCAGCCGCCCCACAGCAGCTTGGCCACGCTCGGGGCCCCCGGATCCCCTTCGGCGCCCAGCGTCCGCAGGGCGTTCCACCGCATGGTGCGCAGCTCCGCCCACTGGCGCACGAGCCGGTCCCGCAGCACGGGATCGCCCGCGCCGGACGCCGCGCCGGACGCCGCGTACGAGGCCAGTACGCGCTCCAGCTCGGCCGCGAAACCGATCTGCTGGACCAGCGTCGAGACCCCGCGCTCCAGCGCGAGCAGCCCCATGGCCACGCCCCAGCCCTCGCCCTCCGCGCCGACGACCTCGGCCGCGACCGCCCCGTCGAAGAAGACCTCGTTGAACTCCGAGGTCCCCGACATCTGGCGGATGGGCCGCACCTCGACCCGCCCCGGCTGGTCCATCCGTACGAGGAGGAACGACAGCCCCCGGTGGCGGCGCGAGCCCGGCTCGGTGCGGGCCAGGACGAAGCACCAGTCGGCGTCCTGCGCGAGCGAGGTCCAGATCTTCTGGCCGGTGACCCGGTACAGCCCGTCGGCCGGGTCCCGGACCGCCGCCGTGCGGATCGCGGCGAGGTCGGACCCGGCGCCGGGCTCGCTGTAGCCCTGGCACCACAGCTCCTCGCCCGCCGCGATGCCGGGGAGGAAGCGGCCCTGCTGCTCCTGGGAGCCGTAGGCGATGAGCGTCGGCGCGAGGAGGTTCTCCCCGATGTGGCCGACCCGGCCGGGCGCGCGCAGTGCCGCGTACTCCTCGGCCCACACCACCTGCCCGGTCAGCGAGAGCCGCCGCTGCCCGTACGCCCCCTCCGGCGCGTCCCAGCCCTGCCCGATCCAGCCCCCGCGGCCCAGCTCGCGCTCCCACGCGCGCCGGGCGCCGACCTCCTCGTGCTCGCTGCCCGGTCCGCCGAGGCCGACCGCCTGCGCGTACGGGCCGACGAGGTGCTCCGTCAGCCACGCCCGGGCGTGGCCTCGCAGTTCCTCGTCCTTCGCCCCGAAGCCGAAATCCACGGCGCTCCCCCCGTCAGGCGTTGGGGCGGTCCTTGGCGGCCGCCGCCTTGGCCATGGCCTCCAGCTGGGCCAGCATCGGCATCGGGTCCTTGCCGACGGTCCCGGGGAGGAAGTCGGCGATCTTCTCCGGGGTCCAGGTGCCCTCGGCGTACCCGGCGCGCAGTTCGCGCGGCTGCGCCCAGACGGCGATCTTGGGGCCGGCGATCGTGTAGACCTGCCCGGTGATGTCCTCGGCCTTGGCGCGGTCGCTGAGCAGGTAGGTGACGAGCGCGGCCACGTCCTCGGGCTCGCCGATCTCCTTGAGCTCCATGGGGACGTTGGCCGACATGCGGGTGCGGGCGACGGGCGCGACGGCGTTGGCGGTGACCCCGTACTTGGCGAGTCCGAGGGCGGCGCTGCGTACGAGCGAGATGATCCCGCCCTTGGCGGCGCTGTAGTTGGCCTGGGCGACGGAGCCCTGGTGGTTGCCGCTGGTGAAGCCGATGAGCGTGCCGGTGCCCTGCTTGCGCATCACGGCGGAGGCGGCGCGGAACACGGTGAAGGTGCCCTTGAGGTGGGTGGCGACCACCGGGTCCCACTCCTCCTCGGACATGTTGAAGAGCATCCGCTCGCGCAGGATGCCGGCGACGCACACGACCCCGTCGATGCGTCCGTACTGCGCGAGCGCGGTGTCGACGATGCGCTGGCCGCCCGCCATGGTGGAGATGTCGTCCGCGACGGCGACGGCCTCGCCGCCCGCGGCGAGGATCTCCTTCACCACGCCTTCGGCGATCTCGCTCGTCGGCTCGCCGCCCTCGATCCCCACGCCGTAGTCGTTGACGACGACCTTGGCCCCCTCGGCGGCCGCGGCGAGTGCCACGGCCCGCCCGATGCCCCGGCCGGCGCCGGTGACGGCGACGACTTTGCCTGCCAAGAAGTTCCCCACGTCCGGCCCCTTCCCACGTTTTCTGACGGACCGTTAGATTCTATGGGCACGCCGACGCCGGAGCACAAGCCCCAGTCGCCTTCTCACGCAAGGAGCCGTCGACGCCCATGACCCTGCCCGCCGAGTTCCACGACATCGCCAAGCGCGTCAACAACTGGGGCCGCTGGGGGGCCGAAGACGAGATCGGCACCCTCAACCTCATCACCGACGAGGTGGTCCGCGCCGCCGCGGCGGAGATCCGCAGCGGCCGCCGCATACCGCTCGCCCTGCCCCTCAAGGAGGACGGGGTCCAGGCCGGCATGATCCCCGGCCGGGTCAACCCGCTGCACACGATGGTGCAGATCAACCAGGAGCTCTTCGGCCCGGGCACGGTCGCGTGCAGCGACGACGCCGTGACCATGGGCCTCCAGTCGGCCACCCACTGGGACGCCCTGACCCACGTCTCCCACTCGGGCCGGATCTACAACGGCCGCCCGGCGTCCACGATCACGGCGCACGGCCGCGCCGAGTTCAGCGGCATCGACAAGGCCGGCCACATCGTCTCGCGCGGGGTCCTGCTCGACGTGGCCCGAGCGAAGGGCCTCGACCGCCTCCCGGGCGGGCACGCCATCACCCCCGAAGACCTGGCCGAGGCGGAGGAGTTCGGCGGGGTCACGGTCCGCGCGGGCGACATCGTCCTGGTCCGCACCGGCCAGATCCAGGTCTACCTGGCGGGCGACAAGCACGGGTACGGCTTCCCGTCACCCGGCCTGTCCGTACGCACCCCGGAGTGGTTCCACGCCCGGGACGTCGCGGCGGTCGCCAACGACACCCTCACCTTCGAGATCTTCCCGCCGGAGATCGAGAACCTCTGGCTCCCGGTGCACGCCCTCGACCTCGTGGAGATGGGCATGCACCAGGGCCAGAACTGGAACCTCGAAAAGTTGTCCACAGCCTGTGCAGAAGAAAGCCGGTACGCGTTCCTCCTCTCGGCGATGCCGGAACCCTTCGTCGGCGCGGTCGGAACCCCGGTCGCCCCGGTGGCGATCCTCTGACCCCTTCCGCCCTCCGAGGATCAGCGGGTGGCGCTCCACCCGTTGCGCGCGCACAGCGACTGCTTCTCGGCGTCGGTGAGCCGGACACCGGGCTGCGCCCGGTCCAACTTGGCGACGCCGGCCGCCGAACCGTCGGCCTTGTAACAGGTGACCGACTCGGTGTCCGGCCCGCCGGCGACGGGGGCCGGCGCGGCCTCCGACGCGCCGGCGGCCGGGGTCGCGGCCGCCGGGGTCGCGGCCGCCGGGGTCTGCGGCGCGCCCCCTTCCCCCACCCCGCCCACATCCTGCGCCGACCCGCACCCGGCGGCCACCAGTGCCAGTACGGCCGCCGTTCCCGCTGTCACGGCCTTGATCGCGATCCGCTCGAACAACGTCCACCTCTACTGCCGCTAGTCCCTACGGGCCGTGCGCCCACGGTGTGGCGGCAGGCTGCCGAACGTATCCACGCGGCCGGCGCGGCGACCAGAACCGGCGCACGGAAGCGGCCGGAACCAGCGGGAGTAGGACCGATTCCGGGTGCATCCGCCCGATGCGCCCGGGCCGGCGCGCACTGCGTTCAGGAGCCAACGACCAGACGGGCACACCCCCCTGGAACCATGAGGTGTCCATGACGCGTCACCGGTCGCGCGTCACGCCCCCGGACCCCACCGCCGTCCCCAGGAGGAGCCATGGCAAACCCGTATCAGGTACCCCCGCCCCCGCCCCCGCCACGCCGCTCGAACAACACGGCCACCATCCTCGTGATCGTCTTCGTGGTCATCGCCGCCATCTACGGCGCCTCCCGAGTGCTGCTCGCGGACGACACCAAGAACGACAACAAGCCCTCGTCGTCGGCCTCCACCCCGGGCTCCCCCTCCACCAAGACCTCCGACCCCGGCAACCCGGAGTCCTCCTCCGACACCTCCAGCTCCTGGAAGGTCGGCGACTGCGGCGGCCCGGACCCGGCCAACAAGCCCGACGGCTACCGGCCCCAGAAGTGCAGTGCCTCAGGCGCCACCTTCAAGGCCATCGACATCAAGGAAGCCAGCATCCTCCCCGGCGCGATCCAGTGCCCGGCCGGCACCGACCTGATGATCGAGGTGAGCATCTCCTACAACGGCGGCAAGAGCGGCGGCATCCCGACCAACACCGTCTGCGGCCGCAACCTCTCCGGCGACCACCCGGGCGACGCGGGCGCCGGAGGCGGCCAGCTGGTGAAGGGCGACTGCGTGACCGACCAGGCCCAGGAAGTCCCGTGCGCGGGATCCCCCAAGGGCACGTACAAGGTCCTCGGCCTCGTCAAGACGAAGAGCGAATGCCCGTCGGGCACCACCGAACCCATGCAGCTCACGATGGCGGTCGGCCGCCCGTACGACGTGATCTGCGCGGAGGGCTAGGCCATCCCGCCCACCGCCATGACGCCCTTCGTCCACCGCGTCACCCCGTACGACCCCGCCGCACACGTGGCGGGGCCGTACGGCGGCACGAGCATCCCCTACGCCTCGCGGGAACAGGTGGCGGCCGCGTGCGTCGGGGCGGCGACCGGCTTCGCCCTGGCCGCCGGCGCCGACCGCCTCCTGATCGACAACCCCATGTCGGAGGGCTTCTTCTCCCACTCCGACAGACGAGGGTGGCAGGGCCACGGCCTGACCGGGCTCTTCCCGCCGGACCTGTCCGGCTACCACGACGGTGCGCGCGTCCCCCTGGCCACCGGACTGGGACTGCTGCGGGCCATGGTGCTGCGCGAGGGCGCCTGGTGCCGGCTGCACACCGAGGACGGGTTCTTCCTCCACGTCGGCCGGCACGACGACATCCACATCGGCGGCAGCCACCCCCAGGAGGAGGCCGCCGCCCGGGCCCGCCGGCTCGGCCTGACCGTCGTACAGGTGGACCACTCCCCCTACGATCCGGCCCTCGACGAGTCCGACGCACAGCCCGCGCCACCCGCCGACGCCACCTTCTGGACCCGTCTGTACGCACTGGTCGCCGAGCGCGGCGGAGTCCTGCTGGAAGAACAGCACGTGGCCAACGCCCGCCGCTGGCACCGCCTGACCGAGACCTCCCACATCACCGCGGTGCGCACCCGACTGGCCCCCCGAGCCCATGTCGCGGTCTGGCCGGACCTCACCGAGGACATCGACGCCGTCCGCACCACCCTGCGCAACACCGAGCACCTCGTACTGCTCGTCCAGCAGGAGCCCGACGGGTCCATCCGCCCCGCACGCATCGCCGAACCCTGGATGGGCCGCACCGACACCACCTACCCGACCATCATCGACGCCCCCGGACGGCGCGCCGGGCTCGTCCCCCTCCGGTCGGCCGACCACCCCCCGCTGCTCGCCGGAGTGCTGCCGGACGCGGACGGCGTCGTACGGGCCCGCCGGCGCACCAACCCCACCCCGGGCGACGAACGGCGGGCCCTGCTGGCCTCGCTGCGCGTCGGGGACGTGGTCACCGGCGTGGTGGCGAGCGGCCTGGACGATGTCGGAGTACACGTGGACCTCGACCACCCCGAGGGCTGGGCGCTCGGATTCCTGCGCGTTCCCGAGATGTCCTGGGAGTACTTCGAGTCGGTGGACGAGGTCGTCCCGATAGGCCGGGAGATCCGGGCCCAGGTCCTCCACGTCGACTTCGCCTCGGAGCGGGTGTCCCTCTCCCTCAAGGCTCTCCGGCCCGACCCCTGGCAGGCGTTCACGGAAACCCACCGGGACGGCGACACCCTCCCGGGCACCGTCACCAGGTCCGCGCCCTTCGGCCTGTTCGTCCGCCTGGCACCGGGCGTGGAGGGCCTGATCCACACCCCGGCCGCGACCGCCGCCCCCGACCCGGACCCCCCGGCGCCACGGATCGGGGACGAAATCACCGTCGCGCTCGTCGACATCGACCGGGAACGCCGCCGCATCAGCCTGGCGCCCGCCCCCACCCCCGCCGCCGACTGAGGCCCGCCGCCCGCCGCGGCTGATCGCGGCCGGCGGCGGCCGGGGTCACGACGCGGCCGACTCCGCCACGAACGCCCGGGCCTCCCGCAGATGGTCCAGACACTCGTCCACATCGGCCGGTACGAGCCGGACCCACTCCCTCATCGGATGCCCGGGCCGCGTCTCGCACGGCACACCGACCCCCGCCGCCACGAGCTCGGCGACCCGCCCGGCGGACAGCTTCACCACGACGTCCACTTCGGTGGCGAAGGCGTAGAACTTCCCGCCGGTCTTCACCCCGAGCGAGCGCAGCATGCGTCCCCGCTCGTCACCCGGATACTCGGCAGCCAGAACGGCCACGGCGTCCTCGAAGAGCTCCATGCGCGCCATTCTCGGTCAGTCCCAGGCGTTGAAGAGCAAGGCGCCCAGGGTCGGAGGCTCCCAGTACGCGATCTGCTTCACCTCGGAGGGCGACAGCACGGAGGTGTCCCACTCCCCGACCGCCGACAGCAGCTGCGCCGTGCTCGGCACCGCGAACCCGGCGTCCCCGAGCGCGGCCACCCCCCAGCCCGGCGGCTCCAGGAACTCGTCGGTGTAGCCGTACCGCCGTTCCGCGACGAAGGCGACCAGCGGCTGATGGGCATGGAAGAGCACCACCTGCTGCCGGCCGTCCCCATCGACGATCACGGCGCTGTGGAAGTTGTACGGGTACGCCTGCTCCGCGAAATCCCCGGGCTGCCCGTTCGCGGCGAGAGCAGCCGCGTACCAGGCGGCCCGGCACCGCCCGACCTCGATCACGGCGAGCGGGGCTTCGCCCACGTGCCAGAACCCCGTCGCCCCCTTCTCAAGCCGGAAGCCATCCTCCTGATCGCCCACGGGGCCCCTCACGCGTCCGCCGCCCCCGTCTCACCGAGCACTTCCAGGTAGTGCGCGTTGTACATGATCCCGAGCACGTTCCCAAAGGGATCGACCACGGAGGCCGTGACGAAACCCGGCCCGCGCTCCACAGGCCCCTCGTACTCCTTCGCCCCCATCGCCAACAGCCTCTCGAAGACGGCCCCCACCTCGTCCACGTGCCAGTACACGACGGCCCCACCGACCCCGCCCGCCGCACCCTGGGGCGCGTACCGCCGGTCGATCAGCCCCAGCTCGTGCTGGTAGTCCCCCAGCCGGAACTCGGCGTACCCGGGCCGCTCGAAGTAGGGCTCGGCGCCGAGCAGTTCGGAGTACCAGCGCTTCGCCGCGTCCAGATCGTCGGCCCAGAAACTGACCGTGGTAAGCCCTCGCAACATTTCCGCCCACTCCTTCGCCGCCACGACACCCGGATCCCCGCCGCGCACCCTCACCACGGCCGAGCCCGACTCTAGCCACCGACTAGGCCAGGAGCTGTCCTACTTGGCGTGTGTCATCGGGCGAGTCCGCGTCGGCCTTCGCCTCACCGGGGGGCGACGGCGACTGGTACCGGCAGGCAGGAGTCGGCGTGGAGCCACTGCGGGTGGCGGCGGCGCGCATGACGCCCCGAGCGCGGCACCGCGGCCGCCACCCCGCGACCCGCACTCGTCAAGGCAGGCCCTTGGCGTCCCCTCGCGTCGAATCGCTCCACACCAGGGTGATCAAGATGTGACGGATCGTCAATATCTCGTTAGAGGTACACGTGCGGTTCCCGACCGGAGGGGTGAATTTTCGACGGGCTGATCGTGGCCCCGTCCGAAGCCGCCTTCTCCGCCCGGTCGACCTCGCACCAGATCCGCTTGCCCGCACCCTCGCGCTGCCAGCCCCAACGGTCCGCCAGGCCGTCCACCAGCTCCAGGCCCCGGCCGTTGGTGTCGTCCCCCGCGGCCTGCCGGCGGTCCGGCGCGCGGTCGCTCGCGTCCGCGACCTCGACCCGTACGCCCGGCCCCCGGAACAGCATCCGCAGCACGGCCGGACAGCCCGTGTGCACCACGGCGTTCGTGACCAGCTCGGAGATCAGCAGGATCAGCGTCTCGGCGAGCGGCTCGTCGTCCCCTATGCCCGAACCCGCCAGTCGCGAGCGCGCCCACCGGCGGGCCCGGCCGACCTCGGCGGGGTCCGGTCCTACCTCCAGCTGAACCTGAAGCACCTGCACCGCTCACACCATCCGAACCGGCGGACACTTCGCCTCGCGACAGGACGGGATCACCCAGCGTGATCCCCTTGCCGAGCAGCATGGTTGACATACAGTCACCACAACAAGCGCTTCGGGCATATTCCCCCGCGATGGAGTGGGTGTGGTGCATACTGTGCGGCGCCCGCGCCGCTCAACCGCTCGCATCGTGGGAGCGTACCGTGGCGGGCCCGTGACTCCGGGCTGTTAGCGGGCGGGCGAAGGACACAAACCGATATCAACTCTCTGTAATCGGACATGCGTCCCCCGCCGTCCCACCCGTGCCTTCCGTGACAGCGCGCTACGAAGAAGCGGACACCAGCAGTTCTGCCGCCAGCAGCTCCTCCGCCTCCCCCGCCGTCCGCCACTGCTCCGCCCGCACCCACGCCCGCTTCAGGTGCAGGTGCACGTCCGCCTCCCACG
Organism: Streptomyces sp. NPDC096339; assembly: GCF_044762985.1. Lineage (NCBI taxonomy): Bacteria > Bacillati > Actinomycetota > Actinomycetes > Kitasatosporales > Streptomycetaceae > Streptomyces > Streptomyces sp. NPDC096339. Next base: position 71,829 of record NZ_JBIWFI010000029.1, on the reverse strand, counting down.
TGAAGCCCATGCCGCCGTGCACCTGAAGGCAGTCCCGGGCGCCCCGCACCGCCGCCTCGTCCGCCAGCAGCTTCGCCGCCGCGATCTCACCGTCGTCGGCCGTCACCGCCGCCGCGTAGACCGCCGTACGGGCCACCTCCGCCCGTACCAGCATCTGCGCGCACAGGTGCTTCACCGCCTGGAACGCCCCGATCGGCTGCCCGAACTGCTCGCGCTCCCCCGCGTACCGCACCGCCAGCTCCACCGTCCGCAGCGCGCTGCCGACCTGGAGCGCCGCCGTGAGCAGCGCCCCCTCGGAGCGGTACGACGACACGTCCACGTCCGCGTCCTCGTACGAGGGGACCCGGTGCAGCGGTGTCAGCGGGTCCGCCGAGCGGACGGGGGAGCCACCGGGCAACCCCGGCGCCCCCAGCACCGCATCCGCCTCCCCCGCGTACGCCACCAGCCCCCCGCCCAGGTCGCAGGCCGTCACCACCGCCGTCCCCTCGGCCGCCCCCGGGACCACCCCGGCGGCCAGGTGCGTGGCCACCAGCGGCCCCGGCAGCAGGACCCGCCCGGCCTCCTCGAAGACCAGCACCGCCTCCGCGAGCCCGAGGCCGACACCCCCCTCGGACTCCGGCAGGCGCAACGCGAAGAAGCCCGCCTCGCCCAGCTCCCGCCACAGGGCACGGTCGATGACAGGGGCGCCCGAATCGACCGACGCCCGCAGCGCCTCGCGCCCGTACCGGCCCTCCAGCAGGTCGCGTACACCCGCCCGCAGGTCCTCCTGCTCCTCCGTCGGCTGGAAGTCCATGCCCCTCACCGGCCCTTCGGGAGGCCGAGGATCCGCTCGGCGACGATGTTCTGCTGGATCTGCGAGGTGCCGGCCGCGATCGTGTAGGAGAGGGAGGAGAGCCGGTCCAGGGTCCATTCCTCCTCCAGCACCAGGGACGACGCCCCCAGCACCTCCGCCGCCACCTCGTACAGCTCCTGCCGCGCGTGCGAGTAGGCCAGCTTGAAGACCGAGCCGCCGATCCCGGGGACCCCGCCGGCCCGCTGCGCCTCGCTCACGTTCCACTGCGTGAGCCGCCACAGCGCGCCGAACTCCCCGTACAGCCGCCCCAGCCTGCGCCGCAGCACCGGATCGTCCCAGCGGCCGTTCGCCCTTGCCGTGCGGGCCAGCTCACCGAGCGTCCGGCGGCAGGCGACGACCTCGCCCACGAAAGCCGTGCCCCGCTCGAAGGACAGCGTCACCATCGTGACCCGCCAGCCGTCGTTCTCCGCGCCGACGCGGTTCGCGACCGGGACCCGTACCTCGTCGAGGAACACCTCCGCGAACTCCGTCGACCCGGCGAGCGTGCGCAGCGGCCGCACCGTCACCCCCGGCGCGTCCATCGGCATGGCGAGCCAGGAGATCCCCCGGTGCTTGGGCGCCGCCGGATCGGTCCGCACCAGCAGCTCGCACCAGTCGGCGACCTCCGCGTGCGAGGTCCAGATCTTCGACCCGGTGATCACGTACTCGTCGCCGTCGCGGACCGCGCGCGTGCGCAGCGAGGCCAGGTCGGAGCCCGCCTCCGGCTCGCTGAAGCCCTGGCACCACACCTCGTCGCCGCGCAGCACGGGCGGCAGCCAGCGCGCCCGCTGCTCCGCCGTGCCCTCGGCGGCGATGGTCGGGCCGGCGTGCAGCAACCCGACGAAGTTCGCGCCGACGTAGGGGGCTCCCGCACGCTCGGTCTCCTCCAGGTAGATCAGGTGCTGCGTCGGGGTGGCCCCGCGGCCGCCCGCGTCCACCGGCCAGTGCAGTCCCGCGTACCCGGCCTCGTACAGCCTGCGCTGCCAGCCCATGTCGTACGCCCGCCGGCCCGGCCAGTCGTCGGGGGACGGCTTGGCGGGCAGCTCGGGCAGCACCTTGGCGAGCCACTCGCGCAGCCGCGCCCGGAACTCCCGCTCCTCCTCCGTGTAGGTCAGGTCCATCAACGGACCCTGTCGCGGTCGAGGTCGAGGCCGAGCATGCGGATGGCGTTGCCGCGCATCAGCTTGTAGACCGTCTCGTCGTCCAGCCCCTTCACGTGGTCGAGGGCGACGTCCTTGGTGTGCGGGAAGGTCGAGTCCACGTGCGGGTAGTCGGTCTCGAAGGTGGCGTTGTCGCGGCCCACCACGTCCAGCGAGGCGATGCCGTGCTTGTCGCGGAAGAAGCAGCAGAACATCTGCCGGTAGTAGTACGTGGACGGCGGCTCGGGGATGAGGTCGCGCACCCCGCCCCACGCCCGGTGCTCCTGCCAGACGTCGTCCGCGCGCTCCAGGGCGTACGGGATCCAGCCCATCTGGCCCTCGCTGTACGCCAGCTTCAGCGTCGGGAACTTCACCAGCACCCCGCTGAAGAGGAAGTCCATCATCGAGGCCATGGCGTTGTTGAAGCTGAGCGAGGCCTGCACGGCGGGCGGCGCGTCCGGGGAGGCGGCGGGCATCTGGGAGCTGGACCCGATGTGCATGTTGATCACCGTGCCGGTCTCCTGGCAGACGGCGAAGAAGGGGTCCCAGTAGCCGGAGTGGATGGACGGCAGTCCGAGGTACGTCGGGATCTCGGAGAAGGTCACCGCTCGCACGCCGCGGGCTGCGTTGCGCCGGATCTCCGCGACCGCGAGGTCGATGTCCCAGAGCGGGATGATGCAGAGCGGGATCAGCCGGCCGCCGCTGTCACCGCACCACTCCTCGACCATCCAGTCGTTGTACGCGCGGACACACGCGAGTGCCACCTCTTTGTCCTGCGCCTCCGCGAAGGTCTGCCCGCAGAAGCGCGGGAAGGTCGGGAAGCACAGGGAGGCCTCCACGTGGTTGAGGTCCATGTCGGCGAGCCGGGCCTTGGGGTCCCAGCAGCCGCGCCGCATCTCCTCGCGGGTGATGCCCTCCAGCGTCATGTCGTCGCGGTCGAAGCCGACGGCGGCGATGTTGCGCTTGTACGGGAACTTCAGGTCCTCGTAGATCCACCAGTCGGTCGGCGGGCCGTCGGGGTCCATGGTGATCACGTACTTGCCGCCGGTGTACTCCAGCTCGCCGATGCCGGCGGTGAGTGCCTTGGGGCCTCGGTCGCGGTACTTGGCCGGCAGCCAGACGTCGAAGAGGTGGGCGGGTTCGATCACGTGGTCGTCGACGCTGATGATCCGAGGCAGTTCCAGTCCCATTGGCCGTCTCCCCATTCCCGTACACGCATCCCATCAATCTGATGGATCGTCAGAAACAAGCTAGCCCCGCCACCCCTGGACCGACAAGCGTCAGCGCTCTACGCTCTGCGCTTGATCTGACTATCCGTCAGCTATGGGGAGGTCTGGGATGCCGGAGACGACGGAGACGACGGGGAGGACAGGGACGAGAGGGACGACAGGGACGACAGGGACGACGGGGACGACGGGGACGACGGGGACAGCCGCCGACACCGGAAGCACGGGGGACACGGCCACCGCGACGGAACTGAGCCGCAGCGCCACCCTCTGGGAGCTCGTCGCCCGCCGGGCAGCGCTCAGCCCCCGCACCACCGCCCTCATCGAGGCCGCCGAGGACCCCGCCGCCGACCGCACGCTGACCTTCGGCGAGCTCCGCGACCGCGCCGAACGCGTCGCCGCCGGCCTCTACGACATGGGCGTACGCCGGGGCACCGTCGTCGCCTGGCAGCTGCCCACCCGTATCGAGACGGTGCTCCTCTCGATCGCCCTCGCCCGCATCGGCGCCGTCCAGTCCCCCGTCATCCCCTTCTACCGCGACCGGGAGGTCGGCTTCGCGCTGCGCGAGTCCAAGGCCGAGTACTTCGCCGTCCCCGGCACCTGGCGGGGGTACGACCACACCGCGATGGCCTCCCGGCTCGGCGCGCGCGGCGTCTTCGAGGCGTACGAGACCCTCCCGGACGGCGACCCGGACCTGCTCCCCCCGCCGCCCGTCTCCGGCACCGACGTCCGGTGGATCTACTGGACCTCCGGCACCACCTCCGACCCCAAGGGCGTGCTGCACACCGACCGCTCCCTGATCGCCGGCGGCTCCTGCCTCGCGCACGCCCTGCACCTGACCCCGTCGGACGTGGGCTCGATGGCCTTCCCCTTCGCGCACATAGCCGGACCCGACTACACCGTGATGCTCCTCCTCTACGGCTTCCCGGCAGTCCTCTTCGAGAAGTTCGCGATGCCGGACGCCCTGGACGGCTACCGCCGCCACGGCGTCACCGTCGCCGGCGGCTCCACCGCCTTCTACTCGATGTTCCTCACCGAGCAGCGCAAGGACCCCACCACCCCGCTCATCCCCACCCTCCGCCTCCTCGCGGGCGGCGGCGCCCCCAAACCGCCGGAGATCTACCACGCCGTCGTACGCGAGCTCGGCTGCCAACTCACCCACGGCTACGGCATGACCGAAGTCCCGATGATCACCATGGGCGCCCCGGACGACACCCCCGAAAACCTCGCCACCACCGAGGGCCGCCCCCCGGAGGGCATGTCGATCCGCATCACCACCCCCGACGGCACCCCGCTCCCCCCGAACACGGACGGGGAGGTCCGCCTGCGCGGCGAAGCGGTCTGCCAGGGCTACCTGAACACCGACCAGTCAGCGGAGGTCTTCGACCGGGACGGCTACCTGATCACGGGCGACCTCGGCCACCTCACCCCGGACGGCTACCTGGTCCTCACGGGCCGCAGCAAGGACGTCATCATCCGCAAGGGCGAGAACATCTCGGCGAAGGAGATCGAGGACCTCCTCCACCAGCTCCCGGCGGTGGCGGACGTAGCGGTCATCGGCCTCCCCGACCCCACCCGCGGCGAACGCGTCTGCGCGGTCGTCGAACAACCCCCGGGCGCCACCCCCCTGACCCTCCCCCAGCTCACGTCCTACCTCCGCGCCCAGGGCCTGTCCCCACACAAACTCCCCGAACAACTGGAACTCCTGGACTCCCTCCCCCGCAACGACGCCTTGCGCAAGGTCCTGAAGTACCAACTCCGGGAGCGGTACGCCTGAGGGCGGGGGGTGGGGGTACGGGTTCACGCGCGGGCGGGACTTCTCCCCCCTCGGGCCGCCCCTGCGGGTCGGCGGCTGCCCACCCGCCTCCGGGTGCGGGCCGGTGAGGGTGCGGCACCTCGCGGCGCGGGGCCTGGACCGTGCGGGGTGCGGGGGCGGGGAGCCCCGGAGGCGCGGAGGATGAACAGCGGGTCGGGACCTGGGTTTGGCGGTGCCCCGGTTGGTCGGAGGTGGAAAGGATTGGGGGTTTCCCGTCAGTCCCATCGTCCTTCCGCGTCGGGCCGGCCTGTCAAGGGCGCTCCCTCCGGTCGCGTCGCTGCGCGACGGCCTTCGGCCGCCCTTGACAGACCGTCCCGCCACGGAAAGACAAGGACTGCCGGGAAACCCCCAAAGGAACGGGCCGGGCCAGAGATTCCAACACGGGCCCACAGCAATGCCCGACCAGGCTCCGGGACAGCAGGCCTCACCTCGGGCCGCCCACCTCGCCCTCCGGGCCGCGCAGGCGGCCACCCTCCCCGAAACCCCCACCACAAGAGCCTGAGCGGCAGGAAGGGCGCCACAAATCGCTACGCGCTCCTCACGTCTCGGCGTCTGACCACCGCCTGCGGCTGGTCACGCCCCAGATCGCTACGCGCTCCTCCCCGACGGCGCCCACGGTCTCTTCGGGCTGGTCATAAGCCGCCAACGATCGCTACGCGCTTCTCGACGACCGCGACTGGCCCCCCGTCCGGGGCTGATACTCGCTGTGACCCGAACACAGCCGCCGGACGCCGTCATGGAAGAGGATTCGAGGGCTTGGGCGGCTTATGTCCAGCCCAAGGCGGCCGTTGGACGCCGAGACGTGAGGAGCGCGTAGCGATCTGGGGCGTGACCAGCCCCAGACAGGTCGCAGACGCCGTCGGAGAGAGCGCGTAGCGATTTGACGCGCCCTTCCTGCCGCCGAGGGGCTTGTGGTGGGGGTTTCGGGGGGTGTGGCCGTCTGCCCGGCCTGGCCGGTGGTCTGGAGGGGCCGAGGAGGGGTGAGTCCTCGACTGGGTCGGGCATTCCGGTGGGCCCGTCTTGGAATCTCTGGCCCGGCCCGTTCCTTTGGGGGGTTCCCGGCAGTCCTTGTCTTTCCGTGGCGGGACGGTCTGTCAAGGGCGGCCGAAGGCCGTCGCGCAGCGACGCGACGACGAAGGAGGAGCGCCCTTGACAGGCCGGCCCGACGCGGAAGGACGATGGGACTGACGGGAAACCCCCAATCCTTTCCACCTCCGACCGACCGGGGCACCGCCAAACCGAGGTCCCGACCGGCTGTTCATCCTCCGCCCCTCCGGGGCTCCCCGCCCCAGCACCCCGAACCGTTCAGGCCCCGGAACAGCGAGGCACTGCACCCACACCCACCCGCACCCGGAGGCGGGTGGGCAGCCGCCGACCCGCAGGGGCGGCGCGAGGGGGGAGAAGTCCCGCCCGCGCGTGAACCCGTACCCCCTACAGCCGGCTGAGCGACGCCGCCGCGAAGAGGACGTCCCTGATGGCCTCGCGGTCGCCGTGCTGGCCCACCGCCGCCTCCTCCGGGGAGATGTGGCCCGCGGCCAGCTGGCAGAACTCCATGCCGTCCAGGGCGATCTCCGCCACCGTGCGCTCCGCCGACGGCTTCGCGCCCGGTGAGTCCAGGGCGATGTCCCAGCCGCCTCCGCCCGCGCCCTCGATCTCCAGGTGGAGCGTCCGGCCCGGCGCGCCCGCCGCGACGAGGCTCCGTGCCGGAGCGGCCAGGCCCGCGCGGCGGCGCTGGGCCAGGGCGGCCGGGAGCAGGCGCGCCGCCAGGTCGATCATGCGGTGCAGGTGGGGGCCGGACGGCGGCTCGTACGGGTAGTCCACCGCCTCCGCGATGTCCCACGCGTGCACCCAGCACTCGAAGGCCCGCTCCAGGAACGCGTCCCCGAGGGGCAGCGCGAAGGGGCCGTAGTCCACGGACAGTTCCGCCACGCCCCTCCCGGCGAAGGACACGGTGCGCACCAGCGTGTGCCCCTGGTCCCGCCACGGCTCGCGGACCTGCCGCGTCGTCGGGTACGACGACGCGTTCCAGAAGTGCTCCGTGCGGGCTGCCGGGTCGCCCTTCGGTGCGTCGGGGCCGAGCGGATCGTCCAGGCCGAGGGCACCGGCCACCAGGCCGTCGTCCGTCAGCAGGTGTCCGATGACTCCGGCGACCGTGGTGCGGCGCGTGCGCCGGCGCTCTTCCTCGAACCACTTCAGGCGTACCGGGGTGTGCCATTCCGAGTCCCCGAAGTCCTGGAGCAGTGCGTCGAGCCGCGCGGTCTCGGTGTCGTACGGGCTCGCCCACACCGGCACCGGGATGCGGGCCGGCCGCTTGCCCAGGCAGTCCTCCAACACCCGCGAACGCAGCAGCGGCTTGAGGTCGAGGCTCTCCTCCGGGTGCAGCAGCCCGACGGCGTCGCGCAGCCGCAGCGCCTCGTCCGCGCACTCGGTGAGGTGGTCCTCGACGGCCTGGGTCTCCTCGGAGGAGCACGCGGCCAGCGCCCAGGCGCCGAGCAGGGACTTCAGGACGGCGTGCGAGGGCGGCGGCTGCGGCAGGGGCTCGGGGGCGTGTCGCGGGTCGAGGTCGTCGGCGGCTCCACGGGGACCCGGTATGCGCGAACCGCCGCCGGGGCGGGGCCGGGATCCGGGGGCTGAGCCGTGGCCGTCGCCACCACCACGGCCGTCATGGCCGTCGTATCCCTCGTATCCGTCGTCGGGCGATTCGGCGGGGCCGTTCATCGGGACGTTCCATATTCGCTCGGGCCGTATCCGGGCGGCCGGGCCGTGTCCTCCTGCGGGAGGGCGTTGGCGGTCGACAGCAACTGGAGGCCGAGCCGCAGCCGGCGGCGTGCCTCGTCCTCGCTGATCTGGAGGTCGGCGGCGGCCTGCCGGTAGTCGCGCCGCTTGAAGTAGGCGAGTTCGAGCGCGGCGCGCAGCGGTGCGGGCATGGAGGTCACGATGTAGTCCGCGCGGGCGGCGGCGTTGGCGCTGCGCACCTTCTGCTCCAGCTCCTCGCGCGATCCCCGGCCCAGTTCGGCCTGGCGCAGCCGGGCCACGGCCTGCCCCTGGGTGATCCGGGCGACCCAGGAACGCATGGAGCCCTGTTTGGGGTCGTAGGCGTCCGGGTTCTCCCAGATGTAGCCGAACACCTCGCGGGTGATCCGGTCCGCCGCCTTCTCGTCGCCCAGCACCCGGTGGGCGAGGCTGTGCACGAGGGAGGCGAAACGGTCGTAGAGCTCACCGAGCGCGGCCGCCTCGCCGCGTGCGAGGCGTTGCTGCATGCGGCGGTCCCAGCGCGGTGGTACGTCCTTCGCCATAAGTGCCCCCAGCCGTGGGCCGTGTGTCGACTCATCGAATGTAGTGGGCACGGAGCGTCCCGCGCCCGTTTTGGGAGAAGCCCGCCCTGGAAGGATGCCCTCCGTGATACGGCCGTGGCCGGTTGTGATCGTGGGGGAAACCCGTGTGCACGCGTGTGAGAAGTGGTGCGAACGGTGTTGCCGCCGACATCTCGGACGGCGTCGCGGACGACGTCGCGGACGGCGGCACATGGCACAGATGTACGCGCCCCACCGCGCTCCCCGTGCGCGGGTTCGATGCGGCCACCTGCTTGACCGCTTCGCTTAACGCGCAGGCCACATAGGCCTTACGCTCCTGTCCTGTCTTGATCTGTACCCCACCGCACACGTGAAGGCGGAACGCCGAATATGGACAGCGCAGAATACGAGCGCAAGATCGCCGCCCGATTCGCCACCTTCGACCAGGATGGGTCCGGCTATATCGACCGGGAGGACTTCAGCACCGCCGCGAAGGCCGTCCTGGCCGAATTCGGTACCACCGCCCGGTCGGACAAGGGCCAGGCCGTCTTCGCGGGCGCCGAGGCGTTCTGGCAGGGAATGGCCGGGATCGCCGACGTCGACGGGGACCAGCGGGTGTCCCGCGAGGAGTTCATCACCGGCGCGGCGAAGCGGCTGCGGGACAACCCGCAGCGGTTCGCGGAGATCGCGCGGCCGTTCCTGCGTGCGGTGATCGCGGTGGCGGACGAGGACGGCGCCGGCGCCACGCCGGCCACGGCCGCCCGAGTGCTGCGCGTGCTGGGCACCGCGCCCGACCTGGCCGCCCAGGTGGCTGCCGCCCTGGACCCGGACGGCGACGGGCGCCTCGCGGAGGACGACGTGCTCGCGGCGTTCGCCGGGTACTGCGGTGTGGAGGCGCCGGACGCCTGACGCCTCGCGGCGGGCCGGGGGTTGACCGCGCGCCCCGTCCGGCAACGGCCCGGGGGCTCCGCCCGGACCCGCTCCTCGAACGCGGGAGGGGCTGAAGGCGGCGCGGCCCGGGACCCCGGGCTCCGCCCGGACCCGCCCCTCGAGCGCGGGAGGGGCTGGATTCGGCTGCTGCCTCCCGCCAGGCGCGGCCGAGTCGCCCGGCGGGCGATGTCAGCCGGGCGATCCGGCCCCTGCGGCGCTTGAGGAGCGGGGTCCGGGGCGGCGCCCCGGCAGCGGCGCCGCACCCGACGGGCCCCGGCTCCGGCCGCGGGCGACCGCTGCCTACGCGAAGACCACCGTGCGGGAGCCGTTCAGCAGGACGCGGTGTTCGCTGTGCCACTTCACCGCGCGTGCGAGCGCCTGGCATTCCACGTCCCGGCCGACCGCCACCAGCTGGTCCGGGGTCACCTCGTGGCCCACCCGCTCGACCTCCTGCTCGATGATCGGCCCCTCGTCGAGGTCGGCCGTCACGTAGTGCGCGGTCGCGCCGATCAGCTTCACGCCCCGCGCGTGCGCCTGGTGGTACGGCTTCGCGCCCTTGAAGCTCGGCAGGAACGAGTGGTGGATGTTGATGATCCGCCCGCTCAGCTCCTTGCACAGGGTGTCCGACAGCACCTGCATGTACCGCGCCAGCACCACCAGCTGCACGTTCTCGGCGCGGACGAGTTCCAGCAGCTCCGCCTCGGCCGCCGCCTTCGTGTCCTTCGTCACCGGGATGTGCACGAACGGCACGTCGTACGAGCCCACCAGCTCGGCGAAGTCCGTGTGGTTGGAGACCACGGCCGCGATGTCGACCGGCAGCGCCCCGATCCGCGCGCGGAACAGCAGGTCGTTGAGGCAGTGCCCGAACTTCGAAACCATCAGGATGATCCGCATGCGCTCGTCGGCGCGGTGGATCTGCCAGTCCATCTTGAACGAGTCGCCGATCGCGGCGAAGCTCGCGCGCAGCTTCTCGACCGTCACCTCGGGCTCGGCCTCGAAGTGCACCCGCATGAAGAAGAGCCCGGTCTCCCGGTCTCCGAACTGCTGGCTGTCGATGATGTTGCAGCCGGTCATGAACAGGTAGCTCGACACGGCGTGCACGATGCCCTGCTTGTCGGGGCAGGACACGGTCAGAACGTACTGGGGCAGGGGCTGGGGCTGAACCTGGGCCTGGGCCTCGTTGTGCGGGTCGCTCATGACCGCACAGCCTTTCACACCGCGCCATCACACCGTGCAGTCACACCAGTCACATCGCGCGGTCACATCGCGCGGGTCACACCGCGCGCGTGAGGATCCTCAGCACTTCCAGCGATGTCGGCCGCACGTCCGGGTCGTCCCCGTCCGCCGTGGCCATGCGTACGTGGGCCTCGCGCGCGGCGCGTACCGCCTCGGGCCAGGCGTGGTGCTCCAGGTAGGCGGAGACGGGGGCGTCGGGGCCGACCTGGTGCATGATCCGGAGCACGCGCAGCACCGCGAGGTCGACGAGGGTCGCCTCCTGCGAGTCGCGGAAGATCGTGCCGACGTACTTCTCGGCGGACCAGCTGTCGAGCCAGGTGTCCTCGACGAGCCGGTACACGGCGTCGGTGACGTCCCCGTACCCTTCGGCGCCGACCAGCCAGGTGTCCTCGTGGAAGGCCGGATCGGAGAGCATGTGCAGCGCCGAGCGCACGTTGCCGCGCCAGCGCCACCACGGCATGTCGTTGAGGGGCATGCCGCCCATGGTGGAGGAGCGGCTGCCCCGGCGGGAAGGGTTCTTCGGTCCTTGGGCGAATGTCACGCTTTCGATCGTACGTTCCTGTTGGACACGATCTTGAAGCACCCGTGGGGGACCACACCCCTGTAATTCACCTTGGCGTCACCCGATGTTGTGTCCATCTCACTCGCGAGTTACCTCCGGGGCGGAATGGTGCATGGACATGACCATTTCTCGACGCACCGCATCCCTCTCCCGCACCTTGGTGGCCACGGCGATGGGTGCGTGTCTCCTCGCGGGATGCGGGGCGCTCTCCGGGGGCTCGGGGGGCTCCGGGGACACCCTCACCGTCATGACCTTCGCGCCGGAGGGCACCAAGGCAACCAACATGCCCGGAATGACCGGCATGGCAAAGGCGTACGAACGCTGGGTGAATTCCAAGGGCGGCATCAACGGCCGCAAGCTCCGCGTCCTGACCTGCAACGAGAAGAACACCGCCAACGGCGCCGCCGACTGCGCCCGCAAGGCGATCTCGGAGAAGGCCGTCGCGGTCGTCGGCTCCTACAGCCAGCACGGACGCGCCTTCATGGCCCCGCTGGAGGTGGAGGGCATCCCCTTCATCGGCGGATACGGGGTCTCCTCCGAGGAGTTCCAGTCCACCCTCTCCTACCCCGTCAACGGCGGTCAGCCCGTCCTCATCGCCGGGGCCGGCCACCAGCTCGGCCGCGCATGCGAGAAGGTCGCCCTGGTCCGGCCCGACACCCTCGTCGGCGACACCCTGCCGGTGCTGCTCAACGCCGGTCTGCGGGCCAACCAGATGCCCGACGCCTCCGACATCCGGGCCGCCGAGGACTCCGCCGACTTCAAGCCGCAAGCCCGCGAGGCCCTCACCCAAACCAGCGGGGGCGGCGGATCCAAGGACAAGGACAAGAACAACGGCTGTGTGACGGCGGTCCTCGGCGAGCGCACCGAGACCTTCTTCGACGCCTTCCGCCGTACCGACCCCCAGCGCAAGAAGCCGCAGATCGCCTCGGTCCTGGGCAGTGTCAGCCAGTCCCTGGTCGACCGCACCGGCGGCAAGGACAGCCCCTTCGAGGGCGCGTACGTCACCAGCTGGTACCCGGTGGCCACCGATCCGCTCTGGCAGCCGATGAAGAAGGTCATCGCCGACTTCGCCTTCGGCGACGACACCGTCGACGCCGACGACAGCGGCACGCAGACGACCTGGATCGCGTACACGGTCCTGGACCAGATCATCAGGGGCTTCAAGGAGGACGAGGACATCAACGCCCGCAAGGTCGCCCGCGCCCTGAACCAGGCGCAGTCCGTCAAGACCGGCGGTCTCACCCCCGACCTGAGCTGGCGCTACCAGGACATGCGCGCCGTCGCCGGCTTCCCCCGCATCGTCAACGGCCGGGTCACCTTCCAGATCGTGCAGTCCGGCCGCCTCGTGGCACAGCCGGGCGAGCAGTTCCTGGACATGACCCCGACCCTGGAACAGGCACCCCGGACGGCCTAGTCCCGGACCTCCACGGCGATATCCGGCTCACAGCTGGGACTTGTCCCGCTTGGTGAGTCCGTACCTGGCCGCGATCGTGTTCCACAGGGTCGCGGCCTGCTCCTTGGCCTTCGTCGCCTCGCCGCTCGACTTGTTGCCGTCGGAGGCGTTGGACGAGTTCTTCGCCTTGCCGTCCTTGCACTTGTCGTCGTCGACGTCGTCCGCCCAGGCGGCATAGCTGTTGTCGGCGTCGGCGGAGGCCTGCCAGGCCTTGGTGAGGGCGGCGGTCAGGCGGGCGTGGTCCGGGAGCTGGTCCACCTTCAGCTCCTCCAGGCGGGTGATCAGTTCCTCGCGCTGGCGGGCCGCGTCACGCAGGTCGGAGGCGGCCTGGTCGAGGTTCTTGCAGCCCTTGATGTCGTCCACGGCCTTGATCACCGAGGCCCTGCTGTCGTTGCTGTCCGCGAGGAGCTTGTCGAGCTGGACGGCCTGCGGGCGGCCCGCGTCGACGGGGGCCTCACCGCCCGCCGCCGTGCTGCCGGAGGCGGCGGACGCCGGAGCGGTCGCGCCGGGGTCGTTGTTCGGCTTGCCTTCGCCGAGCAGCGAGCCGACACCGAGACCGACCACGACCAGGCCTATGACCACGGCGGCGATGATCCCGGGCGAGATCCTGCGGGCCTCGTCCTGCGGCGGGGGCGCCGGGGCGTACTGCTGCTGCGGCTGAGGCTGCTGGTACTGGTACTGCTGCTGTGCGTGCGGCGGTACGGGGCCCTGCGCGCGCGGCGGCTGGGGCCGCGGCGGCCGGCGCAGCACCGGCTCCTGGATGGGCGGCAGCTGCTGGGTGTGCCCCGCCTCCTCGGCGCGGAACAGCCCGTCGAACCCGTCGGCCGGGCCCGCCGGCACGGGCGGGATGTACTGCGTCGCGGCCTCGTCGTGCGCGGGCGCCACCGGGCCGCCCGGCACCGGGGCCATGTACTGCGTGGCCGCCTCGTGGTGCGAGGGCGGCGTGGCCTGGGCCGCCGGCGCGGGCGGCGCGTACGGCGCGGCCATCCCGTCGGGCCCGGGCCCGGGGCCGGTGCCGCCCGGCACGGGGGCCATGTACTGCGTGGCCGCCTCGTGGTGCGAGGGCGCGGCCGTCCCGTCGGGCCCGGGGCCGGGGCCGCCCGGCACGGGGGCCATGTACTGCGTGGCCGCCTCGTGGTGCGAGGGCGCGGCCGGGGGGCCCGGCGGGGTCGCGGGCGCAGCCGGTACGGGCGGGATGTACTGCGTCGCCGCCCCGTCGGGCCCGGGCGCCGCCGGTACGGGCGGGATGTACTGGGTGGCGGCCTCCGGGAGCGGCGGATAGCCGTAGCCGTGCGGATCGCCCGGCCCCTCGTACCCGGGGCCGACGACGTGCCCCGGCGCCCCGGCCTGCGGGTCGGGGTACGCCTGCGGATAGCCGTAGGCGGGCCCGCCCGGCTCCTGCGGCGGGTACGCCGGATATCCGGACGCCGGGTCCGGACCCCACGGGGCACCCGGCTGGGGGGCACCCCCCTGTCCGTTCTGCGTCACGGGGACTCCTTCTCCGACTCGCCCGACCCAATCAACCGGCGGCCCACGCTACCCGGTCCCCCCGCACCCCCGGCAGCCCCGTCCGGCAACACCTCCCCGACGGGCCGGCCGGGGGGCGGCCGGTCATCCTGCGCGGTCGAAGACCGAGGCCGTCCGGCCCATTCCCCGTGCGGTCCGCGGCGGTCCGGGCAGACATCGCCCGTACCCGCCCGACGAGGAGGACCGCGTTGTCACGACCACGAGCCGATGAAAGACCGCTGCGCACGAGAGGCCGCAGGCAGCCGCGGAGTCCGTGGCGCCGGCTGCGATGGACGCTCCTGCCCGCCGTCGCTGCCGTGCTGACCTGCGTACTTCCGGCGACGGCCACCACCGGGACGGTGTGGACGACCTTGGCCCCGCTGCCCGCCGCCCGGGACTTCCTGGGGGCGGCGGCCGCGCCCTGCCCGCCGGGCCAGACCGGCACCTGCGTCTACGCCATGGGCGGCCGCGACGCCCTCGGCAACGCCACGACCCCCAGCTCGGTCTCGGGCAGGGCGGAGTCGTACAACCGCCTCACCAACGCCTGGTCGACCCTCCACCCGATGCCCACGCCCCGCTGGGGCTTCGGGACGGCGAGCGCCCCCTGCCCACCGGGCCAGACCGGCACCTGCGTCTACACCATCGGCGGTTTCACGGCCTTCGCACTCACCGGTAACGACACTCCCGTCGCCACGGTGGAGTCGTACAACCCCGTCACCAACGCCTGGAGCACGGTCGCCGCGCTTCCGGCGGCGCGCGGCTTGCTCGCGGCGGCGGCCGCGCCCTGCCCGCCGGGGCAGACCGGCACCTGCGTGTACGCCGTGGGCGGCGCCGACGGCACCGGCACCGCGCTGGGCCAGGTCCACTCGTACAACCCGGCCACCAACGCCTGGAGCCAGCCGACCGCGCTGCCCACCCCCCGGTTCGGCCTCGCCGCGGCGGCCGCCACGTGCCCGCCGGGGCAGACCGGCACCTGCGTGTACGCCATGGGCGGCGTCGACGGCACCAACACCATCCAGGCGAGCGTCCGCTCCTACAACCCGGCCACCAACGCGTGGAGCCCGGTGGACCCCCTGCCCACCGGCCGCTACCTGCTCGCGGCGGCGGCAGCCCCCTGCCCGCCGGGACAGACCGGCACGTGCGTCTACACGGTCGGCGGCCGCAGCGGCACCGGCTTCAACGTCACGGGCACGGTGGAGTCGTACAACGCCGCCTACAACACCTGGACGACGCTGCCCACCCTTCCGACGGCCCGGTCGCACCTGGCGGCCGCGACCATGCAGTGCCCGGCCGGGCAGGGCGCCATGTGCGTGTACGCCACGGGCGGCAGCTCGCCCACCGGCCTCCAGAGCACGGTCGACGCCCTGGACCCGCCGATGGATGGGCCCGCCGCCGACCGGGCACCGGGCCGTCGCTGACCGGACCGTCGTCGGCGCCGCGGGCCTCCGGGCAGGGGCCCGCGGCGGCCTGACCTCAGTACACGTGCCCCACGTGTGCGAGCGCCTGCTTGAGCAGGATCCCGTGGCCGCCCGGCATCTCGCCCTGCAGGGCCGCGGAGCCGGCCTCCTGCGGGCTGACCCAGACCAGGTCCAGCGCGTCCTGCCGGGGCCGGCAGTCGCCGGTCACCGGCACGACGTAGGCCAGGGACACCGCGTGCTGGCGCGGGTCGTGGTAGGGGGTGATGCCCGCCGTGGGGAAGTACTCGGCGACCGTGAAGGGCTGGAGGGAGGCCGGCACGCGCGGCAGGGCCACCGGGCCGAGGTCCTTCTCCAGGTTGCGCAGCAGCGCGTCGCGCACCCGCTCGTGGTGCAGGACACGGCCGGACACGAGGGTCCGGCTGACCGTTCCGTCCGGACCGATGCGCAGCAACAGCCCGATATCGGTGACTTCGCCGCTGGCGTCCACGCGCACGGGTACGGCCTCGACGTACAGGATCGGCATCCGGGCCCTGGCTGTCTCCAGCTCGTCCGCGGACAGCCAGCCGGACGCGGTTTCGGTCATGTCAGACATTGCTTGATCATAATTTCCCGGGGCCCCTCACACCCCCAACTCCGCCGACACAATCGATCCCGACCCCACCGAGCGCGGTTCCGGCCCCCACCGGGCGAAGCCGGCCCCGCCGGCGTTTGAGGCGCGGGGGTCCGCCCCGAACCCACCACCGCCACCGCCACCCGCCCGGCCCCGCCCGGCCCGGCCCGGCCCGCCGCCGGGCGACCCGCCCGGCTACGCGACCCTCACCGAGGAGTCCAGCCGCGCCGTGAATTCCCGTACCGCCGCCTCGTCCCGGTAGGGATCCAGCCGCATCCGGAAGTCCTCCAGGTACTCCGCGCCCCGGTTCGACCGGAGCCCCGCCAGCAGTTCCGCCGCCTGCGCGGCGCTCTGGCAGGCCTGTTCCACCTCCCGCTGCTGCACCCGCGCCGCCGCCAGCAGCAGCATCCCGATGGCCCGCCGCCGCGCCTTCCCCGCCGGCAGCCCCCTCAGCGCCTCCTCGGCCCGCTTGGCCGCCGCGTCCCCCTGCCCCAGGTCCCGGTGGCAGTGCGCCAGCTCGTCCGCGAGGTACGCCTGGTCGAAGTGGCCGATCCACACCGGGTCGTCGCCCGACTCCGGTTCGGCCCGCTCCAGCGCGTTCACCGCCCGCGAGGACAGCACCGCCGTCGCCCGGGAGTCCCCCAGCAGCGCGTGTCCGCGCGCCTCGGCGGCGTAGAACATGGCCTCCACCCGCGGGGTGACCTGCCCACGCGTCCCCTCCTGGGCGGCCCGCGCGAGCTGCGCGATCTCCCTCGGATTGCCGAGTTCGGCGGCGAGGTGACTCATCGAGGCGGCCAGTACGTAGCCCCCGTACGCGCGGTCGCCGGCCGCCTGGGCGAGCCGCAGCGCCTGGATGTAGTAGCGCTGCGCGAGCCCGGCCTGGCCGGTGTCGACCGCCATGTAGCCGGCCAGCTCCGTCAGCCGGGCCACCGCCGCGAACAGCGCCCGACCCACCGGCTCCCGGTACGAGCCGCCGATCAGCCCGGACACCACGGAGTTCAGGTAGTGCACCACCACCGGCCGCACGTGCCCGCTGCCGAAGCGGTGGTCGAGGTCCTTGAGGGCCTCGGTGGTCGCCCGTACGGCCTCGACGTCGGACATCCCGACGCGCGAGCCGCCGCTGCGGGCCACCTGCGAATCGGCGCCGGTGATCAGCCAGTCGCGGCTCGGCTCGACCAGCGCGGAGGCGGCCACCGACGATCCGGCCAGGAAGTCGCGGCGGCCGACGTCGCTGCGCCACAGCTCGCAGACCTGCTCGATCGCGCCGATGACGGTCGGGGAGAACTGCAGGCCGACGCCCGAGGCGAGGTTCTTGCCGTTGGCCATGCCGATCTCGTCGATGGTGACGGTACGGCCGAGTTTGCGTCCGAGGGCCTCCGCGATGATCCCGGGTGCCCGGCCGCGCGGCTGCTGGCCGCGCAGCCAACGTGCCACGGAGGTCTTGTCGTAGCGGAGGTCGAGGCCGTGTTCGGCCCCGCACATGTTGACGCGCCGGGCGAGCCCGGCATTGGAGCACCCGGCTTCCTGGATGAGCGCCTGAAGCCGTTCATTCGGCTGGCGCGCGACGAGAGGCCTGGCTGCCATGAAAACCCCCAGTGGCCGCGGGTGATCGTTGGAATGATCACTTCCCGCCTTATGTGCGGAGAATCATCCGCTCTGCGTCGTGTCGCTACCCAACTCCGGCGCCCCGGGCTCCCACGCGCCCCCACGTGTGCATCGGTGCGCCCCGTATGCAGGATCGATGCTCCGCCCACCGGCCGGTTTACGCCCGTAACCCCGGGTGACCCGGGCAGTTGTGATGGGCGTGGAAGAGACCATCGGAGTCACGGAGACCGCGCCCATCCCCAAGCAGCGGGGCGAACTGCTGCTGGACCATGCCGTGCGGTACGCGGAAGAACGGCACTGGGACGTCTTCGCCGGCACCTGGCTGGAGCCCGCGGACGGCCGGGAGTTGTGCTCCTGCGGGGCGGCGGACTGCGAGGCGCCCGGCGCGCACCCCGCGGTGAAGGACTGGGCGGCGCACGCCACCGGCAGCGCGGTGCAGGTCCGGCGGATCTGGGCGCGGCAGCCGGAGGCCTCGATCCTGATGCCGACGGGCCGTACCTTCGACGCGCTGGACGTCCCGGACTCGGCCGGGTTCCTGGCGCTGGCGCGGCTGGAGCGGATGCAGCGCACCATCGGGCCGGTCACCCTGACGCCCGACCACCGGATGCTGTTCTTCGTACTGCCGGGGGCCGGGGCGAAGGTCGCCGACCTGGTCCGCAAGTCGGGCTGGTCGCCGTCCGGGCTGGACCTGGTGGCGCGCGGCGAGGGCGAGTACGTGGCCGCGCCGCCGACCCGCTTCGGCGGCCGGGGCTCGGTCCAGTGGGCGCGGCGGCCCACTCCGGCGAACCGGTGGCTGCCGGACACCGAGGAGCTGATCGACGCGCTGGCGTACGCCTGCGGCAGCGAGGCGGCGGCGGAACGCAAGCGCCGCCAGGGCTGACGGCCGGCCGCGCCGCCAGGGCGGCGCGCACCTGCGATTTCGCCCCGGGAACTCATGACATAAGTAACTGCTCGACCCCCTCCCCCTCCTCCTATGGTGAGGAACGTACGACCAGTAAGACCAAACGGGGACGTGGAGAGAGGCAGGCGCACATGCCGAACCAGGCACATGCGACGGGCGGGACGTACGGGACGGACGGTGCGCGATCCGCGCCGTCCGCCGTGCGAGTGGAAGGTCTGTGGAAGCGGTTCGGGGACCAGGTGGCCGTCTCCGGCATCGACCTGGAGCTGCCGGCGGGCAAGTTCATCGGTCTCGTCGGCCCCAACGGCGCCGGCAAGACGACGACGCTGTCGATGGTGACGGGCCTGCTGCGCCCGGACATGGGGCGGGTGTTCGTCGCCGGCCACGACGTGTGGGCCGACCCGGCCGAGGTGAAGTCGCGGATCGGCGTCCTGCCGGAGGGGCTGCGCCTCTTCGAGCGGCTGTCGGGGCGCGAACTGCTCGGCTACATGGGCCGGTTGCGGGGACTGACGGGCGAGGAGACCGACAAGCGGGCGACGCAGCTGCTGGAGGTCCTCGACCTCGCGGGCTCGCAGCACAAGCTGGTCGTGGACTACTCGACGGGCATGCGGAAGAAGATCGGCTTGGCGGCCGCGCTCCTGCACAACCCCGAAGTGCTTTTCCTGGACGAGCCGTTCGAGGGCGTGGACCCGGTGTCCGCGCAAACCATCCGCGGGGTGCTGGAACGTTACACCTCGTCCGGCGCCACGGTCGTCTTCTCCTCACACGTGATGGAGCTCGTCGAGTCGCTGTGCGACTGGGTGGCCGTGATGGCCGCCGGCCGGATCCGCGCCGCGGGCCCGCTGGCCGACGTACGGGGCTCCGCGCCCTCGCTGCAGGCCGCGTTCCTCGAACTGGTCGGCGCTCACGGGCGCGACGCGGCCGGGGATTCGCTGGACTGGCTCGGCGGCGGCGCGGGCACCGCCACGGGCTCCGGCTCGGGCTCCGGCTCAGCTTCCGGCTCGGCTTCCGGCTCGGGCTCCGGCTCGGGGACGGCCGCGCGATGACCGCCGCCGCATCCGCCGCATCCGCCGCATCCGTGCCGTCCGCCGCTCCCGGCACGCACCCCTCCCCCACCGCCCCGGTACCGCTGACGCCGATCTTCATCCGGATCAAGCTGTCGCTGCTGCGCAACGGGCTGAAGGGCAACTCGAAGCGCAAGGCGGCCTGGTTCGGCACCCTCGCCTTCACCCTCGTCGTCGGCTTCTTCGTCACGCTCGGCCTGGCCCTGCTCCGCGGCAACGCCCACGCGGGCACGGTCGTCGTCCTGCTGGCCGCGATCATCGCGCTGTCCTGGGCCTTCATGCCGCTGTTCTTCCCGACCGGCGACGAGACCCTCGACCCGAGCCGGCTGGTCATGCTGCCGCTGCGCCCGCGGCCGCTCGTACGGGCCCTCCTCGCCTCCTCCCTGGTCGGCATCGGGCCCCTGTTCACGCTGTGCCTGGCCATCGGCTCGGTCGTGGCGGTCGCGCGGGGCGGCGCGGGCATCGCCGCCGCCGTTCTCGCCGTCCCCCTCCTGATCCTCGGCTGCGTGGCCCTGGCCCGCGCCGTGGCCACGGCCAACGTGCGGCTGCTGACCAGCCGCAAGGGACGCGACCTGGCGCTGCTGAGCGGTCTGCTGATCGCACTGGGCGGGCAACTGGTCAACTTCGCGAGCCAGCGCCTGTTCCAGTCGGGCGGGCTGGTCCAGCTGGAGCCGGCGGAGGCGGTCGTGCGGTGGCTGCCTCCCGCGACGGCCATCGGCATGGTGGACTCCGCGAGCGAGGGCTCGTACGGGGTCGCCGCCGCCCAGCTCGTCCTGACCCTGGCTGCGCTCGCCGGGCTGCTGTGGTTCTGGGAGCGCAGCCTGACCAAGCTGATGGTCACCCCGGACGGCTCGACCATCGCGGCCGCCAAGCCCGAGAAGGACCGAGGCACGGGCGGCGGGTTCTGGTCCCTCCTCCCCGGCGGACGCACCGGCGCGGCCATGCAGCGCACGCTGCGTTACGTCGTGCGCGACCCGAAGACGAAGTCGGCGTGGGTGACGGCGCTGGCGATCGGCCTGATCATCCCGGTCTTCAACGCCCTCCAGGGCACCGGCTCCGTCTACCTGTCCTGCTTCGGCGCGGGCATGCTGGGCGTGCAGATGTACAACCAGTTCGGGCAGGACACCTCCGCCTTCTGGATGGTCGCCCAGACCATCTCCACCCCGCGCGACGCGTACGTGGAGCTGCGCGCCCGCGCCGGTGCGCTGGCGCTCGTCACCGTCCCGTACACGGTGCTGGTCACGGCGATCACGGCCGCTCTGGTCGGCGACTGGGCCGGCTTCCCGGCCGCCCTGGGCCTGGCCCTCGGCCTGCTGGGCTCGATGATCTGCACGGGCGCCCTGGCCTCGGCCCGGTTCCCGTACTCCATCCCCTCGGACGGCGCCTTCAAGAACGTCGCCCCGGGGCAGGCGGGACTCGCCTGGAGCGGCATCTTCGGCGGACTGGTCGCCTCGGCGCTGATCAGCTCCCCGGTGATCGCCCTGACGATCTGGGCCGTCGTGACGGACCGGCAGTCCCTCGGCTGGCTCCTGCTCCCCGTGGGAGTCGCCTGGGGCGCCCTCGCCACGTGGGCGGGCCTGCGCCTGGCGGCCCCGACGGTGGCGCGGAAGCTGCCGGAGATCCTGCTGGCGGTCAGCAAGGGCTGAGCGGCGGGCGTGGCCGGCAGGGCCAGACAGCTCGCGTGGCCACGCCCGCCGCTCAGCAGGACGGTGACCTGCTCGAACTCGGCGTCTACAAGGCCGACGGCCTCCGTTCCCGGTGGGGAGCGGAGGCCGTCGGCGTCGGGTCGAACGAGAGGGGATCAGTGGGTGCCGGTGATGCCGGCGGTGTGGTGTCTGCCGTTGATACCGGTCAGGTCCATCGCCACCGCACCCTGCCAGGCTCCGTTGAGGTGACGGATCGCGTGCGGGATCCGGTTGTCGGTGGTTACGGTGATCGGAGTCAACGGCCGGGCGGTGCGGCGGGCTGTCCTCAGACGGTCGGCAGCTTGGCCACCAGGGCGTTCGGGACGCGGATCACGGCGTCCCAGCTGAGCTTCCCGGCACCGAACTCGTCGGCGGTCATCGCCCGCTTCTTCCCACCCACGACCTGCCACACGGTCGGGCCCTCCGGCGCCACCAGCATCGTGCCGTCTGCCGGAGCCGCCTTCGCGGCGGCAGCCTTCAGGTACTCCCCGGGGGCGCCCATCAGCGGGCGCTTGTCGTAGCCGAAGGCGATGAACTCGTCGTACGTCAGCGGAGCGGCGACGCCACCCGCCATCACGTACACCGTCGGGTCGGCACCCGAGGAGGCCTTGACGATCGTGCCGTTGGCCAGCTGCTTTGCCACCGCGGAGGCCAGCCAGTCGGTCGGAACGCCCATCAGGATCTCGTTGTTGTACCCGTCGGCGGTCCACTCGGAGGCCGAGATGTGCAGCGCCGTACCGTTCACCATCACGTAGCGGGCCGGGTCGTTGCCGGTCTGATCCATCACCACGCGGCCGCTCGGCAGGTCGCGCTGTGCGGCGTCCTTCAGCCAGGCGGACGGAACGCCGTAGTCCGGAAGGGTGTTGTAGCCGTCCTTCGTCCAGTCCGCCGCAGAGATCTTCAGCGCGGCGCCGTCGACGACCACGTAGCGCTCGGCGCCACCGGCCTGGTCGTGGACCACGGTGCCGGCCCCCGGGGCGCCCGGCAGACCGTTGAACGCGGAGTCGCCGATGAGCACGATCTTGCTGAGGTCGTAGTGGTCCGGGGTGACATCGGAAGCGGCTACCGCGACACCCGCCCCGGCGATCATCACCTTCACCGCGGGACCGTTCGGCGACTTCACCAGCGTGCCGTTGGCCAGCGAGGCCGGGTTCGGGTAGGTGGGGGCCGTCGGGTACGGGTCCGCGTGGTCGGCGCCCAGGCCAGCGGCCGGGCCGCAGCTCGGCCAGGCGCCCTGGCCCTGCCCCGCGAGGATCTTCTCGCCGGTCAGGATCTGCTGCTGCTTCGTGGCCTGGTCGGGGCGGGCCGCGTACTGCGTTCCGCCGTAGGCGCGCCAGGTCGACATCGAGATCTGGAGGCCGCCGTAGTAGCCGTTGCCGGTGTTGATCGACCAGTTGCCGCTTGCCTCGCACTGGGCGACCTTGTCCCAGGTCGATATGGAAGCGGCGGACGCTCCGGTGGTCGCCAGGAGCGGGACGGCGAGGGCGATCAGGGCGGTGGCGGTAACGGCGACGGCGGACTGCTTGCGGGCGGCGAAGCGCATGGGAGGGTTCCTCGGGGTTCAGGGCGCAGGCGGGGCGACAGCGCTGCGGAGCGAGAGCGGCGGGGCGAGAGCGGCGGGGCGAGAGCGGCGGGGCGAGAGCGGCGGGGCGAGAGCGGCGGGGCGAAGCCCCGGGCCGGCCTGAGCCGCCCGGCTTGTGAAGGCCGGGCGGCTCAGGCGGCGGGTAGTGCTCAGACGGTCGGCAGCTTGGCCACCAGGGCGTTCGGGACCCGGATCACGGCGTCCCAGCTGAGCTTCCCGTCGCCGAACTCGTCGGCGGTCATCGCCCGCTTCTTGCCACCCACGACCTGCCACACGGTCGGGCTCTCCGGCGCCACCAGCATCGTGCCGTCGACCGGCGCGGCCTTCGCGGCAGCAGCCTTCAGGTACTCGTCCGGCGTACCGATCAGCGGGCGCTTGTCGTAGCCGAAGGCGATGAACTCGTCGTACGTCAGCGGAGCGGCGACGCCACCCGCCATCACGTACACCGTCGGGTCGCCGCTCGTCGCGCCCTTGACGATCGCGCCGTTGCCGATCTGCTTGCCCACGACGGTGGAGAGCCACTCACCCGGAACGCCCATCAGGACCTGGGACCCGTACGTGGCGGTCCACTCGGCGGCCGAGATGTGCACCGCGGCGCCCTCCACCATGACGTAGCGGTTCGGGTCGGTGCCCGCCCCGTCCATGATGACCGTGCCCGTCTGCAGGGGCTTGGCCACGGCGCTCTTCAGCCACTCGGCCGGAACGCCCATCAGCATCCGCTGGTTGAACTCGTCGTCGACCCACTCGGAGGCCGAGATGTGCAGCGCCGTACCGTTCACCATCTCGTAGCGGTTCGGGTCCTTGCCGGTCTGGTCCATCACGACGATGCCGGCCGACACGTTGCGCTGGATGGCGTCCTTCAGCCAGGCGGACGGAACGCCGTAGTCCGGGAGGGTGTTGTAGCCGGCGGCGGTCCAGTCCGCGGCGCCGATCTTCAGCGCGGCGCCGTCGACGACCACGTAGCGCTCGGCACCGCCGGCCTGGTCATGGACCACGGTGCCGGACCCCGGGGCACTTCCCAGGGACCGGAAGGCGGAGTCGTCGATGAGCACGATCTTGCTGAGGTCGTAGTGGTCCGGGGTGACGTCGGAGGCCGCCACCGGGATGCCGGCTCCGGCGATCATCACCTTCACCGCGGGACCGTTCGGCGACTTCACCAGTGTGCCGTTGGCCAGCGAGGCGGGGTTCGGGTACGACGGGGCCTGGGAGCCGTTGGGCGAGATGTAACCGCTGATCCTCTGGCCCCAGGGGCTGTCGCCGACGTGCCAGCTGGTGGTGGAGTAGGTGCTGACGTGGCCCGGGCGACCACCCTGGTTGCCGCCGGTGATGGTGACCGTGTTCCCGGATATCCCGGTCACGAGGGCCACGTGGTCGGCGTAGCTGCCGCCGTTGTAGTTGTAGACGACCGCGTCACCGACGTGCGGCGTGCTGGACAGCGTCCCGTACTTCTTGCCGTAGTCCATGAAGCTGGCCGCTCGGTCGTCCAGGGTGGCCAGGCCCGTGACTCCGTTGCGTGCCCAGACCCAGCCGGCGAAGTCCGCACACCAGGCGTGGTCCGTGACTCCGCCGCTACAGCTGTTGTTCTGATTGGGGCCGCCGACGTAACCACCGTGGGCGCAGGCCCCGTTGCCGTTTTCGGCGCGGGCCGTGGCCGAGATCCCGTCGGTGAGCGGCGAGGCGCTGGCCGGGTTGACGAGGGCCGTGGCAAGCACGGAGACGGTCAGGGCCGACGCGGAGGTGAGGCGGATGGCGACGGTCTTGATGTTTCGGGACATGGCGAAGCTCCTGATGGCATGAAGTGAGGTGTGTGGTGGCACTGCGGGCTGCGCAGGCGGGCCTTTCGAAGGCCGAAGTTCGTGGGCGCGTCGTGGCGGGTGGACGGCTGCCCTGCAGGAGCAGCTGTCAGGCCGGCGGACATGGCGCGCGGTGATGCGGTTTCGCGGTGACGCGTGTTGCGGTGTTGCGGTGTTGCGGAAGTTCCGGGGCCACTGCGGAGGTGGCGGAGGCGACTACTCCCAGATGGTGGTGTCCTTGCCGACCGGCGCCGTCTCCCAGATGGTGGTGTCCTTGCCGACCGGCGTCGTCTGCCAGATGGTGGTGGCGGTGACGTGGGTGTCGGCGTTGCCGTGGCCGGAGGCCTGGTCGGCGAGGGCCGGGACGATCGCGGTGAGGGAGAAGGCGAGGAAAGCGACCGCGGCGGCCTTGGCGATACGGGAGCGAGACATGGGAGTCGGTCCTTTGCAGAGCTGGAATCGAGTGACTGATCCGGTCTCGCGTCCCGCGGTGACGCTTCGTCCGGTGTGCCTTCGGGGCGGTGTTCCCTTCCGGCGATCACTACTTTCGTCGCAGCTCAGGCCCGGTGGAAGTGATTCCGGCTGGACGGAAACGGACCTGGACCGTTCCGTCCAGGCCGGCCGGAGGCGGCCTTCAGCAACTGCTCGTAGTACGGCGTGACGAGAGGTACGCCGACCCGCCCGAGCGTCCAGCCGCTCAGCGCCGGCACATCGTCGAGGGCGCGGCGGCATAGCTCCTCGGTACGCCGTTCCGCCTCACCGAGGCTGTCCGCGATCAGGTAGACGCCGAGGACCGGGCCCGGGAGCGCGTGCGGATGCACGGAAACGTGCTCCACCGGGCCGCTGGTGCCGTCGGGGCCATCGGCGCCGGCGGCGTCGGCGACCCGAAGGACGAGCTCACCTATGTGCGACGGGAGTTGGACACCTTCGGCAGGGGCGAGGAATGCGACGTGGACGAGGTACATGCCCACAACCCTCCCCAACCTTCCCTTCGGACAAAAGAACCGAAGCTGGACGATAGGGGCCTTGGCCGGAACCGTCCACGTTTCCTATGGCTCCCGCGGAATCATGACGTGCGATGATCTGAACACCTTGATAGACGAGGTGTACACGGGGGGAACCGCTGTGCTGGCAACACTTGGCCTCGACGCGACCGCAGAGGCCGTATACCGCGCCATGCTGGCGCACCCAAGCGACGGAGTGCTCGCCCTTGCCGACCGGCTCGGGATCGGTGAGGCCGACGTCCGGCAGAGCCTTGACCTGCTCAGCGAGCTGGCCCTGATCCGTCCGTCCTACGAGCGCGCGGGCGAGCTGCGGGCCGTGCCGCCCGAGGTCGGCATGGAAATCCTGATGGCTCGTCAGCAGGCGGAGCTCGCAGCCCAGCAGCTGCGCATCGAAGCCTCGCGCGCGGCCGCCGCCCAGCTCATCGCGGAGTTCGCCGACCTGAGCCCGGCCGCGCCCAGCCCGGGGGTCGAGCAGTTGGTCGGCCTCGACGAGATCCGCGCCCGGATCACCGGCCTGGCGCACGGGGCACGGACCGACCTCATGACGTTCGCGCCCGGCGGGGGCCACCGCGCGGACAGCGTGGAAGCCGCGAAGACCAGCGACTTGGTGTTGTTGAACCGCGGCGTACGGATGCGTTCGCTGTTCCAGGACAGCGTGCGCAACAGCCAGACCACCGTGGCCTACGCGTTATGGCTGAGCGAGCTCGGCGGAGAGGTGCGGACCGCTCCGGACCTGCCGACCCGGCTCATGATCTTCGACCGGTCCACCGCCGTGATCCCGGTCAGCAGCGACGACAGCTCCGCGGGCGCCGTGCTCCTCACCGGCCAGGGCACCCTGACGGCGCTGTGCGCCCTCTTCGAGAACGTCTGGTCCTCCGCGCAGCCGCTGGGCACCTCGGAGGAAAAGACCGAAGGCGGGCTCAGCCCGCAGGAGACCACGGTGATCCGGCTGTTGGCGCAGGGCCTGACCGACGAGGCGATCGCCAAGCGGCTGGCGGTCTCGCCCCGCACGGCCCGCCGCCTGGCCAACGGCCTGATGGAACGCCTCGGCGCGGCGAGCCGCTTCGAGTTCGGCGTCCGCTCGGTGCAGCGCGGCTGGCTCCCGCACTCGATGTAGCAGCCCTGGTGGGGCTCGGGCCGCACGAGGGCCGCTGGGAGGAAGCCGTCCAACGCGCCGCCCAGGAGGTCGTCACCCGCCATGAGCAGGCCATCCACCGGTGGCTCGCCCAGGGCACCCGCCTCCGTACCGCCCCTCACGCCCGTCCTCGGCGCCGTCAGGGGGCGTCGGCCCTGATGCCCTCCAGGAAGGGCTCCAAGGCCGCGCGCCAGGCGCCCGGTTGGTCGTAGTGGAGGTAGTGGCCCGCATCGGGGATTTCCGCGTACTGGCCGGCCGGGAGGACGCGGACCATCTCCTGGGCCTCGGCGCGGCCGAGCTCGCCGTCGAGGCCGCGGACCACCAGGGTCGGGCAGCCGACCTGGGCGAGCTCCTCCCAGTGCGCGTCGTGGACCCAGGTCTCACGGGCCGTCAGCATCTGCCGGCGGGAGAACAGGGGGCGCCAGCCGTCCGGGGCCTCGTGCATCACCTCGGCGAAGAAGGCTCCTCGGCCGGGGTCGGGGCGTTCCACGCGGGGGTCGTCCTCGCCGAACCAGCGGCGGGCCGCGTCCTGCGTGGGGAAGGGCAGGGGCCAGCGGGTGAACCAGTCCTCCCACTCCCGCTGGGATGCTTCGCCGAGGGCCGAGGCGCGCATGTCGCAGATGACCAGGGCTTCGACCAGGTCCGGGCGGCGGGCGGCGAGCTGCCAGGCGGTGAGGGCGCCCATGGAGTGGCCGATCAGGGTGACGGGGGCGAGGCCGAGCTGCTCGACGGCGGCCTCGGCGTCGGCCACGAAGGCCTCGCGCGTGTACGGGCCGCTGCGCGGGCGGTCGCTCTGGCCGTGCCCCCGCTGGTCCAGGGCCACGACGCGGCGGTGCTCGCCGAGCCAGCGGGCGGTGGAGGACCAGTGGAAGGCGCGGCCCATCAGGCCGTGCAGTAACAGCACGCCCGGCCGGGGGTCCGCCTCGGCGGCCGGTTCGCGGAACTCCCAGGCGGCCAGGCGCACACCATCGGCCCCTGTCACATCGATGCGCTGTACCACCGCAGATGCACCCCCTTCGCTCCCGGCCAGACTATCGAACCCGCATTCGAAAACGGACTTCTCGCCGACAACACCGCTCTTTCGAGTGACCTTGCTCAAGGATTGGCCGCCGCTGCCGATGGAGATCCTTTCAACAGGGAGGCGGGCCGCTCGGGGAAGACGGTCCGAAGGGGAAGACCTTGAGAGCTCGGGGCTCCAGGTCACCAGGGGAGGATCGGTCCCGGCGCCGCGAGGCGCCGGGACCGTCCACACACCACGACCCAGAACAACACCACACCATGCCGGAGCCTCCGGCGTCAGCGGTTCGGCGTCAGTGCACCGGCTCGGGTCAGCGCTTCGCCACGAACACGTGCGAGGCGACGTCCGCCTCCAGCTCCGCGGCCTCGCCTCCGCTGCCGACCAGCACCCCGCCCGGGGACTCCGTCACGCTGACCACCGAGCCGGGCTGCACGCCCGCCCGCCGCAGCGTGTACATCAACTGGGCGTCCGTCTGGATCGGCTCCCCGATCCGGCGCACGACCACGGTCTTGCCCTCGGCGCCCGGGTCGAGCTCCGACAGGCTGACCATGCCGTCCTCCAGGAACGGGTCCGCCTCGGCCTTCTCCCCGAGCTCCTCCAGCCCCGGGATCGGGTTCCCGTACGGCGACTCGGTCGGGTGGCGCAGCAGCTCCAGCACCCGCCGCTCCACCGCCTCGCTCATCACGTGCTCCCAGCGGCAGGCCTCGGCGTGCACCTGCTCCCACTCCAGGCCGATGACGTCGACGAGCAGGCACTCGGCGAGCCGGTGCTTGCGCATCACGCGCGTCGCCAGCCGCCGACCCTCGTCGGTCAGCTCCAGGTGCCGGTCGCTGGCCACGGCCACCAGGCCGTCGCGCTCCATGCGCGCCACCGTCTGGCTGACCGTCGGGCCGCTCTGGTCGAGCCGCTCGGCGATCCGGGCGCGCATGGGGACCACACCTTCCTCTTCCAGCTCAAGGATGGTGCGGAGATACATCTCCGTGGTGTCGATCAGTCCGGACATTCGTGCCCCTCGGATTGCGTGCGCTGGCCCTGCCCCCAATTCTGACGCATCGGGCCGACAACCGTCCCGTGTCGAGCGTCAAGGCCGGTCTCGGACATGTCCCCGACATGTCGAGCCACGGGATTGACGTTCGTATTGACACGCCCTTGGTCCAGACCGCACGGTGAGCGGCGAACACGCACGCACCCCACCCCCCACCTTTCGGAAGGGCCATCGGCGTATGAGCGAGAGCAAGCTGGCCGGTCAGTTCTTCGACGCCGCCATCGGCCTGCTGGAGCGGGTGCGGGACGAGGAGGGAGCGCGCATCGCCGAGGCCGGCGCACTCGTCGCCGACGCCGTCGCCGCCGGCAACCGGCTCTTCGCCTTCGGCGCCGGGCACTCCTCCCTGCCCGCCCAGGACGTGGTCTACCGGGCCGGCGGCCTGGCCCTGATGAACTTCCTCGCCGTCCCGGGCACGGCGGGCGTCGACGTCATGCCCGCCACGCTCGGCAGCGCCCTGGAGCGTGTCGACGGCCTGGCCGGCGCCGTCCTGGACAGCAGCCCCGCCTCCGAGGGCGACGTCCTCGTGATCATCTCCCTCTCCGGCCGCAACGCCCTGCCCGTCGAGATGGCCATGAACGCCCGCGCCCTCGGCCTCAAGGTCGTCGGCGTGACCTCGGTGGCGTACGCGACGGGGACCAAGTCGCGGCACGTCTCCGGCACCTTCCTGAAGGACCACTGCGACGTCGTCCTCGACAGCAAGATCGCGGTCGGCGACGCCGAGCTGAGCCTCGACGGCATCGACGCCCCCTTCGCCCCCGCCTCCACGGTCGTCACCAGCGCGATCATGCAGGCGGTCATGGCCGCCGCGGCCGGCGAGCTCGTCGCCCGCGGCATGGAACCGCCGCTGCTGCGCTCGGGCAACGTGGACGGCGGCCACGAATGGAACGGCCGCGTCATGCAGGAGTACGGGGACCGGATCTTCTTCCGGCACTAGGCCGTCTCTTTCGGATCTTGCCGGTTAAGCCCGCGTCGTCTGGCACCGTGCATCGCAAGGCGGAGGGGCGCCCGAGTACTGGACGGACTTGGGCGCCCCGACAACGCAGCGAGGTGCGGTGCCAGGCGGCGCGGGTCAGGCAAGATCCGAAAGAGACGGGCTGGCCTCCGGCGGTCGGCAAGGGGTGCGGCCCGGGTCCTCGACTGCGGTCCGGCTTCCCGGGGCTCCGCCCCGGACCCCGCGCCTCAAGCGCCGGCGAGGCTGGGGTTCGCCAGGTCCAGGTCCGCCGCGACCCGGGCCGCCACCTCCTCCGCGTACGACGCGTCCTCGCGCTCGAACGCCGGCCGCGAGGGCCCGCGCAGGAAGGTCAGCACCCCCAGGGTCCGCCCCCGGCTGCGCAGCACCGTGCACAGCCCGTGCGCCGCGCCCTGCGGCCACTGGCGGGCCCGCGCCCACTCCGGGTCCGCCTCCCCGCGGGGGGAGCCGGCGCGCACCGAACCGATCCGGTCCAGCGCCTGCAACGCCGGGTGACCGGCCTCGTACCGTACGGGGATCGATCCGGGCCCCGGCAGCTCGGGCGGCGAGGCCGCCGACCGTACGAGCCTTCGCCGTTCCAGGCCGGCCGAAGGGTCCAGTACGTCCAGCAGCGCGTGCTCGGCGAAGCCCGCGAGGGCGAAGTCCAGACGTACGGCCGCCGCCTCCGCCGGGTCCTCGCACTCGGCTGCGGCCCGCCCCGCCCGGTGCAGCTGGTGGGCGCGGAAGCGCAGCTGCGCGGTGTCCAGCTGCGCCTGCCGGGCCTCGGTGACGTCCTGGAACAGCCAGCCGACCCCCAGCGGCACCGGCTCCTCGGCGAGCGGCGAGGCCAGCCGCAGGAACCCGCACCGCCAGCACCGCCGCCGCACCCCCTCGGGCGTGCGCAGCGAGACCCACAGCTCCACGGGGGCCGGCGGCGCCCCCTCGGCGAGCACGTGCTGGAGGGCGCCCTCCAGCTCCTCCACGCCCTGGGTCAGCAGCTCCCCGAGGGGCCTGCCGAGCAGCACGGTGCGGCCGGTGCCGAAGGCGCGCGCGGCGTGCGCGTTGACCACGGCGGGCCGCAGGTCGACGTCGACGAGGACGACGCCCCAGGAGGCGTCCTCCATCAGGGCCTCGCTGAGCGCGATGGACCGCTCCAGGTCGATCTGCGCGTGCACCTCGCTGAACGCGCAGTACACCCCGGCGGGCTTCCCGTCCGCGCCCGGCACCCCGGCGGACTGGGTCCGTACGAGGACCCGCCCGCCGTCCTTGGTCAGCAGGGCGAACTCGTGGACCTGCCGCCCGGGCGTGTCCTGGGCGGCCATGAGTCTGTCGTGTACGTCCTGGGCGTCGGCGGGCCGTACCGCCCACCCCTCGAACCCCTTGCGCCCCACGGCCTCGGCCGCCGACCAGCCCAGGATCCGCTCGGCCTCGCGGTTCCAGTGGGTGATCACGCCGTCGGAGTCGAACGCGCACAAGGCGGCGTCCATCCCGTCGAGCAGCGCTGCGAGCAGATCGTCGGCGGTCTCGTTACGCCCGGAAGCACTCACCTGGCACCCCCTGCAGGTGTTCGCGTGTGCGGCACGTCAGATCATTGAACGCGAACGTGACGCAGCACACACTGCTTTCCGCGGATTGGGTACGGGAAACCCGGTCAGGGCTTCCAGGGCCGGCCGAGGCGAACAGCGCGGCGTGCCGCCCACACCGAGGGCGACCACACGTTCGAGTGACCTCTCTCGATCTGTCCGCACCTCGTGATCCACGGTGCGTAGCGTCATGAGAACCCTGGGTGTTCCCGTGCTCACGTGGTCGGGCGGTCGCACCCTCTGGAACCGATGCGCGATGGGGTTACCGAAGAGCCACACACTCGATGCCCTGGCCTCCGGGATCATCCACCATGAACAAGGCGATGCCGTCGTCCGCGTTCCGGCCCAGATCCTCGTGGTGACGTCAACGGGTCGCGGTTCGTATGCCAGGACCACCCCGGACCGCTTCGGTTTCCCCCGCTTGCAGCGGCCTCGTGGCAAGCTCCACCACGGCCACACAACCGGGGACCTGGTCTCGGCCGTCGTCCCCCATGGGAAGTGGGTCGGCCGCTGGGTGGGACGCATCGCGGTCCGGAGCAGTGGTCAGCATCGGATCGCGACGCTGACCAGCCGGTTTGACGTCTCCCACCGGAATTTGCGGCTACTCCAGAGGGCCGATGGTTATGCCTACGGAATCACAGACGAAATTCGATTGAGCCGGGAGCTCGGACCTGCCTAGAGTGGTCGCACGCTGAAAGGAGGTGATCCCGGAAATGTATGAAATCCGGACGCGTGAGGTGGCTGCGGGCTAAGCGCCCGTCGTCGCACGCACCCAGTGCGGTGCCCGGCGGGATCGCCGAGCGCCAATCCACAGCAGTCACCCGACCCGCGGGCTCGCCGGTACGTCCGGCCGGCTTCTCCCACTGCAGGGGAGAGACCCGAGCCCGCGGGTCGCCTGTTTTTTCGGCGCCCCACGGGCCTCCGGGGGCCCCTAGGGACAGAGCCGCTCCACGCGCCACTTCTCCGCGTCCAGGACGTACCGCAGCCGGTCGTGCAGGCGGTTCTCGTGGCCCTGCCAGAACTCCACCTCGTCCGGGACCACCCGGATGCCGCCCCACTGCGGCGGGACCGGGACCTGCTCGCCCTCCGGGTAGCGGTCGGCGAGCTCCGCGTAGCGGCGGTCCAGTTCCGCGCGGGAGCCGATCACGCTGGACTGCTCGCTCGCCCAGGCGCCCAGCTGCGAGCCGTGCGGGCGCGAGCGGAAGTACGCCGCCGTCTCGTCGCGGCCGATACGGGCCGCCGTGCCGGTGACGACGACCTGGCGGGCGATGGGGTGCCAGGGGAAGAGCAGCGCCACGCGTGGGTTCTCGGCGATCTCCCGGCCCTTGCGGGAGTCGTAATTGGTGAAGAAGACGAAGCCCCGGTCGTCGAACTGCTTCAGCAGCACCGTGCGGGAGCTGGGGCGGCCGTCGGCCGTCGCCGTCGAAACGATCATCGCGTTCGGTTCGAAGACGTGGGCGTCGGCGGCCTGCTGGAACCACCGGGCGAACTGCCGCATCGGGTCCTCGGCGAGGCTCTCCTCCTCGACGATCTCCGAGCGGTACTGCTTGCGCATGGTGGCGGGATCAAGGTCCTGGTCGGTCACCCGGCCATCCTGCCGCAGTACGACCGTCACCGGTGTGCCGTATGTCACGCTTCCGCACCGCATCGAGAGCCGACAAAATCTTGGGGCCGGTCCGACGGTCCCACACGGGTGACCATCGGCCGACCCGGGCATCAACGGGGATGACCGCGCCGGACCGCGAATCACGCCGGGAGCCGCGCGTGTTCGCACTATCTGAGGAGCCGCCTGATGTCCGACTTCGTACCCGGTCTCGAGGGAGTCATCGCGTTCGAAACGGAGATCGCCGAACCCGACAAGGAGGGCGGTGCGCTCCGTTACCGCGGTGTCGACATCGAAGACCTCGTGGGCCACGTTTCCTTCGGGAACGTCTGGGGCCTGCTGGTCGACGGTGCGTTCAACCCCGGACTGCCCGCCGCCGAGCCCTTCCCCATCCCGGTCCACTCCGGTGACATCCGGGTCGACGTGCAGTCCGCGCTCGCCATGCTCGCCCCGGTGTGGGGTCTGAAACCGCTGCTGGACATCGACGAGCAGACCGCCCGCGACGACCTCGCGCGCGCCGCCGTCATGGCCCTGTCGTACGTCGCCCAGTCGGCACGCGGTCAGGGCCTGCCGATGGTGCCGCAGAAGGAGATCGACAAGGCCGAGTCCGTCGTCGAGCGGTTCATGATCCGCTGGCGGGGCGAGCCCGACCCGAAGCACGTCAAGGCCGTCGACGCGTACTGGACCTCCGCCGCCGAGCACGGCATGAACGCCTCCACGTTCACCGCCCGCGTGATCGCCTCGACCGGTGCCGACGTCGCCGCCGCCCTGTCGGGTGCCGTCGGCGCCATGTCCGGGCCGCTGCACGGCGGTGCGCCGTCCCGCGTCCTCGGCATGATCGAGGAGATCGAGCGCACCGGCGACGCCGTGGCGTACGTGAAGAAGGCCCTGGACAAGGGCGAGCGCCTGATGGGCTTCGGGCACCGCGTCTACCGCGCCGAGGACCCGCGCGCCCGCGTGCTGCGCCGTACGGCCAAGGAGCTGGACGCCCCGCGCTACGAGATCGCCGCCGCGCTGGAGAAGGCCGCGCTGGAGGAGCTGCACGCGCGCCGTCCCGACCGGGTGCTCGCCACCAACGTGGAGTTCTGGGCCGCGATCATGCTGGACTTCGCGGAGGTCCCGGCGCACATGTTCACCTCGATGTTCACGTGCGCCCGTACCGCCGGCTGGTCGGCGCACATCCTGGAGCAGAAGCGCACGGGCCGCCTGGTCCGCCCGTCGGCCCGCTACACGGGCCCGAGCCGGCGCGACCCGCGCGAGATCTCGGGGTACGCGGACATGGCCGAGACGGCCTGACCCACCCACCCCGTCGCCGTCAGGGCGCCGCACCCCCCGCAACGGGGTGCGGCGCCCTGACGCTTCTCATCCCGCTTCCGTCATCAGCGCGGCCTCGATGATGCGGGACCACTGGGCCACCACCCGGGCGCGGCGGGCCGTGTCGTCGGTGAGTACGTTGGCCAGGCCGAGGCCGCGGGCCATGTCGAGGAGGCCCTGCACGGTCTCCCGTACGCCGGGGACGGACTCGTCGGCGCCGAGCAGCCCGACCGCGATGCGGTGGGTCTCGCGGCCCACGCGGGCCTCCAGCTCGGTGACCCGGGGACGCAGCTGCTCCTCGTTGGAGGCGGCGACCCACAGCTGGAGGGCGGCCCGGAAGAGCGTGCCGGTGTACAGGTCCACGATGGCTTCGACGGCCGCCGGGCGGACGACGGGGCCGGTCTGGAAGAGCTCGCGCAGGGCGGTGGAGCGTTCCTCGGCGACGTACTCGACCGCGGCGGTGAACAGGTCCTCGCGGGTCGGGAAGTGGTGCTGGGCGGCGCCCCGCGAGACCCCGGCGCGCTCGGCGACGACGGCGACGGTGGAGCCGGCCCAGCCGTGTTCCGCGAGGCACGAGACGGCCGCCTCCAGGAGGTGGCGGCGGGTGACGCGGCTGCGGGCCTGCTTGGGGCCCTGTCGGGCGTCCTGCGGGATCCGGGTGTCGGTCACAGGGCCCACGACGGGTTCCGGCGTTCGAAGCGGGCGGTGATGCCTTCGCGGGCCTCGTCGGAGGCGAAGAGTCCGGCGGACAGCTCGGTCAGGCGGGCGCCGTCACGGGCGACGGCCTCGCGCACGGCGGCGGCGGTCAGCGACTTGGTGGCGGCCAGGCCCTGCGGGGAGGCCTTGCGCAGGCCTGCGAGGACCGGTGCGAGCACGTCGTCGACATCCCCCTCGGAGTGAAGTGTCAGCAACCCGATCCTGGTCGCCTCGGCGGCGTCGAAGGCCTCGGCGGTGAGGAAGTAGCGGGCGGCGGCGCGGGGGTCGAGGCGCGGCAGCAGCGGGATGGAGATCACGGCGGGGGCGAGGCCGAGGTGGGTCTCGGTGAAGGCGTACGAGGACTGCGGCCCGGCGGCGGCGATGTCGCAGACCCCGAGCAGCCCGAGGCCTCCGGCGCGGACGTGTCCGGTGACGCGGGCGACGACGGGCTTGGGGAGTTCGGCGATCTCGCGGAGCAGGGCGAGGAAGTCGGCGGGGTCGCAGGGCGACTTGAGGTCGGCGCCGGCGCAGAAGGTGGTCCCGGTGTGCGTCAGCACGACGGCCCGTACCGCGGGGTCGCCTCCGGCGTCGGCGAGCGCGGCGCGGAGGGCGGCGACGAGGTCGGCGGAGAGCGCGTTGCGGTTGGCCGGGGAGTCGAGGGTGAGCGTGGCAACGCCGGTCGCTCGCGCGGCGTGAACGGGTGGCATGTCTCCTCCGGAGTGGTGGGTTACGGGGGGCGGCGGCCGGCTGCGCCGGGGCGGTGTCCCCTGCGGGGGGGGCTGGGCGGTGTTCCCCTGGCGGGGCTGTGTGGGGGCCGGTGCCGGGGTGGGGTGTTGTCCGGGACTCATGATTTATGGCGCCCTGGCGGCACAAGCCTGTACGAGCAGCGGTCGCGCCACAAATCACGTTATACGTCCCGGACAACACCCCACCCCGTCCCCGACCTGGCAGTCCCGACCGGTCACCATCCAGCCCCACCGGCGTTCGAGCCCCGGGTCTCCTCAGCCCGTCCGGCGTTTGAGGACCGGGTCCGGGCAGAGCCGGGTCTTTCAGCCCGTCCGGCGTTTGAGGACCGGGTCCGGGCAGAGCCCGGGGAACGGTGGAAGGGCGGGGCGGGGAGAGGCTCCGCGCAGCGGCACCCGGACCCGCACCCGCACCCGCACCCCGGCTAGTACGACTTCGGCAGGCCAAGGGTCTGGTGGGAGACGAAGTTCAGGATCATCTCGCGGCTGACCGGCGCGATCCGCGCCACCCGCGCCGCCGTGACCAGCGACGCCAGCCCGTACTCACGGGTGAGGCCGTTGCCCCCGAGGGTGTGGACCGCCTGGTCCACGGCGCGGACACACGCCTCGCCGGCGGCGTACTTCGCCATGTTCGCCGCCTCCCCCGCCCCCATGTCGTCCCCCGCGTCGTACAGCGCAGCGGCCTTCTGCATCATCAGGCGGGCCAGTTCCAGCTCGATGTGGGCCGCCGCCAGCGGGTGGGACACGGCCTGGTGGGCGCCGATCGGCTCCTTCCACACCTGGCGGGTCTTCGCGTATTCCAGGGCCTTGGCCAGCGCGTAACGCCCCATGCCGATCGCGAAGGCAGCCGTCATGATGCGCTCCGGGTTGAGCCCGGCGAAGAGCTGGAGGAGGCCCGCGTCCTCGTCTCCGACCAGCGCGGAGGACGGCAGGCGCACCTCGTCCAGGACGAGCTCGAACTGCTTCTCCGCCGCCTGCAGTTCCATCTCGATGACGGAGCGGGAGAAGCCGGGGGCGTCGCGGGGCACGATGAACAGGCAGGGCTTGAGCCGCCCGGTCCGGGCGTCCTCGGTGCGGCCGACGATGAGCGTGGCGTCGGCGATGTCCACGCCGGAGATGAAGACCTTGCGTCCGGTGAGGATCCAGTCGTCGCCGTCGCGCCGAGCCGTGGTGGTGATGCGGTGGGAGTTGGAGCCGGCGTCCGGTTCGGTGATGCCGAAGGCCATGGTGCGGCTGCCGTCGGCGAGACCCGGGAGCCAGGCCCGCTTCTGCTCCTCGGTGCCGAAGCGGGAGATGACCGTGCCGCAGATGGCGGGCGAGACGACCATCATCAGCAGCGGACAGCCGGCGGCCCCGAGTTCTTCGAGGACGATGGAGAGCTCGGCGATGCCGCCCCCTCCGCCGCCGTACGCCTCGGGGAGGTTCACCCCGAGGTAGCCGAGCTTGGCGGCGTCGGCCCACAGCTCGTCGGGGTGGCCGCCTTCGCGGGCGACGCGGGCCAGGTACTCGCGCCCGTACTTCTGCCCCAGCGCGGCGACCGCCGTGCGCAGGGCCTTGTGCTCCTCGGACTCGATGGTGTGGCTCATGACTGCGGTTCCTCCTGGACTACGGCGAGCAGGGCGCCGAACTCGACCTGTTGGCCGGTGGCGGCGTGGAGCGCGGTGAGCGTGCCGGAGGCGGGGGCGAGGATGCGGTGTTCCATCTTCATGGCCTCCAGCCAGAGCAGGGGCTGCCCGGCGGTGACGGCCCGGCCGGGGGCCAGGCCCTCGGCGACGCGGACGACGGTGCCGGGCATGGGGGCGAGCAGGGAGCCCGGCTCGGTGCGGTCCTGGGGATCGGCGAACCGGGGGACGGGGGTCAGGGTGTGGGCGCCGGTGAGGGCCGAATCGACGTAGACCTCGGGCTTGTTCGAATTTTGTTTCACGTGGAACAGGCGGCGGATCCCGTCGACTTCGAGCGTGACGAGCTCCGGGGTGGCGGACAGGACCCGCACCCCGGGGTGGTCCACCGGGTGGTGGGCGACCTCGTACTCGGCGCCGGCCGCGGTGTAGCGGCGGGTCGCCGGCTGCGAGCGGACGTTGCGCCAGCCGCCCAGGCGCGCGGCGAGGGAGGCGCCCGGGGCGGGGGCCGCCTCGGCGAGGGCGGCGGCGAGGGCGGCCAGGGTGGCGTCGGGGGCGCCTTCGGTGAGGGCGGCGAGGTTGCGGTCGTAGAAGCCGGTGTCGAGCCGTCCGGCGGTGAACTCCGGGTGGCGCAGGGACCGTACGAGGAGCTCCCGGTTGGTGGTGAGCCCGTGGATCCGGGCCCGGGACAGGGAGTGGGCGAGGACGCGGACCGCCTCGGCTCGGGTGGGAGCGTGGGCGACGACCTTGGCGAGCATGGGGTCGTAGTGGATGCCGACCGTGTCCCCGTCGGCGAATCCGGTGTCCACGCGGACCTCCCCCGGCACGGCGAGGGTGTGCAGGACGCCGGTCTGCGGGCGCCAGTCCCGGGCGGGGTCCTCCGCGTACAGGCGGGCCTCGACGGCGTGCCCGGCGGCCTCCGGGGGTTTCAGCGGCAGGGCCGCCCCTTCCGCGACGCGCAGTTGCAGCGCCACCAGATCGATGCCGAACACGGCTTCGGTGACGGGGTGTTCCACCTGGAGGCGGGTGTTCATCTCCAGGAAGTACGGGCGGCCGTCGGCCGTGACCAGGAACTCGACCGTGCCGGCCCCCCGGTAGGAGACGGCTCGGGCGGCGGCCACGGCGGCCTGGTGGAGGCCGGCCCGCAGCGCTTCGGGCAGGCCGGGCGCGGGGGCCTCCTCGATGACCTTCTGGTGGCGCCGCTGGAGGGAGCAGTCGCGGGTGCCGAGCGGCCAGACGGTGCCGTGGGCGTCGGCGAGGATCTGTACCTCCACGTGGCGGCCGCGCTCCACGTACGGCTCGGCGAAGACCTCGCCGTCCCCGAAGGCGGAACGGGCCTCGGCGGACGCCGCGTCCAGCTCGGCCTTGAGCTGGTCCAGGTCCCGGACCAGGCGCATCCCGCGCCCGCCGCCGCCCGCCGCGGCCTTGAGCAGCAGCGGCAGGTCGGCGTGGGTGGCGGCGGCCGGATCGACGGGGTCGAGGAGCGGGACCCCGGCGGCTCGCATGAGTTCCTTGGCCCGGGTCTTGGAGGCCATGGCCTCGATGGCCTCGGGGGGCGGGCCGATCCAGAGGAGACCGGCGGCCTGGACCTCGCGGGCGAAATCGGCGTTCTCGGAGAGGAAGCCGTAGCCGGGGTGGACGGCATCGGCGCCTGCGGCGAGAGCGGCCTTGATGACGAGGTCGCCGCGCAGGTAGGTGTCGGCGGGGGCCGCGCCCGGCAGGCGTACGGCGCTGTCGGCGCCGCGTACGTGCAGGGCGTCGGCGTCCGGGTCGGAGTGGACGGCGACGGTCTCCAGGCCCAGGGCACGGGCGGTGCGGAAGATCCGTACGGCGATCTCCCCCCGGTTGGCGACCAGGAGGGAGGTGATGGGCGTGGTGGCGTTGGGAGTGGTGGCGTTGGCGTTGGTCATCTGCGGGCTCACATCCGGAAGACGCCGAAGCCGCCGCGGGCGCCCTCGACGGGGGCGTTGTGCACGGCGGACAGGCACAGGCCGAGGACGGTACGGGTGTCGCGCGGGTCGATGACCCCGTCGTCGTACAGCCGCCCGGACAGGAACATCGGAAGGGACTCGGACTCGATCTGCGCCTCCACGAAGGAGCGCATCCCCGCGTCCGCCTCCTCGTCGTAGGGCAGGCCCTTCGCGGCGGCGGACTGCCGGGACACGATGGACAGCACGCCGGCGAGCTGCTGGGGCCCCATGACGGCGGACTTGGCGCTCGGCCAGGCGAAGAGGAAACGGGGCTCGTAGGCCCGCCCGCACATGCCGTAGTGCCCGGCGCCGTAGGAAGCTCCCACGAGCACGGACAGGTGCGGCACACGGGAGTTGGACACCGCGTTGATCATCATCGAGCCGTGCTTGATGATGCCGCCCTGCTCGTACTCCTTGCCGACCATGTAGCCGGTGGTGTTGTGGAGGAAGAGCAGGGGGATGTCGCGCTGGTTGGCCAGCTGGATGAACTGGGCGGCCTTCTGGGACTCGGCGCTGAACAGCACCCCTTGCGCGTTGGCGAGGACGCCGACCGGATAGCCGTGCAGGGTGGCCCAGCCGGTGACCAGGCTCGGCCCGTACAGCGGCTTGAACTCGTCGAAGTCGGAGCCGTCGACGATGCGCGCGATGACCTCGCGCGGATCGAAGGGCGTCTTGAGGTCCGCCGGGACGATCCCGAGGAGCTCCTCCGGGTCGTACAGCGGCTCGGCCGCCGGGGCCGGCTCGGGGTGTGCCTTGCGGTGGTTGAGCCGGGCGACGACACGGCGGGCCTGGCGGATCGCGTCCTGCTCGTCGAGGGCGTAGTAGTCGGCGAGGCCGGAGGTGCGCGCGTGCATGTCGGCGCCGCCGAGCGACTCGTCGTCGCTCTCCTCGCCGGTGGCCATCTTCACCAGCGGCGGCCCGCCGAGGAACACCTTCGAGCGGTCCTTGATCATGACGGTGTGGTCGGACATGCCGGGGATGTACGCGCCTCCGGCGGTCGAATTCCCGAACACCACGGCGACGGTGGGGATCCCGGCGGCCGAGAGCCGGGTCAGGTCGCGGAAGATCGCGCCGCCCGGGATGAAGATCTCCTTCTGGGAGGGGAGATCGGCGCCGCCTGACTCGACGAGGCTGATGACGGGCAGCCGGTTCTGCAGGGCGATCTCGTTGGCCCGCAGCGCCTTCTTCAGCGTCCAGGGGTTGCTGGCCCCGCCGCGGACGGTCGGGTCGTTGGCCGTGACCAGGCATTCGACGCCCTCGACCGTGCCGATGCCGGTCACCATGGAGGCGCCGACGGGGTAGTCGCTGCCCCACGCGGCGAGCGGGCTCAGCTCCAGGAACGGCGTGTCCGGGTCGAGGAGCAGCTCGATGCGCTCGCGCGCGAGCAGCTTGCCGCGGTCCTTGTGGCGGGCGGTGTACTTCTCGCCGCCGCCGGCGAGCGCCTTGGCGTGCTCGGCGTCGAGCGCGGCCAGCCGTTCGAGGGCGGCGGTACGGGCCTGCGCGTGCTCGGGGGCGTGGGGGTCGACGGTGGTGCCGAGACGGGTCATGAGCCGGTCCCCTCCGGGGTCAGCAGGTGGTTCGGGATGTCGAGGTGCCGGGCCCTGAGCCATTCGCCGAGGGCCTTGGCCTGGGGGTCGAAACGGTGCCCGGCGGCGACGCCGTCGCCGAGGATGCGGGGGATTTCGAAGTTCAGCGCGCGCAGGTTCGGGAGGGCGTGCCGGATGACGGGCAGCTCCCGGGCTTCGGGGAGCAGCTCCTGGAACAGCTCGACGGTGAGGGTCCGCTCGAGCCACTCCCAGGCGGCGTCGGTCTCGACCCACACCCCGACATTGGCGTCCCCACCCTTGTCCCCGCTCCGGGCCCCGGCCACGGTCCCCAGGGGGGCGCGGGCGGTCGCCCCTGCCGGGGCGCCTGTCCCTGCGGGGCTCTCCCCCACCCCGCCCCTTCCCGAACCGGGGCTCCGCCCCAGACCCGGCGCCTCAAACGCCGGCGGGGCTGTCCCTTCAGCCCCTCCGGCGTTTGAGGAGCGGGGGTCCGGGGGCGGAGCCCCCGCCGGGTCCGGGGCGGAGCCCCGGGAGCGGCGACCGGGGTCGCAAACCCCGGTTTCGGGAAGGCGCGGGGTGGGGGAAAGGCCCCGCGCAGCGGCCCCCGCACCCGGCACCGGCACCGGCACCGCCACCCGCGTGCCGTCCGCCAGCGCCGCCACGTGCGGCACCCCGGCGGCCGCGACCAGCGACGAGGCGAACACCCCGTACGGCTGCGCAGCCCCCGGCGGAGCCGTGACATGGAACCCGGGGTAGCTGCCGAGCGCCAGCTCCACCGCCGCCGAGGTCAACGCCCGCCCCACCCGGTCCGCCGAA
Organism: Streptomyces sp. NPDC096339; assembly: GCF_044762985.1. NCBI lineage: Bacteria > Bacillati > Actinomycetota > Actinomycetes > Kitasatosporales > Streptomycetaceae > Streptomyces > Streptomyces sp. NPDC096339. Next base: position 30,139 of record NZ_JBIWFI010000029.1, on the reverse strand, counting down.
GGATCCCGCACCACCAGCCTCAGCAACGCGCTCGCGGTCTCCTCCGTCCCCGCGTCCTCGTGGTCCGTGCGGGACAGGGTCCAGGCCACCTCGGCCACCCCGTCCAGCGCCTCGGACAGCTGCGCCCGTACCAGCGCCGCCTTCGCCTCGATGTCCAGGCCGGTCAGTACGAAGACCACCTCGTTGCGCCAGCCCCCGATCCGGGTCACGCCCACCTTCAGCGAGTCCGGTGGCGCCTCCCCCCGCACCCCCGAGATCCGCACCCGGTCGTCGCCGTCCCCGCCCAGCCGGACCGTGTCCAGGCGGGCCGTGACGTCCGGGCCCAGGTACCGCACGCCCTGGGTCTCGTAGAGGAGTTGCGCCGTGACCGTCCCGACCGAGACGACCCCGCCCGTGCCCGGGTGCTTGGTGATCACCGACGAACCGTCCTCGGCGATCTCCGCCAGCGGGAACCCGGGGCGGCGGACGTCGTGCGCGGTGAAGAAGGAGTAGTTGCCGCCGGTGGCCTGCGTCCCGCACTCCAGGACATGGCCCGCGACCACCGCCCCCGCCAGCCGGTCGTAGTCGTCCGGGGCCCAGTCGAACCACCAGGCCGCCGGGCCGCTGACCAGCGCCGCGTCCGTGACCCGGCCGGTGACGACCACGTCCGCGCCGGCCCGCAGGCAGGCCGTGATCCCGCCGCCGCCGAGGTAGGCGTTGGCCGTCAGCGCGCCCTCGGCGTACGGCATCAGGTCGTCGCCCTCCACGTGGGCCACGGCCACCGGCACTCCCACCTTGGCCGCCAACGCCCGTACCGCGTCAGCGAGTCCGGCCGGATTGAGCCCACCCGCGTTCGCGACGATCCGTACGCCCCGCTCGTGCGCGAGTCCGAGCCCCTCCTCCAGCTGGCGCAGGAAGGTCTTGGCGTAGCCGTGGTCTGGGTTCTTCAGTCGGTCCCGGCCGAGGATCAGCATGGTCAGCTCGGCCAGGTAGTCCCCGGTCAGTACGTCCAGCGGGCCGCCCGTCAGCATCTCGCGCAGCGCGTCGAAGCGGTCGCCGTAGAAACCGGAGGCGTTCCCGATCCGCAGCGGCCGCCGCATTACAGCCCCGGGCACGACAGCCCCAGGCCCGGCAGCCCCAGGCCCGGCAGCCCCGGGCCCGGCAGCCCCAGGCACGGCCGGTCCGGGCCCGGACCGGCCGGTCATCGGGCGGCCCCCGGCTCGCGCCCCGCCCCCGCCGGCCCCGCGAAGGCCTGGGCGATGTCCAGCCAGCGGTCCGCGTCGGGGCCGGTCGCCGTCAGGGCGAGGTCGGCGCGGTGCGCCCGCTGGGTCACCAGCAGGCAGAAGTCGAGCGCCGGGCCGGTGATCCGCTGCTCGGCGTCCGCGGGCCCGAAGGACCACACCCCGGATCCGTCCGGGGCCTCCAGCTCGACCCGGAACTCCTGGGCGGGCGCGGGCAGTCCGCGTACGGCGTAGGCGTAGTCGCGGGCCCGTACCCCGATCCGCGCCACGTGCCGCAGCCGCGCGGTCGGGGCGCGGCGCACGCCGAGCGCGTCCGCGACGTCCTGGCCGTGCGCCCAGGTCTCCATCAGCCGCGCGCTCGCCATGGAGGCGGCCTTCATCGGCGGCCCGTACCAGGGGAAACGGGTGTCCGGGGAGGCGGCGGCGAGCGCCTCGTCGAGGGCCGTACGAGTGGCCCGCCAGTGGGCGAGCAGCTCGCCGGGCGGTAGCTTCGCGCCCTCCTCCGCTCCCTCGTCGACGAAGGAGTCGGGGGCCTTCAGGGCCTCCTCGACCATGCGGGCGAAGGCGGTGGCGTCGGTGAGGGAGAGCAGCGCGGCCCGGTCGGTCCAGTGCAGGTGGGCGATCTGGTGGCCGATGCTCCAGCCGGGCGCGGGAGTGGGCCGGGCCCACTCCTGCGGACTCAACCCGCCTACCAAAGAGTCGAGTTCACGGCCCTCCTCGCGCAGATCGGCGTAAACGGCGGCGACGGACGGATCGGGCACGATGTGCTCCCCTCTCGGCGTGAGGGGAAGACTGGCAGCCTTCGCCAAAACAATCAAGCATGCTTGCATGTTTTCCGGACGAGTCGACGGCTTCCCGCCGGCCGCCCCAACGCCGCGCACCGCAGGGCCGGTTGCCCCACCGGGCACGCAGGAGTCGCCCATCGGAACGCGAGGGGATGCTTCAGGCCGGAATCCGGAAACTCGCGAAACGTCACCGGATGTCCCGTCGATACTGGACGTTCCGCTCCGGGCCCGGGCGATCCACGCACCACGTTCATCTCACTCGCCGAACACTCCGACGAAGAAGGACGTATCGCCGTGACCCCACCCGCCCAATCCCCCGACTTACCCGACACCCCCGGCTCCCTCGGCTTCCCCGACACCCCCGGCTCCCTCTACCCGGAACTCGACGCCACCGCCCTCGGCGCCTTCGTCGCCGCCCTGGAGAGCGGCGACGTCACCGGCCTTCCCCCCGCCCGCGCCGCCGAGGTCGCCGAGGCCCGCTCCGTCTCCGTCTTCACCCGCACCAAGGTGACCGGCGCCGACGGCGACCTGCTCGACGCCGGGCTGTGGCGGCACACCGGCAGCCTGCCGCGCCCCCTGATCGTGATGCCGTCCCCCTGGACGAGTCACGGCTGGATCCTCTACGCCGTCCAGGCCACCCTCTTCGCGACCCGCGGCTACAACGTCCTCGCCTACACCACCCGCGGCTTCGCCGCCTCCGAAGGCCGCGTCGAGGTCGCGGGCCCGCTCGACGTCGCCGACGCCAGCCGCGCCCTGGACCACCTCATCGAGCGCACCACCGGCCCCGTGGCCAAGATCGGCTTCCTCGGGGACTCGTACGGCTCCGGCATCAGCCAGCTCGTCGCCGCCCACGACACCCGCGTCAGCGCCGTCGTCGCGCTCAGCACCTGGGGCGATCTCGGCGAGGCGTTCTACGAGAACTCCACCCGCCACGTCGCCGCCGTACGGGCCCTGCTCGGCGCGGCCGCGAAGGCACGGCTGAGCCCGCAGACGCAGAGCGTCTTCGCCAACGTCCTCGCCAACCGCGACATCGAGGGCACCCTGCGCTGGGCCGAGCAGCGCTCACCCCTCACCCACATCAAGGAGCTCAACCGCCGCCAGGTCCCCGTCCTCTTCGCGCACGCCTGGCACGAGACGCTCTTCCCCACCAACCAGACGCTGAAGACGTTCAACGAACTCACCGGCCCCAAACGCCTCGTCCTGTCCATCGGCGATCATTCCGGGCCCGAGATGACGGGCATGCTCGGCCTGCCCAACCGGATCTGGACGGACGCCCACCGCTGGTTCGACCACCACCTCAGGGACATCGACAACGGCATCGCCGACGAGGGCCAGGTGATCAGCGAGGTGATGTGGAGCAAGACCCTCGAACCCCGCCCCACCTGGCACTCCCTCACCGAGCGGGTACACCGGCTGCACCTGGCGGGCAGCGGGGAACTCGCCGAGGAGCCGGAGGCCGGCTGGACGGCGACCGTGCTGTGCGGGGTCGACACCCCCGCCACCGTCGCCGACAAGGTCGTCGAGTCCGGATACGCGGAGATCGCGGGGCGCCCGAAGGTCTACCCGACCGGGACCATCGACCGTTCCGTCGCGGCCGTCTGGGCCTCGGAACCCGCCCGCGAGACCACCCGACTGCGCGGCACCCCGCGCCTGCGCGTGACCTACCGCGCCCCGAACCCGGGCTCCACCTTCATCGCGTACCTGCTCGACACGGCCCCCGACGGCACGGCGCACATCGTCACGCACGCCCCGTACACCGACCTCGGCTCGGCGCCCGACAGCCTGGTCAGCGCGGACATCGACCTCCAGGCGACGGCGTACGACGTACCGCGCGACCACCGCCTGCTGCTGGTGATCGACGCCCGCGACCGCTTCTACGGCGACGCCAACCTGCCGCGCGCGACCCTCGCGTTCACCTCACCCGAGGCGACCCCGTCGTACCTGGACCTGCCGCTCGGCTAGGGCTGAGAGGAGAACCGTGTACGCCCGTCCGGCCGGACCCCCGTAACCGGCCGGACGGGCATACGGATCCAGGGACGCCTGCGGAGTCGCTTCGGTTTCAAGATCGACTCACGAATTCCATCGCGCGCCGAGCGGCCCGTTCCCACCCCGGACCCGACCCGCTGCGCGTGAACCCTTCCGTCCGCCGGGAGGAGCCTGAGATGCTCCCCGCCATGAAGACGAAGAGCATGCTCCTCGCCGCCCTCAGCGCCCTCGCGCTGGCAGCGGTCCTCGCCGTGGCGAGCGGCTGGGGCCAGGACTTCCCCGACGGCGAATCCGCCCCGGCGAAGTCCTCCGCCTCGGGCTGGGGGCCGGACTACCCCGCGGCGGCACGGCTCTGAGGCGCGGAGCGCCCGAGGTCGTCCCGCGTTGTCGGTGGCCCGTGGCACAGTGCACCGCATGAACGAGGACATGCACGGACCCGCGCTGATCGACCGGGTGATCGAACGGGTCCGGGAGCGGGGCTGGCCCACCTGCGACGCCCCCGACCTCGACGAACCGGTGCCGCTCGCGCCCGAGGTGCTCGACCGGCTGAGGCTGCCCGGCGACCGGCCGCTGCCGCCCAGCCTGCGCCGCTGGCTTGCCTTCGACGGCTCCTGGCTCGCCGGCGTCGGCTGGTACGAGGACCCGGCCGAGCCCGTCCTCGGCGACCGGGGGCTGGGCGCGACGGCCGAGTGGATGTACGGCTCGGGCGACGGCCTGGTCGCGATGCTCGGCGACTTCGAGGAACTCCTGCCCGCCGTGTGCCTGCCGCTCGTCGGCGGCTGCGACTCGCGCCGCCTGCTCTACCTGGGCTCGCCGGACTCCACGGGCGAATACCCGGTGCTGGTGACCGACATCGACGACCTGCCGTACGTGGGCGTGATGTACCCCGGTCTCGACGTGTACCTCGCGGACCTCGCCGAAGTCCTGGACCTGGACTTCGACACCTACACCTCGCTGGCCGCGCATCCCGAGTACGCGGCGCGGATGGCCGAGCACGCGGAGAACACCGGACTCGGCCCGGACGGGCTGGAGTTCCACGAACTCGACCTCTTCGACCAGGGGTGACCTGCGGATCGTGGCCGGACGCCCCCTGACGCCCACCGCGCGAGGCGGGCTCACCGCCTCCCGAGGCGGTCCAGGCCCGGGAGGTCGGCCAGCGCCTCGCGGACGCGGGCGTCGAGGCCGACCTCGCCGACCTCGTGATGTGCGACGGGGAACGACAGCGCGGGCGGTTTCTGCTGCCAGCCGATCCTGTCCCGGTCCGCACGGCGTACGAAGACGAGGGCGCCGACCTGGCTGTTGACGAGGGTCACCTCGATCTCCGCGAAGTCGTCGGCCCCCCGGCCCGGGTCCTCCAGGTAGTAGTTCTGGAGCCAGGAGCTGCGCTGCTCGACGTGCGGGGCGCCCTCGTCCGTCAGCCGGGCCTCGACGCGGCTGTACCCCTCGGCGAAGAACGCGTCCATCACCGCCTCGTGCAGCGGCGGCGCCGCCACGTGCAGGAAGTCGATGTCCTTCACCACGTCGGTCTCGGCGACTCTGATTGTCGTGACCACCGACAGGTCGATGCCCATGGACCGGCCTCCGAGCTCGGTGACCGGGCACTCCCAGGGCAGCCGCCCGCTGAACCGGATCCGGTGCTCCGCGCCGGGCGCCACCTCGGCGGAGTCCTCCCAGCCGGCGGGCTCGAGCCGGGCCACCTCCATCTCGCGCGTGGCACCGTACGTGGTCAGGGCCTTGGCCATGACCCGCAGGTCGTAGCGGTCGACCTTCAGCCCCGTACCTCCGCCCCGGAACACGACCTCGCCCTTGAGCCACTCGCCGGGCCGCGCGTCGACGGTGCCGATGACGGTGTCGATCTCGGGCGGCGCGTCGTCCTGAGCGGCGGCGGCCCCGCGCGCACCGCTGTCGTCCCCGCCCCCACGCCCGAACCCCAACAGCCTGAGCAGCCCCACCGCTTCCTCCCCCGTCGAGCCCCCGAAAGCCTAACCCGCGGCACGGAACCGGCCTCCGGCTAGGCTCGTGCCCAAGGCGTACGGGGAGGGGGTCGGACAGTGGCGTTCCGCAAGCTGTTCGAGTCGGACGAGGAAACGGCCGGAGAGGGCGCGGCGGGCGCCGACGGGCCCGAGATCGACACCAGGATCAGTACCCGCACGCTCCGCCCCGGCGCGGAGGTCAGTGGCCGGCTGGTGATCCGCGCCGGGGGAGCCGACCTGCGGACCGAGGACATCATCCTCCAGCCGGTCGCACCGATGTACCGGCGGAGCGGCGCGACCGTCACGGACCACCTGGCGTTCTTCCACACCGGGGGCGTCCGCTTCGAGATCCCGGCCGGCACGGAGCGGCAGATCCCGTTCGACGGGCGGCTCCCCTGGTACTCGCCGTTCACCGACTTCGACGGCCGGGCCCTCGGCGTGGACTTCGCGCTGCGCACGCGCATCGCCCTGAAGGACGCCGCCGGAACCGTCCTCACCGACACCGACTTCCTCCACGTCGACCCGCTGCCCGCCGTGGCGGCGGCGCTCGACGCCTTCGGCGAACTCGGCTATCTGGAGCGGCACTCCCACCTGGTCAAGGACCGGATCAAGCACTCGGAGTCGTACGCGGAGGCGTACCAGCCGATCTTCGTCAGCGACCCGACCGGCGGCCGGACGGACTTCCCCGAGCTCGAACTCGCCTTCGACACCAACCCGGTGGGCACGATCTGTCACGTCCGCACCGCCGCGCCGCACGTCTTCGAGTGGGAGCGCAAGCCCGGCACGGTCTGGTTCCCGGTCGCCCACCACGAGGTGGGCCGGGCGGACGTGACGGCCCGCGCGGCGAAGGCCCTCGATGAGCTGGCGGACCTCTACCGCCGCCACCCCAAGAAGGCCCACCCGCGCTGACCGGATCCCGCGTTCGGGCCGTCGACCGTCGTCAGCGCTCCGCGCGCAGCCACTGGGCGACCTCGGTCGCCCAGTAGGTGAGGATCGTGTCCGCGCCGGCCCGCTTGATGCCGAGGAGGGTCTCCATGATCGCGCGGTCCCGCTCGATCCAGCCCTTCTCCGCTGCCGCCTCGATCATCGCGAACTCGCCGCTGATCTGGTACGCCGCCACCGGCACGTCCACGGATTCCGCGACCCGGTAGAGGATGTCGAGGTAGGGACCGGCCGGCTTGACCATCACCATGTCGGCGCCCTCCTCCAGGTCGAGGGCCAGCTCCCGCAGGGACTCGCGGGCGTTCGCCGGGTCCTGCTGGTAGGTCTTGCGGTCACCCTGGAGGCTCGACGCGACGGCCTCGCGGAAGGGGCCGTAGAAGGCGGAGGAGTACTTCGCCGTGTAGGCGAGGATCGAGACGTCCTCGTGCCCGGTCTCGTCGAGCGCGTCGCGGATCACGCCGACCTGGCCGTCCATCATTCCGCTCGGACCCACCACGTGGACGCCCGCGTCGGCCTGGACTTGCGCCATCTCCGCGTACCGCTCCAGCGTCGCGTCGTTGTCGACACGGCCGTTCTCGTCGAGGACCCCGCAGTGACCGTGGTCGGTGTACTCGTCCAGGCAGAGGTCCGACATGATCACCAGATCGTCGCCCACCTCGGCCTTCACATCGCGGATGGCGACCTGGAGGATCCCGTCCGGCTCGGTGCCCGCCGTGCCGAGCGCGTCCTTGTTCTCGTCCGCCGGGACACCGAAGAGCATGATCCCCGCGACGCCCGCCTCGACCGCCTCCACGGCCGCCTTCCGCAGCGTGTCCCGCGTGTGCTGGACGACGCCCGGCATCGCCGAGATCGGCAGGGGCTCGCTGATGCCCTCCCGTACGAACGCGGGGAGGATCAGGTCGGAGGGGTGCAGCCGGTACTCCGCGACCATGCGCCGCATGGCAGGGGTCGTACGCAGCCGGCGGGGCCGCGAGCCGGGGAAGGATCCGTACGCGCTCATCTTCAGTCGCCTCTTCGAGCCTGGACAGCAGTCGCACCAAGCCTAGAGCCCGTCCCGGTCCGCGGTGACGGCGAACTCGCACCACACCACCTTCCCGGGCACCCGGAGCCCGACCCCCCACCGGTCCGCGACCGCCGCGACCAGCAGCAACCCCCGCCCGCCCTCGGCCCCCGGGTCCCGGTCCTCGATCCGGGGCCGCCCGCCCCCGCTGTCGTGCACCTCGACGCGCACGGTCTCGCCGAACCGCAGCATCCGCAGCCGGTACCCCCGGCCGGGCGGGACGCCGTGCAGCAGGGCGTTGGTCGCCAGCTCGCTCACGCAGAGCAACAGGTCGTCGCGGCGGGGTGTGACACCCCACGCGTGAAGTGTCACGCTCGCGAACTCCCTGGCAGAGGCGACGCTTTGGCGGCTGCGGGGGTAGAAACGCTCGCGCAGCAGGGCCGGTTGGATTTCCACGTTCACGAGGAAATCGTCGCGGTGCGTGACTAGCGTGGAGGAGACGAACGACCCGTACTCCTTGATGAGTACGGGTTGGCACGGGTATCTCGGCATGCACCGACGGGGAGTTCACACGTATGCCACCACGCAAAAGGGCTCGGCCCAACTCGACGGCGATGAAGATGATCGGCGCCCTGGTCGCCGCCGCCCGCGTCGCCAAAGGACTGACACAACGCGGGCTCGCCGAAGAGCTGCACGTGGACGTCGAAACCCTGGCCTCGATCGAACAGGGCCGGCGCGTCCTCATGCCGCACCTCGCCGAGAAGCTCGACCATGCCCTGGACATCCCGGGACTCCTGACGGTCGCCGCGAACAAGATGCCGGAGGTCGACATGATCCCGGCCTGGGCGGAGGAGTACATGGAGCGGGAGGCGGAGGCCCTCGCCCTGTCCTGGTACGACACGCTCACCGTCCCGGGCCTGCTCCAGACCCCGGCCTACGCCCGCGCGGTCCTCGGCTGCCGCGTCCCCTTCGTCGGGGAGGCGAAGATAGAGCTCCAGACCGCCCACCGCATGAAGCGCCAGGACATCCTGACCCGGGCCGTCCCCCCGACCCTCAGCTTCATCGTCTGGGAGCCCGCCCTGCGCGACCGGATCGGCGGCGACGAGGTCCATCAGGAGCAGCTGCGCCACCTGCGCGCCTGCGCCGACCGCCCGGGCCTGTCCCTCCAGGTTCTGCCCCTCGGCGTCACTTCCCACGCAGGTCTCGACGGCTCCTTCATCCTCCTGGAAACACCGGAATTCCAGCGTCTCGCCTACTCGGAAACCCAGCGCGGCAGCTTCCTCGTCAGGGACCCGAACGAGGTCAGCATCCTCTCCCAGAAGTATGCGATGCTGCGGTCACAGGCCCTCAACTTCGCAGAGACGAAGGACCTGTTGAACCAGCTGCTAGGAGAGTCATGAGCACCCCACTGAAGTGGTTCAAGTCCAGCTACAGCGGCAGCGAGGGCGGCCAGTGCCTGGAGGCCGCCTTCACCTGGCGGAAGTCCTCCTACAGCGGCAGCGAAGGCGGCGCCTGCGTCGAGGTCGCCACCTGCCCCGCCGACCAGGTCCACGTCCGGGACTCCAAGGTCACCGACGGCCCGGCCCTCACCCTCGCCCCCGCCGCCTGGACCGGCCTCACCGCCTGGGTCGCCCAGTAACAATGGCGACGCTCCCGGAGATAACGGCCCTGCTCGGCGAGCCGGAGTTCAACTGGTCGGACCCGACCCCCTGGGAAGAACTCGGCGTCGGGTTCCCCGCCGACTTCCGCGAGATCGTCGACGCCTACGGGTCGGTCCTGGTCAACAACCAGCTGTACCTGAACCACCCCGCCCCCCACCTCCTCCACAACCTGGGGAAGGACCTGAAGCTCGACCTCGACCTCTGGCGCGAGGAGGACATGGCGGAGTACCTGCCGAGTCCGGCCGGCACGAACCCCGGGGAGCTGATCCCCGTCGCGTCGGCCACCACCGGCGAGGCGATCTTCCTCCGCGTGCCCGACGGCCCCGCCGACCCCTGGCGGGTCCTGGTGCAGGAGTTCGACAGCCCTGCCTGGACCCTGTACGAGATGACGTTCGGCGACTGGCTGCTGGCCTACCTCAAGGGCCGGGACGTGACCCTCTGCTCCCGCAACCGGGCGCCCGACGGCCCCTACTGGGAGTTCCTGCCCTAAAACCGGCGCCCTACGGCGTGTCCAGCAGCACGAAGAACAGCACCACGTTCGCCACCACCACCGCCGGCGCGGCGATCGCGATGCCGAAGCGCCGGTCGGCGTTGGCCTTCCGCCACGGCAGGGCCCAGCACCACACCAGCAGCCCCGCCACGACCACCAGCCCCGCCATGAACAGCGGCCAGGCGATCCGGAAGCTCGCGTCGAAGGCGCGGGCGGTCTCCCCGTTGCAGGAGTCGCACGCCATCGGCGAGAGGCCCGCGAAGAACAGCGTCACCAGTCCCAGCGGCAGCGTCAGCAGGGTGGAGACCAGCGGGGCGATGAAGGCCCGGCGGTCCCGGTCGAGGTCGAGTTCGCGGGCGAGGTCGTGATCGGTCATGAGGACACTCAACCCCGCCCACCCCAACCGGGGAATCCGCGCGGATACTCATCTCCCGTGAGTGCGGAAACGATTGGCCTCACCCGGCGGGGCCCTACCGTGAACGGAGTGAACAAGCCCCTCACGGCTCTATCGGCCGCCGCCGCCCTGCTGCTGGTCGGGGCCGGTTGGTACGTGGCGGCCGAACCGGCGAGCACCACCCTCGCGGTCTGCGGCGCCGACCTGAGCAAGGATCCCGTCGTCGCCGACAGGTTCCCGGCCATGGCCGTGGTCGAGACCCTGGAGAACACCCGCGCCCGGGACGACGAGGGCGGCAGCTCGTACCTGTCCAGCCGGGTGCGCGTACTCAGGACGCTGCACGGCACGCTGCCCGAGCTCCTCACGCTCACCCAAGGCGTCACCAAGGGGGGAACCGCCGCCGGACGGTACGTCGACGACGATCCCTTCTACGCCGTGCTCGAACCGGGCCGTGCGTACGTGGTGGGCATCTCCACCATGGACGACGACGGCCGGGGCCCCTGGGCCGGGTACGTCGTACCCGCCAGGCGCGGCGTGGACGGTGAGGCCGCGCACTGGCGGGAGGCACGACGCGCGGTCGCACCCCCGCCCCCGCCCTGCGACGACGTCGTGATCGGGTGAGCTATCGGGCATGGGCCTGGGCCTCGGCCCGGGCCCGGTCCACGACCTCGCGGATCGCGTCCGCGACCAGCCGGGGCTGCTCTACGGCGATCCCGTGCCCGCTGTCGGTGCGGGTGACGTGCCGGGCGTGGAGTTCGTCGGCCAGTCGCCGCTGCGCGGCCAGCCAGGCCGGCCAGGTCGAGCCGGTCGTTCCGACCTTCAGGTCCCACGGGTGGTCGGAGGTCAGCACCACCGCCGGTACCGGGTGCGGCAGCGCGGGCGCGGCGCGCAGCTCGGCGATGCTCGTCGGGTAGTCGGGTACCTCCCGCCCCTTCGCCTTCGGCATCGCCCGGACCGCGCGCGTCCAGTCCGACCACTGCTCGGGGGTCAGGGTGTCGTGCAGGTGCGGCGAAGCGCCGTCGACGGTGACCAGGCCGGCGGCCTGCGCGGGGTGGGTACGCGCGTACAGGCCGGTGATCATCGCTCCCCAGGAGGCGCCGACCAGTACGTACGGCCCCTCCTCACCGGCCGCGGCCATCACCGCCCGCAGGTCGTCCGCGCCGTCCCGCGCCGAGGTCGGCTGCGGCACCGGGGTCGAGGTGGTCGGCGTGTCATCGGCCAGAAGGGTGCCGGGCCGGTCGTAGGCGCAGACCCGCGTGTACGAGGCGAGCCTCGGCAGCACCGCCGACGCGCTGGGCTCCAGGGCGCCCGCCGGGCCGCCGGGAGCGGCCACGTGCGTCCACTCGTCCGCCGCGCCCCCCGTGCCGGACACCAGCACCACCGTCGGGGAGCCTGTCCCGCGGCATTCCACGTGGACGCCACGCCCTCCCGGGAGGGTGACCGTACGGTCGATGTCCCCGGAGCCGTCCGCCGACGCCCCGGGGGCGGCACAGCCGACGGCCACGACGGCCAGGGCGGCGGCCAGAGCCGCCCTCCGCCGGGCCCGGGAGCGCCGTGCGATGCGCATGGCTCCAGTATCCGCCGGACCTCCGTCCACACCCCTTCGCTGCCCGGCTGTGGACGTTCTTCAAGGCCCGGGGCGGTTCCTGTGCCTCCACCGCCACAGGCCGTCCGCCCGGTGGTCGCCCGCGAGCTCCGGGCCGAGCGGCCCCACGCGGGCGTACGCCTCCGGCGTGCGCGGGTCGTCCCGGCAGGCCACGGCGAAGGCGACGGCGAGCCTGGTCTCCTGCTCGTCGGAGTCGAGGAGCTCCATCAGTGCCTCGGTGAGCCGCGGCGTACGGTCCGCCGCGTGGCCGGCGGTGTACACGGCCCTGGCCCGGACCTCCGGGTCCTCGTCCCGGAGCAGGACGATCAGGGCCTCGCGGTCCTCCTGCGACAACGGCGCCTCGGCCCGTACCCCGGCGTCGGCGTCCCGGCCCAGTTCCCGCACCGCGCGCGCCGTTTCCGCGTCCAGCGGCCGGTCGAACAGCGGCGGGACCCGGCGCCGCACCCGGGGGTCCGGATGCCGGGCGTGCCGCAGCCCGAAGTCCCGCGCCCGCGGGTGGGCCTCTTCGGCGAGCAGCCCGAGCACGAGTGCGAGGACCCCGGCGTCCGGTTCGGCGTCCGCCCACGAGGAGAGCAGTTCCGTCCGCTGCTCCGCGTACCAGCGGGGGTACGCGAGGACCGTCGACATCCGGGCGCCGCAGCTCAGGAAGTCCGCGACGAACCCCCGGTGCGCGGCCGAGGGGTGCCGGTGGAACCCCACCACCTGCCGCCAGGTCTCGGCGCTCTCCCGCAGCAGAAGGACCCACACGGCCGCCGACCGGTCGACGTGGTCCTCGGCTTCGTGCCGTACCCCGCGGGCCACCAGTTCCTCCACCGGGGGCAGGACACCGAACTCCCGCTCCAGCAGGGTCAGGACCGCGCCGTGCCCGGCCCGTACGGTCCGCCCGGCCAGGGCGACCTCCGCAACGCCCTCGTACTCCGCGTCCCGCGCCCACCCGGTGTCCGCCGGGCCCGCCGCCCCCGTCAGCCGCCGCAGCCGCGCCTCCGCACCCTCCTCGTACCACTGTCGGGCCGCCGCGAGCAGCCGGCCCTGCTCCGCTTCCGGCAGCCGGGGGCGGGCGTCGCCGAGCAGTGCCGACACCACCGCCGGGGAGCCGCCCTCCACGGCCCGCAGCAGCGGCGTCGTCCCGTCGGGCAGCACACGGTCCGGATCGGCGCCGCCCTCGACCAGCGCCCGTGCCGCCTCCGCCGCGTACGCCGCCACCGCCGCGCACAGCACCGGCAGGCCGTCCCCGCCGGCCGCGTCCGGGTCCGCGCCCGCCGCCGGCAGGTCCAGGACCGCCTGCGCGTCCCCCGCCGCCACCGCGCCCACCAGCCGGGCCTCCGGCTCCGTCATCCGTTCCCCCTCGTCCGGCCGTGATCCTCGCCGCGTCGGGGCGTCCGGGACAACCGGATTCGGGGGCCGGGGACGCGGAAGGGGCCCGGGTGCGATGTGCACCCGGGCCCCTTCCCCGTGTCCCGTAACGGGCGGACCCCGTCTAACCGACTCACGTCGTACGACGACGCCGCGCGCCCGGTCGCCGCTCGCTCGGCCGGAAGACCGTCTCGCCGGCCTCCTTGGCCGCCTCTCGGCGGGCCGCGCCGTACTCGGCGAGGGCCTCGGCGAGCTTGCTCACGCTCGGCTCCGGCGACAGCACGTCCACCCGGAGCCCGTGCTCCTCGGCGGTCTTGGCCGTCGCCGGCCCGATACACGCGATCACGGTCACGTTGTGCGGCTTGCCGGCGATGCCGACGAGGTTGCGCACGGTCGAGGACGACGTGAAGAGAACGGCGTCGAAACCGCCGCCCTTGATCGCCTCGCGCGTGTCCGCCGGCGGCGGCGACGCGCGCACGGTCCGGTAGGCGGTGACGTCGTCGACCTCCCAGCCCAGCTCGATCAGCCCGGCGACCAGCGTCTCCGTGGCGATGTCGGCGCGCGGCAGGAAGACACGGTCGATCGGGTCGAAGACCGGGTCGTACGGCGGCCAGTCCTCCAGCAGCCCGGCCGCGGACTGCTCGCCGCTCGGCACCAGGTCCGGCTTCACGCCGAACTCCACGAGCGCGGCAGCGGTCTGCTCGCCCACCGCGGCGACCTTGATGCCCGCGAAGGCACGCGCGTCGAGCCCGTACTCCTCGAACTTCTCCCGGACGGCCTTGACGGCGTTGACCGAGGTGAAGGCGATCCACTCGTAGCGGCCCGTCACCAGGCCCTTGACCGCCCGCTCCATCTGCTGCGGGGTGCGCGGCGGCTCCACGGCGATGGTCGGCACCTCGTGCGGCACCGCGCCGTACGAACGCAACTGGTCGGAGAGCGAGGCGGCCTGCTCCTTGGTACGCGGTACGAGTACCCGCCAGCCGAACAGCGGCTTCGACTCGAACCAGGCCAGCTCCTCGCGGCGCGCGGCGGCGCCGTGCTCACCGACCACGGCTATGACGGGCCGGGCGCCCTCGGGCGAGGGGAGGATCTTGCCCTGCTTGAACACCTGGGCGATCGTGCCGAGCGTCGCGCGCCAGGTGCGCTGGCGCGTGGTCGTACCGGCGACGGTCACGGTCAGCGGGGTGTCGGGCTTGCGCCCGGCGCTCACCAGCTCCGCGGCGGCGGCCGAGACCGTCTCCAGGGTCGCGGAGACGACGAGGATGCCGTCGCTCGCGCCGGCCTCGCTCCAGCAGCGCGCCGAGGCGTTGCGGGCGTCGACGAACCGGACGTCCGCTCCCTGCTTGTCGCTCAGCGGCACACCCGCGTAGGCGGGCACGCCGACCGCGGTCGCGACGCCCGGGACCACCTCGAAGGGGATGCCCTCGGTGGCACAGACGAGCATCTCCTCGGCCGCGCTCCCGTCGAGCCCGGGGTCGCCGGTGACGGCACGGACGACCCGCCTGCCGGAGCGCGCGGCCTCCATGACAAGATTGGCGGCATCGCGGATCACCGGGAGCCCGGCGGCTGCTGACGCCTCGTCAGCGACCGTCAGCTGCGGCGTGTCGACACCCGCGCGCGCATGCGTCCGTACGACGTCGAGCACCTCTGGTTCCGCGATCAGTACGTCGGCTGCCGCGAGCGCCTCCACGGCGCGCAGCGTCAGCAGACCCGGGTCGCCGGGGCCGGCACCGAGGAAGGTGACGTGCCCGTGTGCGGCGAAGGCCGGATAGGCGGAGGTGTTCGGACTTGTGGGGCTCACGCTCGCTCCCCCATCAGACCGGCCGCGCCCTTGGCCAGCATCTCGTCCGCGAGTTCGCGGCCGAGCGCCATGGCCTCGTCGTACGACTGGGGCACGGGACCGGTGGTGGACAGCTGCACCAGCGTCGAGCCGTCGAGGGTGCCGACGACGCCGCGCAGGCGCATTTCATTGACATTCCGGCCGTCGGCCAGCAGATCGGCGTACGCGCCCACGGGCGCGCTGCAGCCGGCCTCCAGGGCGGCGAGCAGGGAACGCTCGGCGGTGACGGCGGCCCGGGTGTGGGGGTCGTCGAGCTTGCCGAGCGCGGCGATGAGGTCCGTGGAGGACGCGGGGCACTCCACGGCCAGGGCTCCCTGGCCGGGGGCGGGCAGGATGTTGTCGACGGACAGCAGGTCGGTCGCCTCGTCACCGCGCCCGATCCGGTTCAGTCCGGCGGCGGCCAGCACGACGGCGTCGAGCTCGCCGGCCTGCACGAAGCCGATGCGGGTGTCGACGTTGCCGCGGATCGGCACCGTCTCGATCCGCTTGCCCAGGGACAGCGCCAGGTGGTTCAGCTGCGCCGTGCGGCGCGGCGAACCGGTACCGATGCGGGCCCCGTCGGGCAGCTGCTCGAAGGTCAGACCGTCGCGGGCGACGAGCGCGTCCCGCGCGTCCTCGCGCGGCGGCATGGCCGCGATCACGAGGTCGTCGGGCTGGGCGGTCGGCAGGTCCTTCAGCGAGTGCACGGCGAAGTCGACCTCGCCGCGCAGCAGCGCGTCGCGCAGCGCGGTGACGAACACGCCGGTCCCGCCGATCTGGGCGAGGTGCTCGCGCGACACGTCACCGTACGTCGTGATCTCCACGAGCTCCACGGGACGGCCGGTGATCGCCCGTACCGCGTCGGCGACGTGGCCCGACTGCGACATGGCCAGCTTGCTCCGCCGCGTACCGAGCCGCAGCGGCTGGTCGGGACTTGTGTTCATGATGCCCGTCCTGGGTCGTCGTCGTTCTTCGGATCGGCCGCGTCCGCCCGGCTGACGGATGCCACCGTCTGAGGGTCGAGGTCGAAGAGTTCGCGCAGCGCGTCGGCGTACCCGGCGCCGCCGGGTTCGCTCGCGAGCTGCTTGACGCGCACGGTCGGCGCGTGCAGGAGCTTGTCGACTACGCGGCGCACGGTCTGGGTGACCTCGGCCCGCTGCCGCTCGTCGAGATCGGGGAGCCGCCCGTCGAGCCGTGCCACTTCCATGGCCACGACCTCGGCCGCCATGGCGCGCAGGGCGACGACGGTGGGCGTGATGTGCGCGGCCCGCTGCGCCGCGCCGAAGGCGGCGACCTCCTCGGCGACGATGCCGCGCACGGCGTCGACGTCGGCGGCCATGGGCGCGTCGGCGGAGGCCTCGGCGAGGCTCTCGATGTCGACGAGGCGCACGCCGGGGATCCGGTGCACGGCCGCGTCGATGTCGCGGGGCATGGCGAGGTCGAGCAGCGCGAGCCGTACGGGCACCGCCGCCCCGTCGGCCTGGCTCCGCGCGCTCTTGCGCGGCTGCCGCTGCGCGGCGGCCTCACCCTGATCGGCCCAGGTCCCGTGCAGTTCGAGGGAGTTGGCGTCGACCCCGGTCAGCGCCACTCGCCCACCGGCGGTACGCACGGGATCGACGGGACACCCGTCGCCCTCCGGCGCGGCGGCGGCCGAAATGGTCCGCGCGGCCCCCGCATCGGCGATCCGGCCTCCGGCCTCGGCGGCAGCCACGAGCCTGGCCACGACTTCACGGTCCGGACCGGCGGGCAATTCCAGCCCCTCCGGCGTTTGAGGAGCGGGGTCCGGGGCGGAGCCCCGTTCTGTGACCGTCCCCGAACCGGCGGCGTCAGCCGAATCCACCCCGGCCGGCGCGAGCCCATCGGCGGAGCCCCGTTCGGTGACCCGCACCGGACCGGCGGCACCGGCCTCGGCCACGTCCAGCCCCGCACGGGACACGGCGGCCAGCACGTCATCGGCGGTCAGCACGAGACCCGTGGCCCCGGTGCAGGACACCACGACGTCGACCCGCGCCAGCTCATCGGCGACCGCACGCATCGGGATGGCCCGCGCAGCGACCCCGGTGCCCGAGGCAACCAGAATCTCCGCCAGCCGCTCCGCCCGCTCCGCGGTCCGGTTCGCCACCACGACCTCGGCGATGCCCACCCGGGCCAGCGTCGCCGCCGCCAGCGAGGACATCGACCCGGCGCCGATCACCAGCGCCCGCTTGCCCGCGGCCCACTCCCCCACGGGGACGTGCACCGCGAGCTGCTCCAGTCCGAAGGTGACCAGCGACTGCCCGGCCCGGTCGATCCCGGTCTCCGAGTGCGCCCGCTTGCCGACCCGCAGCGCCTGCTGGAAGAGGTCGTTGATCAGCCGCCCGGCGGTGTGCTGCTCCTGCCCCAGCGCCAGCGCGTCCTTGATCTGGCCGAGGATCTGGCCCTCGCCGACCACCATCGAGTCCAGCCCGCACGCCACCGAGAAGAGGTGGTGGACGGCCCGGTCCTCGTAGTGCACGTAGAGGTAGGGAGTGAGCTCCTCCAGCGCGACACCGCTGTGCTGCGCCAGCAGCGTGGACAGCTCGGCGACACCGGCGTGGAACTTGTCCACGTCGGCGTACAGCTCGATGCGGTTGCACGTGGCGAGCACCGTCGCCTCCGCCGCCGGCTCCGCGGCGAGGGTGTCGTGCAGCAGCTTGACCTTGGCATCGGCGGACAGGGAGGCGCGTTCCAGCACGCTCACGGGCGCGCTGCGGTGGCTCAGCCCTACGACGAGCAGACTCATGCCGGCATCACCGCCGGGACGTCGCCCTCGGGTCCGCCCTTGCGCGCCTCGGCGGCGGCCCGGCCGGCCGGCGGCACCACGGCCGCGGCGGGGGCCGCGCCGCCTCCACCGGCGCCGCCCACGGAGGAGCCGCCGGTGGACGCGGCGGCCGCCGCTTCCTCTCCGGCCTTGCGCTGCTCGTGGAACGCCAGGATCTGGAGCTCGATGGACAGGTCGACCTTGCGCACGTCCACACCGTCCGGCACCTGCAGGACGGTGGGCGCGAAGTTCAGGATGGAGGTCACTCCGGCGGCGATGAGCCGCTCGCTGACCTGCTGGGCGGCACCGGCCGGCGTGGCGATGACACCGATCGAGACGCCGTTCTCCTCGATGATCTTCTCGAGGTCGTCGGTGTGCTGGACGGGCATCCCGGCGACCGGCTTTCCGGCCATCGCCGGGTCGGCGTCGATGAGCGCGGCCACGCGGAACCCGCGCGACGCGAAACCGCCGTAGTTGGCGAGCGCGGCGCCGAGGTTGCCGATGCCGACGATGACGACCGGCCAGTCCTGGGTCAGGCCCAGTTCGCGGGAGATCTGGTAGACGAGGTACTCGACGTCGTAGCCGACGCCGCGGGTGCCGTAGGAACCCAGGTAGGAGAAGTCCTTGCGCAGCTTGGCGGAGTTGACTCCGGCCGCTGCCGCAAGCTCTTCGGAGGACACCGTGGGCACCGATCGCTCGGAGAGCGCGGTGAGGGCACGCAAGTACAGCGGAAGCCGGGCGACAGTGGCCTCGGGAATACCTCGGCTGCGGGTCGCCGGTCGGTGAGTTCGGCCAGTTGCCACGATGCTCCTGCGGGATGAGCGGGGCTGCAGGCGGTCACTTGTCCCAGGACCGCCCCGTCGACAGCAGGCTATGCCTTTGTGAACGCGTGCACAAAGATTGTGTCCATTTTGTCCGACCAAAGTGACCGGGGTCACGCAACCGCGGGGCGCGGAAGCGGCGTCAATGGCATGCCGAACCCGTTCAAATCCAAAAGGGGGCAAAGCCGTGCACACTCCTCACGCAGACGCCCCCAGACACCACAAATCGCCCATGATGGTAGCCGGGAAAGGGCTCAGCCCTCCAACGCCCGCCGCAGCCGGTCCGGGTTCACCCGCCAGAAGGTGTGCTGCTCGCCGTCCACCAACACCACCGGAATCTGCTCCCAGTGCAGCCGGTAGAGCTCCTCGTCCTGCGAGATGTCCTTCTTCTCCCACTGTGCGCCCGTCTCGGCGCAGACCTTCGCCACGACCTCCTCGGCGTCGTCGCACAGGTGGCACCCCGGCTTCCCGATGAGCGTCACCATCCGCTCCCCGGGACGCTTCTTCTCTTTACGTCGCAACAAAGGGCTCATGCCCCCATTCTGGGGTCGGCGGCGGGGGCGGAGTACCGAACTGTTAACGCCTCCGTTTCCCATCGGTTCGGGAACCCCCGAACACAGTGGCTATGCTCGCCACATGGCCGCTCTCGGATGGCTCACACCCCGTAGACGCTCCGCGACAGCGCGGAGCGTGCTGGCAGGCGAGGCCTCGGCCGAGGCCGCCCGCAAGTCCGCACTCGGCGAATCCCCGCACCTCACGGAATCCGACCTCGATCTCGACACCGACCTCGAAGCCCTTGAGGAAGAAGAGGAAGAGGCGGAGTTCCCCGTCGCCGGCGACGACCTCGCCGCAGCCTTCTTCGACCTCGACAACACCGTCATGCAGGGCGCCGCGATCTTCCACTTCGGCCGCGGCCTCTACAAGCGCGAGTTCTTCCGCCGCCGCGAGCTCGCCCGCTTCGCCTGGCAGCAGGCCTGGTTCCGGCTCGCCGGCGTCGAGGACCCCGAGCACATGCAGGACGCCCGCGACAGCGCCCTGTCCATCGTCAAGGGCCACAAGGTCTCCGAGCTGATGTCCATCGGCGAGGAGATCTACGACGAGTACATGGCCGAGCGGATCTGGCCCGGCACCCGCGCCCTCGCCCAGGCCCACCTCGACGCCGGCCAGAAGGTCTGGCTGGTCACCGCCGCCCCCGTGGAGACGGCCACGATCATCGCCCGCCGCCTCGGCCTGACCGGGGCACTGGGCACCGTCGCCGAGTCCGTCGACGGCGTCTACACCGGCCGCCTGGTCGGCGAACCCCTGCACGGCCCCGCCAAGGCGGAGGCGGTCCGCGCGCTGGCCGCCGCCGAGGGGCTGGACCTCGCGCGCTGCGCCGCGTACAGCGATTCGCACAACGACATCCCGATGCTGTCACTGGTCGGGCATCCGTACGCGATCAATCCCGACACAAAACTGCGCAAGCATGCCCGGACCAACGACTGGCGACTGCGCGACTATCGGACCGGCCGCAAGGCCGTGAAGGTCGGCGTCCCGGCAGCCGCCGGAGTCGGTGCGATCGCCGGTGGCGCGGCCGCCGCCATCGCCCTGCACCGCCGCCGCAAGTAGCCCCGGCACCCCCCGCACCACCGCCCCGGCGGCCCGACACCGGCCGCCACCAGCACCGGAGCCGTCCCGCCCGCCGCGGGGCGGCTCCCGTCGCGTTTCGGGCCCGCGGACCCGGGGCATTCCCCCAGCCCTACCCCCGGCTCCGGCGGGCCACTCCGGCCTGCCCGACTCGGTCGCGGACCCCCTGGAAGCGCCCATTCCGCGCATCCAAGTGATCAAGAATCGATCACCAACTGCGCCTGAATATGCCCTCGACACGCAACGGAAGTGTCGGAATCGATGATTTGAGCAACTGGGTGTAGCGCTGCCTGTACGAAGCGTTATTCTCCTCAAACGCATGCCACCGCCCATCTGTCGCCACGACGGGTGAACGGTCCCGCACTGCACGTGATGGAAGCTCTGCCTCTGGGAGTCCCGTGTACCCACCTGTCGGGGTTGACGCCTCGGGCCTGGCTACGCTGCGCGCAACGGTCCTCGACCACCTGCGCGGCTTCGTCCCCACCGCGTACGCCGTCCCCGCCTTCGCCGCCGCGGTCCCTGCCGGCTTCGGCCCGGCCGGACCTTGCTACGCCCTGACCGACGGCGGAGCGACGGTGGGCAGACGCGGCCGCGCCGCCGGAGGGTCGAGCGGCTCCGCCGGTACGAGCACCCAGACCACCCCCACACCCCGCCGCCCCACCGCGGACAGCGACCAGGCCCGCATGATGGACCTGGTCGAGCGCGCCCAGGCGGGCGAGGCCGAGGCCTTCGGCCGCCTGTACGACCAGTACAGCGACACGGTGTACCGCTACATCTACTACCGCGTCGGCGGCAAGGCGACCGCGGAGGATCTCACCAGCGAGACCTTCCTGCGAGCGCTGCGCCGCATCTCCACCTTCACCTGGCAGGGCCGCGACTTCGGTGCGTGGCTCGTGACGATCGCGCGCAACCTGGTGGCGGACCACTTCAAGTCCAGCCGGTTCCGGCTGGAGGTCACCACCGGCGAGATGCTCGACGCGAACGAGGTCGAGCGCAGTCCCGAGGACTCCGTCCTGGAGTCCCTCTCCAACGCGGCCCTGCTGGAGGCCGTACGGAAACTCAATCCGCAGCAGCAGGAATGCGTGACACTGCGCTTCCTGCAGGGCCTCTCGGTCGCCGAGACGGCCCGGGTGATGGGGAAGAACGAGGGCGCCATCAAGACGCTCCAGTACCGGGCGGTCCGCACCCTGGCCCGCCTCCTCCCGGACGACGCCCGCTGACTCTCACACTCTTACTGACAACACATTCGGTGACCCCTCGATGACGCTGTGGTCCGATCATCCTTCGTCCGTAACCCAAGTGCCGCGACGCTCGTTGTGCGGAATGCAGGCTCCCTGTGGACACGCCCTGCCCGAAGCCGCTCACTCGAAAGTGTGGATGTGCTCAAGGAAGGCAACCTTCCGGACACCTTGGGGAGTCGATCGTCATGACGAGAGGAGGTGCCGCCAGTGATCGCGAACGTCACTCCGCACCGGCGGGCGAACGCCTTCGCCCAGGCCCTTGAGGAGCGGACCCCGTCCGACCTTTCGGAACCGGACCCGGCGGCCGAGCAGTCCGAGGCACCTGCCGAACCTGCCGACCACGACCGGTTGTTGGCCCTGGCGAGCGTGCTCGGCGAACGAATGCCGCGCCCGGTGCTGGACCCCGAGGTCAAAGTGGTGCAGCGAGCCCAGCTCATTGCAGCCATGGAGGCCATGGTGCTGGAGGAGAGGGCCGGAGGCGGTGCCGCCGACCCTCAACTGCCCGAACAGCGGACCGGCCGCGGCGCCCACCGGGCGACCCCGCTCCGGAAATTGCGGCCCCGCTCCCGCTGGTCCAAGGGCATCGCAGCGGGCGGCCTCACCGTGGGTGTGGCCGCGGGGGCCTTCAGCGGAGTGGCCGCTGCCAGTTCCGACGCCCTGCCCGGTGACCACCTGTACCCCGTGAAACGGGGCATGGAGGACCTGAAGCTGGGGATGGCCGACGACGATTCGGACCGGGGCGAGCTCTATCTCGACCAGGCCTCGAACCGCCTGTCGGAAGCCCGCAGGCTGATGGAGCGCGGCCGGACGGGCGCCTTGGACCACGAGTCCCTGGGCGCGATCCGCCGGGCCCTCGCGGGCATGAAGCACGACGCGGAGGAGGGCCACCGGCTCCTCCAGGCCGCCCACGACCGGGACGGCTCGCTCGGCCCGATCCAGGCGCTGTCGTCCTTCTCCCGTGCCCACCGCGACGCGTGGGGCAAGCTGCGGGAGAAGCTCCCGCCGCAGCTGGGCGACGTGGGCAGCGACGTCGAGTCGGTCTTCCAGGCCATAGACGAAGACGTGGCGCCGTTCCAGGGCCTGCTCCCCAAGCCCCCGGAGCAGACGCGCGGCACCGGTCCGTCCGGTTCCCCCGCCAAACCGGGCACCCCCAGCGGCAAGCAGCAGTCCGCCCCCGCACCGGGCACGCCCTCGGGCAGCCCCGCGCCGTCCCCGTCGGGCAGCACCACGCCCCCGGCCGGCGGCCTCCTGGGCGGTACGGGCAACCTGCTGAACCCGCCGCAGGGGCAGTCCACGCCCCCCGCCTCGGGCGCCCCGTCCGAGACGAAGCCGGACATCACCCTCCCGCCCCTCCTCCCGGGCATCCTCCCGGGCCTGGGGATCAGCGGGGAGGACGCGGGGTAGCAGAAACCCGTACAGGGGCTGGGGGTGCCGCAGGCACTTCCAGCCCCTCCGGCGTTTGAGGAGCGGGGTCCGGGGCAGAGCCCCGGCACTGGGCGGTCAGAAGAAGACCGACCGTCGCTGCACCAGCAGCTTGTACAGCGTGTGCTGAATCTGCTCCCGCACCTGATCCGTCAGGTTGAACATCAGCATCGGATCATCCGCAGCCTCCGCCGCATACCCCGCGGTGGCGATCGGCTCGCCGAACTGGATCGTCCACTTCGTCGGCAACGGCACCGCCCCCAGCGGCCCCAGCCACGGGAACGTGGGAGTGATCGGGAAGTACGGGATCCCCAGCAGCCGCGCCAGCGTCTTCGCGTTGCCGACCATCGGGTAGATCTCCTCCGCGCCCACGATCGAGCACGGCACGATCGGCGTGCCCGCGCGCAGCGCCGTCGACACGAACCCGCCGCGCCCGAACCGCTGGAGCTTGTACCGGTCCCCGAACGGCTTCCCTATCCCCTTGAAGCCCTCCGGCATGACCCCGACCAGTTCCCCGGCCTCCAGCAGCCGCTGCGCGTCCTCCGCGCACGCCAGGGTGTGCCCGGCCTTCCGCGCCAGCTCGTTCACGACCGGCAGCATGAACACCAGGTCCGCCGCCAGCAGCCGCAGGTGCCGCTGCGCCGGGTGGTGGTCGTGGACCGCCACCTGCATCATCAGCCCGTCCAGCGGCAGC
The DNA here is from genome assembly GCF_044762985.1 of Streptomyces sp. NPDC096339. NCBI lineage: Bacteria > Bacillati > Actinomycetota > Actinomycetes > Kitasatosporales > Streptomycetaceae > Streptomyces > Streptomyces sp. NPDC096339. The sequence continues at coordinate 6,327 of NZ_JBIWFI010000029.1, read as the reverse complement.
GTCCCCGAGTGGTTCGCCACGATCAGCGCACCACCCTCCTTCGGGATGTTCTCGACGCCCTTGACCTCGACCCGGAAGTACTTGTCGTACAGCGGCCGGAGCAGGGACATCAGGACCTGGTCCGTCAGCTCCTTGTCGTAGCCGAACTCGTCGACCTCGTAGTCCCCGGTGATCCGGCGCCGCAGGAACGCCAGCCCCCCGGCGATCCTCTTGTCCCAGCCGTCCCCCGCCGGGGCCCGCACGGAATCGACGGGCTCGGTCACGGGGACCGCCTCGGGCTCGTGCGCGGGCTCGGGCACCGCCCGGACCCGCCGGCCCGGGACCCGCCGGCGCGGCCGGTCCTCGTCGAACGGGATGACCTTGGCGTCAGCCACTATCGCTTCGCTCCTTCAACCGCTTCGAGGTCTGCATCCAGCATGGCCGCCACCCGGTCCACGGCGCGGCCGACCCGCTCCGGCGGCAGCAGCCCCCTGCCCCGGCTGCGCGCGAAGTCCGCGAAGGTCTCGGCGGTCGTGTACATCGGCTCGAAGCCGAGCACCTCCCGCATCTGCGCGGTCTCCACGACCCGGCCGTGGGTGAGGAGCCTGATCTGCTCCGGCGAGAAGTCGGTGACCCCGACCGCCCGCAGCGCCTGCCCGGCCCACGTCACCGCGGGCAGCAGCAGCGGCACGGTCGGCCGCCCCAGCCGCCGCGAGCACTGCGACAGCAGCAGTACGCCGTCTCCCGCGATGTTGAAGGTCCCGCTGTTCAGCGTCCCGCGCCGCGGCTCCTGCGCGGCCAGCCGCAGCACGTCGAGCACGTCGTCCTCGTGGACGAACTGCAGCCGCGGGTCGTAGCCCAGCACGGTCGGCATCACCGGCATCGAGAAGTATTCGGCGAGCGCCGAGTCCGCGAACGGCCCCAGGATGTTCGCGAACCGCAGCACGCACACCGCGACGTCCGGCCGCCTGCGCGCGAAGCCCCGTACGTATCCCTCGACCTCGGTGGCGTCCTTGGCGAAACCGCCCGCCGGCAGCGACTTGGGCTGCGTGGTCTCGGTGAAGACGGCCGGATCGCGGGAGGTGCCCCCGTAGACGCTCGTACTGGACTTCACGACGAGCCGCCGCACCGTCGGGGACTTCTGGCAGGCCCCGAGGAGCTGCATCGTCCCGATGACGTTCGTTTCCTTGACGGCGCTGTGCCCGCCGCCGCTGCCCCCGGCGCCCCCGGTGACCGCGAGGTGCACCACGGTGTCCACGGCGTGCTCGGCCAGCACGCGGGCGATCGCCGACTGTCTGATGTCCGTACGGACGAACTCGGCCGATCCCAGCCGGTGCGGCGGCGCCACCGCGTCCACGGCGATCACCCGCTCGACCTCCGGGTCACGCTGGATGCGGCGCACGAAGCGGCCCCCCAGCTGCCGGGCAGCCCCGGTGACGAGCACGACCTTCCCCACGAGCTCAGCGCCTCCCTAGATCGGAACACCCGTCCCCGGCTGCACCGCAGCCCCCCCACCAGAATGGTGGAGGGGCTGCGGAGAACACGTACAGCTGCCGTTTACTTCTTGTTACGGCGCTGGACGCGGGTGCGCTTGAGCAGCTTGCGGTGCTTCTTCTTCGCCATCCGCTTGCGCCGCTTCTTGATAACAGAGCCCACGACTACCCTCGCTCACTTCTTCTTCACTGGTGCGGGGCGTCTGGGCCCACACGACCTACGTCGGCCTAGCCTACCCGCCCGAGCTCTGAGCCTGTAATCCGAGTGCATCCCAGGAGTTACGAGGGCATCCGCGGCGTTAAGTCTCAGGCCGACTCCACCCCCACATAGGACTCTCGGAGGTACTCGTGAACCGCGTTCTCGGGGACCCGGAAGGACCGGCCCACCCGGATCGCGGGCAGATGACCGTTGTGCACCAGCCGGTACACGGTCATCTTCGACACTCGCATCACCGAGGCGACCTCCGCCACGGTCAGGAACTGAACCTCACTGAGAGGCCTCTCGCCAGCAGCCATGACACACCTTGACCTTCCGCGCATGACGGGCACCGGCTTCCCCTCCGGTTACTCCTCGTCGTCGCACGCTCACTCCCCAGAGTAGGGGCGGGCGTGACGAGTGGGGAAGAGGAGCTACGGCCACTCCTGCCAAACCGGCAGACCCGCCCGATTGAGCACATAGCGAGTAAGCGGTCGGTAGTAGTCCGCACGCACCGCGTCATCAAGTGGAACGGCCACCGACACCCGCCCCTCGGCTTCCCCCACGAACAACGCGGGATCATCCGTATCCGCCAGCCCGATCGCCTCCACACCGAGCTGACCTGCGCCGCAGACCCACCCGTGATCACCGACCACCAGCTCCGGCAGCGGCCCGCCGGCCTCCGCCAGGGCCCCCAGCGCGATCCGAACCGGCAACGGTGAATGCGTGTGCGCGCCGGTCGCACTCCCCGGCGACCGCACGCCGGGTTCCCGCACCAGTGCGACCCCCCGTACGTAATCGAGGCGGTACGTGCGTACGCCGAACCGGGACTTCACGTCGACATCCGCCCCCTGCGCCGGGGTGAGGACAATGCATCCCGCCGCCGACATCGCCTCGGCCAAACAGGCGTAGAACCCCAGGAGGCGGTGCGGGTGACCCGTCCCGAACAACACGGGTGCCCCCGGCCCGGCCACCGCCCGCAACCGCTCCGCGAAGGCGTCCAGCGCGGCCAGCGTGCACTCCGGATCGATCACGTCCGGGCCGCTGACGTGCGCCGGGTCCGCGGAGACCCCGCACTTGTCCGCCATCAGCCGCAGCAGATCGCCCTCGCCCCAACCCCACTCCGGATCCAGCCCCAGCAGCACCCGCGGATCACGCGCCGCGAACAGCCGGTAGCTGCGCAGGCTCTCCTCCCGGGAGGTGGCGACGGGCCCGGCCAACCGGGCGGCCAGCAGATGCGCACGCAGCGCGCCGGTGCTCAACACCCTTCGATGCTGCCCCGCGCACACCTGCCGGGTCATCAATTCCGTGCAATGGCCCCACAGTTGGCGTAACGATGCATCACCTGTACGCCAACCCCCTTCAGGTCAACATCCCGCGCAGCGGGAACACCGCCCGCCGGGTGGCGAGAACGGCCTGATCCGTACGGTCCGCCGGGTCGTAACCGGCATCCCATTCACGCCACTCGGGCACCCGGCCGTCGGTCATCCGGGCCGGCGCCAACTGCCGCGTCCGCGCGTACGCCTCGTCCCGCCAGAACGCCGGCACCGCCGCCTCCGGATCCACCGGCCGGTGCGCGGCGATCCCCACCAGGTGCGTCCACGACCGCGGTACGACGTCCACCACGGCGTACCCGCCGCCGCCCAGGGCCAGCCACCGCCCGTCCGCGTACTCGTGCGCCAGAGCGTGGCACGCCTCCTGCACGGCCCGCTGGGCGTCCAGCGACACCGCGAGGTGCGCGAGCGGGTCCTCGAAGTGCGTATCGGCCCCGTGCTGCGTCACGAGCACCTGGGGCCGGAAGTCCGCCAACAGCTCGGGCACGACCGCGTGGAAGGCCCGCAGCCACCCCTCGTCGCCGGTTCCCGCGGGCAGCGCGATGTTCACCGCGCTCCCCTCCGCCCGGTCGCCGCCCGTCTCCTCCGGCCAGCCGGTCTGCGGGAACAGGGTCCGCGGGTGCTCGTGCATCGAGATGGTCAGCACGCGCGGGTCGTCCCAGAAGGCCGCCTGCACGCCGTCCCCGTGGTGGACGTCGACGTCCACGTACGCGACCCGCTCGGCCCCCAGCTCCAGCAGCCGCGCGATGGCCAGCGCCGCGTCGTTGTAGACGCAGAAACCGGCCGCGCCGCCCGGCATGGCGTGGTGCAGCCCGCCCGCGAAGTTCACGGCGTGCTCGGTCTCGCCCCGCCAGATCGCCTCCGCGCCCGCCACGGACTGCCCGGCGATCAGCGCGGACGCCTCGTGCATCCCGTGGAAGGCGGGGTCGTCCATGGTCCCCAGCCCGTACGAGCCGTCCGCGACCCCGGGGTCCGCGGACACCTCGCGCACGGCGGCGACGTAGTCCTCCCGGTGGACCAGCCGCAGCGTCGAGTCGCCGGCCGCGCGGGCCGCCCGTACCTCCATCGCACGGTCCAGCCCGAAGGCGCGCACCAGCCCCATGGTCAGGGCCAGGCGCACCGGATCCATCGGATGGCCGGGCCCGAAGTCATACTTCGTTACCGCCTCGTCCCACATCAACAGCCCAGTCACCGGCTCGCCGCTCATGCCCGACACGGTATCGGGCCTCCACCGATCCGAACGAGCGGGCTTGGAACAGCGTGATCAGGACCAACACCATCGGCACGAGCATGGCGCCCCGGTAGCTCCAGGCGTCCCCGATCCCGCCGACGAGCGGCGACCCGATCAGGAAACCCACGTAGTTGAAGATGTTGAGCCGGGCGATCGCCGTGTCGGAAGCCGCACCGGGGAACAGCCTCCCCGCCGCGGCGAAGGTCTGCGGCACGATCACGCACAGCCCGATTCCCAGGAGGGTGAAGCCGAGCATCCCCACCCACGCCCCCGGCGCGGCCGCCACGACCGCGAACCCGCCGGCTGCCACCACCGTCCCGCACCGCACGACGGCCACGGCCCCGAACCTGCGCACCCCCAGGTCCCCGACGGCCCGCCCGAGGAGCGTGGTCACCATGTAGACGTTGTAGGGGACGGTGGCCAGCTGCTCCGAGCTCCCCAGTACGTCCTGGAGGTACTTGGCACTCCAGTTCGCGACCGTCGAGTCCCCGATGTACGCGCACGCCATCACCAGGCACAGCGGCAGCAGCAGCTTGAACCCCCCGCCGCCGGCCGGCCCCTTCTCGGCCGCCACCCCGTCGCCGTTCTGGTCGACGTAGAACCGGCTCCCGACCACCGTGAGCGGCACGAGCACGACCACGGCCGGCAGATAGCTGACGAACAGCCCCAGGTGCCAGTGCGCCCCCGCCCAGGCGGCCGACGCCCCGATGATCCCGCCGAGGCTGTAGGCGGCGTGGAAGCCGAGCATGATGCTGCGCCTGTACTCCCGCTGGAGGCTCACGCCGAGCATGTTCATGGAGGCGTCCAGCGCACCCACCGACAGCCCGAACACCCCCAGCGCCACCGCCACGTGCCACATCTCGCTGCCGGCCCCGACCCCCAGCAGCGCCAACAGCACCAGCGGCTGCGCCCACCGCAGCACCACACTGGGCGCGACCCGCTTCACGAGGTGCTCGGTGGCGACGCTCGCCGCGCCCGCCAGGATCGGCACGGCGGCCAGGAACGCGGGCAGCAGCCCGTCGGATATCCCGTACTGGTCCTGGATGGCCGGGATCCGGGTCACGAGCAGCGCGAAGGTGACCCCCTGCGCGAAGAATCCGAACCCCAGCGCGCCGCGCCCACGCCGCAGCCGCACATCTGCCGTTGCCGTCATGGCGGCACAGCGTAGGCCCCGCGGCTACTCGTGGGTAGAGAGATCACACAGGCAGTTGGAGGAGCAGCGGGAGCTGCATCATGTCCCCGAAGTACCCGGTCGCCCCCGGCAGCTGATCGGCGGGGAGCATGGCGGTGTACGCGTACACGTCCATCCCCGCCGCGCGGGCGGCCTCGATCCCGCGCGGACTGTCCTCGATGACCACGCACCGAGAGGGCTCCACCCCCATCTGCCGGGCCGCGTGCAGGAACAGCTCCGGAGACGGCTTCCCCTGTCCCACGTCATCCGAGCTGAAGATCCACTCTTCTTCGAACCACCCGTCGAGCCCGGCCGCCAGGTGCCCGACCCGGATCCGGTCGTGACTGCCGGACGACGCCAGGCAGTACCCGACCCCGCTCGCGGTCAGCGCCCCGAGGACGTCCTCGATGCCGGCGACCGGCTTCAGCTCCCGCTCGAAGGCGGCCGCGGTCCGCGCGGCCAGCGTCCGGTCGAAGTCCTCGGGCAGCCGCTCCCCGGTCCGCTCCTGGACGAGATCGTGGATCCGGTGCACGGCGGCGCCCATGTAGTCGCGGAGCGAGTCCTCGTACGTGGTCGGGTGCCCCAGCTCGGTGAGGTACTCGGCGAGAACACTGTTGGCGAGCGGCTCACTGTCCACCAGCACGCCGTCGTTGTCGAAGATGACGAGGTCGTAGCCCATACCCCCACCCTACGAGCCGTCAGCTCGGCTCCACGGCAACCGGATGCTGGTGAACGGACGAACATCGGAAAATCCTCAGCCCGCCGGGTTCAGCGGTCCAGATCGAACACACCCACGCCGCCCCCCTGGCGTCGGAGTCCGCCGGCCCCGGCATCCGACCCGTAAACGCAGAAAAGCCCCGCACCGAACCCTGAAGGGCTGGTGCGGGGCTTTCCCACAATGATTGTTCGGCGGCGTCCTACTC
>NZ_JBIWFI010000028.1:0-113043 GCF_044762985.1 Streptomyces sp. NPDC096339 | reverse complement strand
CCGGAGGTGAAGATGATGTAGGCGAGGTCGTCGCCGCCGCCGAGGGGCGGGGCGAGTTCGGTGTCGGTGGCGCCGTCCCAGGCGATCACGGTGGGCGTGCCGGTGGCGGTGTCGAGGAGTTCGGCGGCGGTCGTGTCGAGGCCGGGTCCGGTGTAGAGGACGTCGGGGCGTGAGTCGTCGAGGAGTGCGGCGGTTCGGGTCAGGGGGGCTCGCAGGTCGAGGGGGACCCAGGCCGCGCCGGCGCCGAGGACGCCGAGGACGCCGGCGACGAACGGGATGCCGGGCTCGCAGAGCATCGCCACCCGCGAGCCGGGGCGCACCCCGGCCGCGGTCAGGCGACGGCTCAACGCCGAGGCGAGGCAGACCAGCTCAGCGTAAGAAACAGAGCCCTGCGGATCCTGGACCGCAGTCTTCTCGGGCTCGTCGGCAGCCAGTGCCCGGACACGCTCCACCACCCCTGTGTACGTCTCGTCCACCGCGGTGGCGTCCCAGCCCGCGCGCACCGCGGCCGACTCCTCCGGCAGCAGGACGTCGATCCGGTCGACGACCGCGTCCGGACCCGCCTCGGCGAGCCTCTCCAGCCAGCCGAACAGACGGCGCTGGTGGAGGTCCAGCTCCTCCGCCGTGTAGCGCGAGGGGTTGGCGTCCAGGCGGACCGCGTAGCCCTCCTCGGCCGAGTCGAGATAGATGATCTGCATGTCCTCGACCGGGCCGGTCGACAGGTTGTTCAGCAGACCGGTGCACGCGCCGAACGCGTAGTCGAAGCCCGACTCCAGGACGTTGACGGTCGGGCCGAGCGAGCGGCCCGCGTCACCGGTGAAGCCGAGGTCGCGGCGGATGCGGTCGCCCCGGTAGTTCTGGTGCCGCAGCGTGGAGCGCAGCTCGCCCGCGCTGTCGCGCAGGAAGTCCGCGACCGTACGGCCGGGCAGCACCCGGACCGGATGCGGCACGAAGTTGGCGCGCATCCCCGGGACGGCGCGGGCCGCCGCCGTGGCACGGGCCGGTACCGCGAGGGTGAGCAGGGCGCGGTCGACGCCCGCGGCCCGCTGCACGTAGGCGCCGGTCGCGGCGATCAGCAGCGTCTGCCAGGTGATGCGGGTGTCCCAGGCCAGTGCCCGCAGCCGCTCGACGGTGGCCGCGGGCAGCACGGCCTCGCACCGCAGCGAACTGCGGGCGGGCCCGCCGGCACGCGGCGAGAGGCTCACCGGCTCGGGCTGCTCCTCGAAGCGGTCGCGCCAGAACGCCTGCTCCTTGAGGTACTTGGGCGTCTCGGCGTACGCGGCCTCGTCGTCGGTGAGCGTGCGCGGATCGGGGAACGCGCCTTCGGCCTCCGGGTCCGCGTACAGCGCGGCGAGCCGGTTGTAGATGAGGACGCGGCTGAACCCGTCGACCAGGATGTGGTTGACCCGGATGTAGAACAGCAGGTGCTCCGGGCCGAGCCGCAGCAGCACCGACCGCAGCGTGCCCGCGGTCAGGTCCGGCGGCACGAGCAGGTCCTGCCGCATGAACGCCTCGGCGGCGTCCCGCGGCCGCGGCTCCCCGGACAGGTCGAGCGTCTCGACGGGGAAGTCCCCGGCGTCGGCGAGCTCCTGAAGCGGCTCGCCGTCGAGCTCGGTGAACAGGGCGCGGAGAGTGCCGGCCTCCCGCAACACCCCCTGCCACGCGGCCGTGAACCGGGCGGTGTCCAGGGGACCGCGCAGCTCCAGGAAGTCGCCCATGGTGAAGACGGGGTTGCCCGGGTCGGCCTGCTGCCCGTACCACATCTCGCGCTGAGCGGCGGAGAGCGGCAGCTGTCGGGCGGGAGGTGTGGGGATCATGACTGCGGTGCTCCAGTGGGAAGTTCGATCGGTTCGTTGCCGTACACCTCACGCACCCAGCTCGGCTGGTAGACGGTGTCGAGATAGCGCTCGCCGAGGTCCGGGGCGATGGCGACCGCCGTGTCGTCCCGGCCCGGTCTGTTCTCGGCGAGCCAGCGCAGCGCACCGCTCACCACGGTTCCGGTGGAGCCGCCGAAGAGGAATCCACCGCGGGCCAGGGCGTGGCAGGCGCGCACGGTGTCGACCTCGGGGACGTGCACGACGTCGTCGATGTACGAGGTGTCGAGCAGTGCGGGGCGCACCCCCGTACCGAGTCCGGGGATCATGCGGGGGCCGGCAGGGCCGCCGAAGGTGACGGAGCCGACGCTGTCGACCGCGACGACCGTCACCGGTCGCGGCAGCTCCTTGAAGTAGCGGGCGCAGCCCATCAACGTGCCCGTGGTGCCGGCGCCGATGAACAGGATCTCCAGATCGGGGAACTGCTTCTCGATCTGCGGGGCCGTGGTGCGGTAGTGCGCACGCCAGTTGTCCGGGTTGGCGTGCTGGTTCAGCCACACGACCCGCGGGTCGGCGGCGAGCAGAGTTCGGACGTACGCGAGCCGCGCCGCCAGGAATCCGCCCTCCTCGGCCGGATCCGTGATGGTGTGCACCTCGCTGCCGAGCGACTCGATGAGCTTGCGCGTCGCGACGTTGGTCCGCGAGTCGACCACGCAGATGAAGTGGTAGCCCTTGGCCGCGGCGATCACGCTGAGCGCGACCCCGAGGTTGCCGGACGACGACTCCACCAGCGTCGAGCCCTTGGTGAGCGCACCGCTGCGCTCGGCCGCCTCGATCATGCTCGCGGCGGCCTTCAGCTTGATGGAGCCCGCGAAGTTGAAGCCCTCGCATTTGAGGTGCAGTGGATATCCGTACAACTCCCGGAGATCTACGTAGAGATCTTCGGTGTTGAATTCGTGCGGTGCCGTGATGACCGGCATGATTCCCCCCGGGAAGACAAGGCTATCGCGTTGCCGATATGCGGTACACGCGCAGGCTCAGAGGTATGAGAACGGCGATGAGAGCCCCGATGCTGATCGCCGACACGATCACCGCGTGTTCCACCGGAAAACTGTCGGACGCAACGGCTCCGGTGTTTCCCCACAATTGCCGGCAGGCCTCCGAGACCGCGCTGACCGGATTCCACTCGGCGACGGTCTGCAGCCAGCCGGGAAGTCCGGTCAGCGGCATGAAAGAGCTGGAGAGGAAGGAGAACAGGACCAGGAGCAGGGCGGACACGCCGCTGATCGCCTCCAGGTTGCGCATCATCATGCCGAGGAGCGCGCCGACCCAGAGCATGGCGTAGGCGAAGCCGAGGAGCAGCAGGAAGCCGGCCACGTTCTCGGCGAACGATCCGTGCACGCGCCAGCCGATGGCGAGCCCGGTGACGGCCACGAGCGCGATGCTCAGGGCCGCGGCGGCGAGATCGGCGAGCGTGTGGCTGACGAGGACGGTGGCCCGGCCCATCGGCAGCGAGCGGAACCTGTCGATCAGGCCCTTGCCGAGGTCGCCGGCCACGCCGATCGCGGTGATGCCGATGCAGGAGAGTCCGACCTGGGCGAACACCCCGGCCATGATGTACTCGCGGTAACTGCCGCCGGTGTTCTTCACCTCGACGACGGTCGCGAAGAGATAGCCCAGGATCACGACCATCGCGACGGGCGTGAGCGCCACGCCGATGATCTTCTCCGGGGTGCGCCGCAGATGGCGCAGGTGCCGGCCGGTGAGGGCCGCGACGTCACCGCCGTGGGCAAGCACCGAACTCATAGGGACGCCTCCGCTTTCACCGCGCCGGGGTGCGTGGCCGGCGTGCCCGTGAGCTCGCCGGTCAGATGGAAGAACACGTCGTCGAGCGAGGGGCGCCGCAGAGCGAACTCCTCGACGGCGACGCCCGCGTACTCGAGCGCGGTCGCGGCGGACGCCAGCGCGCCCATGCCGTCCGGCAGCTGCACGTGGAGGGTCCGCTGCCGCTCGTCCAGCTGCGGCGGACTCACCGCGAGCGGCGCGAGCACGGCGGCGGCCTGCGCGAGCGCGCCGGCGTCGGCGACGGCCACCTCCAGGCGCTCGCCCCCGACCTTCCGCTTGAGCTCGTCGGAGGTCCCCTCGGCGATCACCCGGCCGCGGTCGACGACCAGGATCCGGTCCGCGAGGAAGTCGGCCTCCTCCAGGTACTGCGTGGTCAGCAGGACCGTGACACCCTGGTCGACCTGGTCCTGCACCATCCGCCACAGCGTGGCCCGGCTGGCCGGGTCGAGTCCGGTGGTGGGCTCGTCGAGGAACAGCACCTCGGGCGAGGCGATCAGGCTCACCGCCAGGTCGAGGCGGCGCCGCATGCCGCCCGAGTACTCCTTGGCGGGCTTGTCCGCGGCGGCCTCCAGCTCGAACTGCGCGAGCAGTTCGGCGGCCCGGACGCCGGCGCCCTTGCGGCCGAGCCGCAGCAGCCGGCCCAGCAGGACGAGGTTCTCGCGCCCGGTGAGGAGCTCGTCGACGGCGGCGTACTGCCCGGCGAGACCGATCCGGCGGCGCACCTCGCGCCGCTGCCGCACGATGTCGAAGCCCGCGACGCGAGCCGTGCCGGCATCGGGTTCGAGCAGGGTGGCGAGCGTGCGGACCGTGGTGGTCTTGCCCGCTCCGTTGGGCCCGAGCAGGCCGAGCACGGTGCCCGCTTCGACCGACAGGTCCACGCCGTCCAGGGCGCGGTGGCCGCCGTACTGTTTCGTCAGGCCGGCCGCCTCGATCGCGGTGTTCACGGAATTCCCCCTTTCACGCCTCAGGTGAATTGGTTGGCTGGTTATGGGCTGGGTAGTCACGTGGCGGAGTGGGTAAATGGATTCCAGGTCGCCTGGCGGACGAATCCGGTCGGCGGACGCAACGCGGTCCGTGCCGTCCCGTGACTCCCGACGAGAAGAACCTAACCAGCGGCGTGGCCGGATCGTGCCGTTGTCGATGGTCACAGGCTGCCGCTGCAGCATGTTGCAGACCCCCACGCCCCCCGGTGCCGGCAGGATGCTGCAGCGGCATTCAACTGACATATCGAGAAGGGAAACCGCCGGTCCCGGATATCTACAGTGAGAGACGTCGCTCATCAAGGGTCCCCCCGCTGACGTCCCACTGGGAGAGGTAATGGCAAGGCAACGAAATCTGGCGGCTTCACTGGGCGCCTGGAGTGCCAGGCACCGCAAAACCGCGCTTTTCGGATGGCTCTTCGCCGTCATCGCGCTCACGGTCCTCGGCGGTATGGCGGGCCAGAAGAGCCTGACCGAGGCCGACTACGGCACGGGGGAGTCGGGCCGCGCCGCCCGGGTCCTCGTCGACGCCGGCATCAAGACCCCGGCGCCCGAGATGGTCCTGGTCCACAGCGGTGAACTCACCGCCGAGGACCCCGGGTTCAAGAAGGCCGTCGCCGACGCGATCGCCGCCGTGGACGGCACCGGCCTCGCGCAGAACATCGGCGACCCGTACACGACCGGCGCGGTCTCCGAGGACAAGCACGACGCGCTGATCCAGTTCGCGGTGAAGGGCGACCCGGACACGGCCGCCGACCGCATCCAGCCCGTCGTCGACGCGCTGGCCAAGGTGGACGAGGCCCACACGGGCGTCACGCTCGGCCAGTACGGCGCCGCCAGCGGACTCAAGGGCATCAACGACTCCCTCGGCGACGACTTCACCCGCGCCGAGTACACCGCCCTGCCCGTCGCCCTCGGCATCCTGCTCGTCGTGTTCGGCGCGCTCCTGGCCGCCGTCCTGCCGCTGATCCTCGCGATCACCGCGTGCGTCGCCGCCATGGGTCTGCTCGCGCTTTCCAGCCAGCTGGTCCCGGTCGACGCGATGACCAACTCGGTGCTGCTGCTGATGGGCCTCGCCGTCGGCGTCGACTACTGCCTCTTCTACATCCGCCGCGAGCGCGAGGAGCGTGCCGCCGGCCGCGACAAGGAGAGCGCGCTGCGCATCGCCGCCGCGACCTCCGGCCGCTCGGTGCTGATCTCCGGCCTGACCGTGGCCGTCGCCATGTCCGGCATGTTCCTTTCCGGCCTCACGGTCTTCGAGGGCTTCGCCATCGCCACCATCGAGGTCGTCCTGATCGCGGTGCTCGGCTCCATGACGGTGCTGCCCGCCGTGATGGCGATGCTCGGCGACAAGATCGACGCCGGCCGGATCCCGGGCCTGCGCCGCAAGGCACGCGTCCGCACCGCGGGCGAGAAGCCGGGCCGGCTGCTCGGCGCGGTCCTGAAGGCGCCCGCGCTCTTCGCCGTCCTCGGCATGGCGTTCCTGCTCGCCCTCGCCTCGCCCGCGCTGTCAATGAAGACGGAGAAGCTCGGCTTCGACCAGCTGCTGCCCGCCGACAACGTCACCGCGAAGACGGCCCAGCGGATCGAGGACGTCTTCCCCGGCGCACCGGCACCGGCCCAGATCGTCTTCAAGACCACCGACGTCACCTCGGCCGAGGCCACCGGCGCCCTCGCGAGCTTCAAGGAGCGCGCCCTCGCCTCCGGCCACGTCAAGAACCCGATCGAGGTGATCGTCCACAAGGCCGAGAACATCGCGGTGATCAACGCGCCGCTCGCCGGTGACGGCCGCAACGCGACCTCGGTCCGCGCCCTGAAGGCGCTCCGCGGCGAGATCATCCCGGCCACCCTGAAGAAGGACGGCGCGAACAAGGCGCTGGTCGGCGGCGACCTCGCCTTCTCGACCGACTACAACGACCAGCTCAAGTCGTCGATCGTGCCCGTCTTCGCCTTCGTGATGGGCGTCAGCTTCCTGCTGATGCTGCTCTGCTTCCGCTCCGTGGTCATCGCGATCACCTCGATCGTCCTCAACCTCCTGTCCGTGGTCGCCGCCTACGGCGTGATGACCGCGGTCTTCCAGAAGGGCTGGGGCGACGAGCTGGTCGGCACGACGGCCGTCGGCGCCATCGAGTCCTGGATGCCGCTGTTCGTCTTCGTCGTCCTGTTCGGCCTGTCGATGGACTACCACGTCTTCGTGGTCTCCCGGATCCGCGAGGCCTACGACCAGGGCATCGACAACCGCGCCGCCGTCGCCTACGGCATCCGCTCCACCGCCGGGGTCGTCACCAGCGCCGGCCTGATCATGGTGGCCGTCTTCGCGGTCTTCGGCACGCTGTCCATGCAGGACTTCAAGCAGCTGGGCGTGGGCCTGGCCGTCGCGGTCCTGCTCGACGCCACGCTCGTCCGCGCCATCCTGCTGCCCGCCGTGATGGCGCTGCTCGGCCGTTCCAACTGGTGGCTGCCCTCCTGGCTCAAGTGGCTCCCGGAGCTCTCGCACGGCGAGGAGCAGCCGGCTCCGGCGCCGAAGCACGCGGCGTCCTCCCCGCACCGGCAGTCCGAGGCGCCCGAGCACACCTTCGCGGGCCGCTGACCGGCCCGACGCCCCCACACCCTCCGTATCCGCTCACGATCTCAAGGATCCTTCTCCATGTACGAGTTCAGCGTCGTCGGCGGCAAGACCGCGCGGGAGATCATCTCGGCCTCCCGGCAGGACCTCGTCGACGTCGTCCGCGACACCTACCTCGCCCACCACGCGGGCGACTCGGTGAACCCCGACAGCTACTTCCTGCGCTTCCCCGAGAAGCCCGACGCCCGAATCATCGCGCTCCCCGCGCACCTGGGCGCCGGCGCCGACGTCTCCGGGATCAAGTGGATCAGCAGCTTCCCGGCCAACATCGAGCGCGGCATACCGCGCGCCTCGGCGGCCCTGCTGCTCAACGACTACGAGACCGGCTACCCCTTCGCCTGCCTGGAGGCCTCGCAGATCAGCGCCGCCCGCACGGCCGCCTCGGCGGTGCTCGCGGCGGAGCAGCTGACCGGCGGGCGCACGGCCGGAAAGCTGACGGTCGTCGGCGCGGGCATCATCGCGCGCAACATCCTGGAGTTCTTCGCGTCCCGCGACTGGCAGGTCGGTTCGGTCACGGTGCACGACAAGAGCGAGGAGTACGGCTCCGCGCTCGCCGCCCACGCGACGAACGCCCTCGGCTACCCGGCCGGCACCGAGTCCGACCTCACCGCCGCCCTCGCCGGCGCCGACGTGGTGGTCCTCGCCACGACCGCCGCCGAGCCGTACATCCTCGACCCGGGTGCCTTCGCGCCCGGTCAGGTCGTCCTCAACATCTCGCTGCGGGACATCGGCCCGGAGCTGATCGAGGGCGCGTACAACATCCTCGACGACGTCGACCACTGCCTGAAGGCCAACACCTCGCCGCATCTCGCCGAGCAGAAGTACGGCGACCGGCACTTCGTCACCGGCACGCTCGCCCAGTTCATCAAGGGCGAGGTGACCACCGGCGACGACAAGCCGGTCATCTTCTCGCCGTTCGGCCTGGGCGTCCTCGACCTGGCGGTCGGCCTGCACGTCCTGCGTGCGGCGCAGGCGTCGGGCGAGGCCGTGGAGATCGCGGACTTCTTCGGCGAGACCACCCGCTGGTAGCCCCGTCCCCCGACCACGAGGCCCGGGCAGGATCTCCTGCCCGGGCCCTCCCATGTCCGACGAAGGAGCGATCGTGACCACCTCCCCGCGGGGTCGCCGCGTCCTAGCCCACCAGCCGATAGGAGGCGCACACCCCGAGGAAGAGCATCGAGGCCAGCGTGCTGCACGTGTAGTGCAGCCGGCCGGTCACCCGCCACCAGCGCCGCCGCCAGGAGAGGAAGGCGCACACGACCATGGCGCAGGTGGTCGCGAGCGCGATGGTGGTCAGGGCCGGTACCGCGGTCAGGAGCGGCGAGTCGCCCACGATGATCGTGCGGTTCAGGGCGTTGGGGTCGGCGGACAGCAGCAGGAAGCACGTCGTCGCCGTGGTGATCAGCGCACCGGAGGTCCACAGCAGCAGCTTGGCGACGCGCGCCCCGGCCGGCGTGCCCGGCGAGCGGCGGCGCACCAGCGCGAGCACCGGCAGCGCGAGCACGGTCAGGGCGAGGAACGCCAGCGAGCCGAGCAGCACCTGCTGGTGCAGCGTGGGGGAGAGGTACCAGGGGAGCCGCTCGTACGAGACGGAGGCGTCGGAGGCGGCGGTCAGGCGCCCGTCACGGAAGGCGATCCGGTCCTGGCCGCCCTGCTCCTGGAAGAGCCCCGGGCTCAGCTGCACCCAATGACGCTCGGTCACCTCCGGGTTGCGCGACAGCCCCGTCGTGGTCAGCGTCGCGCCCTCACCCGCGCGGACCCGTACCGAGCCGATCAGGGCGCTGACCCGGGTCAGCTCCGAGGAACTGGTGCGCGTGGAGCGGTACTCGCCCTCGTACTGCCCGACGTCGGCCTGCGAGGTGGAGCCGTGTGCGCCGGCGGGCGTACCGAAGTGGTCGGCGACGCGGTCCACCACCTCCTGCCCCGCGTAGGCGGCGATCCCGTTCTCGCCGTCGCCGTTGTAGACGACGTACACGCCGGTGTCGCGCTCGGGCAGCAGGGCCAGGTTGCCGTGGAAGCCGGGCAGGTCGCCGTCCTTGACCAGCATCCGCTGTCCGTCGCGGACGCGCTCCTCGAGGATGTACCCGAGGCCGGGCAGCCGGTCGTCGTTTCCGAACTGGCGCTTCATCAGGGCTGCGGCGGAGCGCTCGCTCAGCACCGGACCGCCGCCGTCGAGCAGGGCGCTCAGCAGCCGACCCATGTCGGCCGCGGTGGTGACGGCGCCCGCGCCCGTCGGCGACCAGTCGCCGTACTGGCCGTCCTGGACGCGCTGGTGCCCGGATTCGGGGCGGTGGCCGCGTGCGAGGTCCGCCGCGATCTCGGGGGTGTGCGGCTGCGCGAAGCTCGTACGGTCCATGCCGAGCGGTCGCAGGACCGAGCGGTCCACGTACGCGGCGAACGGGGTGCCCGTCACCGTCTCGACCAGATAACCGGCGAGCGCCACGCCGTAGTTGTCGTAGCTCGCGACCTCGCCCGGCGGGCGCACCCGGCGCGGCTGGTGCTCGGCGAGGCTCTCGCCCAGCGGGCGCACCTCCTCGGGCCGGGTGGCGGCACGCCCGATGATGCTGTTGTCGAAGCCCGCCGTGTGCGTGAGGAGATCGCGTACGGTCACGGGGTGCCCCGGATACGTGTCCTTCACCTTGAACGACGTGAGGTAGCGGTTGACGTCGGACCGCAGGTCGAGCCGGCCCTGCTCGACCTGCTGCAGGACCGCGATCGCCGTGAACAGCTTGGCGTCGGAGGCCAGGAAGAACCCGGTGCGAGTCGGGTCCACCGGGGTCCCCGCGGTGGAGTCCGCGACGCCGTACCCCTTGGTGAGGACCTGACGGCCGTTCTCGACGACCACCACGGAGGCGCCGGGGATCCGGTAGTCGGCGAGCTGCCGGCGCACGAGGGAGTCGACGGCCCCGGAGAGCCCGGACGCCTCGGACGGCTCGGACGTGGCGGGGGCCTCCACCCGGGAAGCCGGCGTCGCGGAGGCGGTGCCGGCGCCACCCGCCAGGAGCAGCGGCACGCAGAGCGGAAGGAGCAGGTGCCGCAGTCGCAGTCGCAGTCGCATCGTCATGTATACAGTCAAGTCGTCACGACGAGGACGAAACAGCGACCTCGGTGGCGTCCCAGGGGGGACCTAGGTACACCACCGCAGACGGGACACACGTCCCCTGCGCGCGGACCCGGCATCGACAAGACTCGGGGCATCACCACGGCAGCGAGCCGTAACAGAGGGGAAATGGGACGACCGTGAACAACCTGAACATCCGCACCGGTTTCCGTGCCGTCGGCAAAGGACTGCCCGTTCTCGGCTTCGCCATCGCGGAACTCGTCCTCTTCTGCCTCTTCGTGACGGCGGTCTCGCTGATCGGCATCGGTCTGGGCGTGCTGCTCGTCCCGGCGCTCGCCGTCGCCGTACGGGCCGTGGTGAACGGCTCCCGCCGGACCGCGGAGCGGTGGTCGGGCCGTGCGATAGAGGAGCCCTACCTCCCCGCGCCCGCCGCCGAGTCGGGGCTCAAGGGGCAGTGGCAGCGCACGCACTGGGTGCTGACCGACCCGGCGACCTGGCGGGACCTGGCGTGGATGCTGGTCAACCCGGTGGCCGGGGTGTTCGTCGCGCTGCTGCCGCTCGCCCTCGTCGTCGGCGGACTCGGCGGCATCCTGATGCCGGCGATCTACCGGCCCATCGCCGACGCCGGTGAGAACTACTACATGTGGATCCGGATCAGCGACCTGACGTCCGCCTGGTACGCCGTGGCCCTCGGCATCGTGGTCCTGGCCGCCGGTCTCGCCACCGGACCCGCCCTGCTGCGCGCCCACGCCTCCCTCGCCCGCACGCTGCTCGCCCCCACCCGCACCGCCCAGCGCGTCCGCCGCCTCACCGACAGCCGCAGCGACGCGGTCAGCAGCTCCGCGGCCGAACTGCGCCGCATCGAGCGTGACCTGCACGACGGGGCGCAGGCCCGCCTGGTGGCCCTCGGGATGAACCTCGGTGTCGCGGAGCAGCTGCTCAGCAAGGACCCGGAGGCCGTCCGCGCCATCCTGGCCGACACCCGCAAGGCCTCCGCCGCCGCCCTGACCGAACTGCGCGACCTCGTCCGCGGCATCCACCCGCCGGTGCTCGCCGATCGCGGCCTCGCGGACGCGGTGCGCGCCCTGGCCATGGACAGCCCGCTCGACGTCACCGTCAACGCCGACCTGCCCGGCCGCCCCGAGGCGCCCGTCGAGTCCGCGATGTACTTCGCGGTCGCCGAAGCCCTCACCAACGCCGCCAAGCACGCCGCGCCGGACACCGTGAGCATCGACCTCTGGTACGAGGGCGGCGCGCTGCGCGGCCAGGTCATCGACGACGGCCAGGGTGGAGCGGACCCCTCGCGCGGCACCGGGTTGCGCGGCATCGAACGCCGGCTCGCCGCCTTCGACGGGCTCCTCGCGATCAACAGCAAGCCGGGCGGACCGACCACCCTCACCATGGAGCTGCCGTGCGCGTTGTCCTAGCCGAAGACCTGTTCCTGCTGCGGGACGGCCTGGTCCGCCTGTTGGAGTCGTACGACTTCGAAGTGGTCGCCGCCGTGGACACCGGGCCCGGACTGCTCAAGGCCCTCCTCGACCACAAGCCGGACGTCGCCGTCGTCGACGTCCGGCTTCCGCCGACGTTCACCGACGAGGGCCTGCGGGCCGCCCTGGAGGCCCGGCGCCAGATCCCCGGCCTGCCGGTCCTGGTCCTCTCCCAGTACGTGGAGCAGCTCTACGCCCGCGAACTCCTCGCCGACGGCAGCGGGGGCATCGGCTATCTGCTCAAGGACCGGGTCTTCGACCCCGACGGGTTCGTGGACGCGGTGCGCCGCGTCGCGTCCGGCGGCACCGCGATGGACCCCGACGTCGTCGCCAAGCTCTTCGCCAAGGAGCTCCACCGTGACGGCCCGCTCGCCCGCCTCACCCCGCGCGAGCGCGAGGTCCTCGGTCTGATGGCCGAGGGCCGCTCGAACGCCGCGATCGCCCAGCACCTGGTGATCACCGAACGCTCGGTGATCAAGCACACCTCCAACATCTTCACCAAGCTCGACCTGCCGCCCTCGGACGCGGACAACCGAAGGGTCCTCGCGGTCATCGCGTACCTCAAGTGAGGCTCCCGCCCGAACCCGACCCGCGCAGGGGCTCCCGCGCAGGTGGGAGGATGCGGGGGGTCTGATGAGAGGGGCCGGGGCGCGATGGGGCGGAGTGGCCGGGAGGCGGTTGTCCGGGGGAGGCGGCTGTACGAGGCGGCGCAGGCCGTCGCCGAGGACCACGCGCGTGCGGTCGAGGCGGTGCGCGCGGCCCTGGCGCCGATCCGCGACGGCCTGGCGGAACGCGAGCTCGAAGCCATCCCGGTGGCCCGGCTGAAGGAGGTCACCGAGGGGAGACTGCGGCTCGGGGAGGTCGAGCGGGGCGGCTTCCGTACCGTCGGGCAGGTCCTCGACGCCGGGCCGTACCGGCTGCGGCAGATCCCCGGGGTCGGGCAGCAGACCGCCGCCCAGACCGTCGCGGCCGCCCGTCAGATCGCCGATGCCGTACGGGAGACCATCGCCGTGCACATCGACGTGGACCGGCCGGATCCCCGGACGACCGCGCTGGTGGTCGCCCTGCACGTGCTGGTGGAGGCGGGCCCCGAGGCGGGGCGAGCGCTCGACGCGGCCCGGGCGCTGTCGGGCCGGCTCGGGCCGCTGATCGAGGCGGCCAGGCCCGTCTCGTCCCGGCTGCGGCTGCTCGTGGCGGGCAGGCCGGGGCGGGAACGCGCGCTGGGGGCCGCCGCGGAGATCCGCGTGGTGGCCGAGCAGGCCGAGTCCGAGGGCGTGCCGGAGCTGCTCGCGCAGGCCTCGGTGGATCTGCTGCGCGGCCCGTCGAGCGAGCTCGCGGCCATGGTCGACTTCGAGCTCCGCTCGGCCGAGTACTACAGCCTGATCGCGGAGTTCTCGGACCGGCGGCCCGATCCGGCCGCGGCCGAGGGGTTCCTGCCCGACGAAGTGGCCGAGCGGGTCAGGGGGCAGGCGCTCGACGACACGCTCCGGAGGGTCTCGCTCCGCGGGTATCAGGCCTTCGGGGCCCGGTTCATGCTCGCCCAACGCCGGGTGATCGTCGGTGACGAGATGGGGCTCGGGAAGACCATCCAGGCGATCGCGGCGCTGGCGCACCTCGCGGCCGAGGGACGGAGCCACTTCATGGTGGTGTGCCCGCCCGGCGTGCTGATCAACTGGACGAGGGAGATCGAGGGCCGCAGCAGACTCCGGGTGACGGCCCTGCACGGGCCCGACCGGCAGGAGGCGTTCGCCGACTGGAAGGAGCGGGGCGGGGTCGGCGTCACCACCTTCGACGCCCTGCGGGGCTTCGCGCTGCCCGGGGACGGGGAGCCGGCGATGCTCGTCGTCGACGAGGCCCACTACGTGAAGAACCCGAAGGCCCGCCGCTCCCTGGCCGTTCGCGAGTGGGCCGAGCGCTGCGAACGGGTGGTCTTCCTGACCGGCACGCCCATGGAGAACCGGGTCTCGGAGTTCCGCAGCCTGGTGGGGATGCTGCGGCCCGGACTCGCGGACGCCATCGGCGAGGACCGCGCCAAAGTGGCCGGTTCCAAGGCCTTCCGGAAGGCGGTCGCACCGGTCTACCTGCGCCGCAACCAGTTGGACGTGCTCGCCGAACTTCCCGCGCTCCAGCACACGGACGAATGGGAGGAGCTGAGCGCGCGCGACGAGGACGCCTACCGCAAAGCCGTGCTGGACGGCAATTTCATGGCCATGCGCAGGGCCGCGTACGCACACCCGGAGGAGTCGGCGAAGCTGAACCGGCTGCGGGAGATCGTCGCGGAGGCCGCCGAGGGCGGGCTGAAGGTCATCGTCTTCTCCACCTTCCGGGACGTCCTCGCAGTGGTACGGGACGCACTCGCGCACACGGTGGTCCTCGGGCCGCTCTCCGGGAGCGTGCCGCCCGCGGGCCGGCAGCGGCTCGTCGACGAGTTCGCGGCCGTGTCCGGTCACGCGGTGCTGCTGGCGCAGATCGAGGCGGGAGGCGTGGGCCTCAACATGCAGGCGGCCTCCGTCGTGATCCTCTGCGAGCCGCAGGTCAAACCCACCGTCGAGCAGCAGGCGGTGGCACGGGCCCACCGCATGGGACAGGTCCGCCCGGTCCAGGTGCACCGTCTGCTCGCCACGGGCGGGGTGGACGAGCGGATGGTGCGGATCCTGGCGAACAAAGCGCGCCTCTTCGACGCGTACGCACGACGCAGCGCGGTCGCCGAGTCCACACCGGACGCCGTCGACGTGTCGGACACCGCGCTGGCCCGGCGGATCGTCGAGGACGAGCAGGCCCGGTTGGGTGCGCTCCGCGGCGGCCGCTGACCAACAACTGCACGACGCCGGACGTTACTTGACCGTATGTCTGTTGATTCGTGCCAGGGAGTTGGCAGGATCTGTGATCACGTGTCCAGAGCTCGTCTGCAAGGGGAGTGCCACCAGCATGAGAGACGCAACGGTCCTGATATCCGGAGCCGGTATCGCGGGTACCGCGCTGGCCTACTGGCTGCGCAGGCACGGTTTCCGGCCGACCGTCGTGGAGCGGGCGCCCGAGATCCGGGCCGGCGGCTACAAGGTCGACATCCGCGGGGCGGCCCTGGACGTGGTGACCCGGATGGGGCTGCGCGAGGACATCCGCGCGCACCGCACCGACGTGCGCGGCGGCTCGGTCGTCAACGCCGCCGGCAAGCGCGTGGCAAGCATGGACGGGGACACCTTCGGCGGGCGGCAGGGCGAGGACGCCGAGATCCTGCGCGGCGACCTCAACCGGATGCTGTACGAGGCCTCCAAGGGCGAGGTCGAGTACCTCTTCGACGACGCCATCGACGCCATCGACGACACGGGCGACCGGGTGGGCGTCACGTTCGCGAGCGGACGCGTCGACTCCTACGACCTCGTCGTCGGCGCGGACGGGCTGCACTCCGCCACCCGCGCGCTGGCCTTCGGCGACGAGAAGCGGTTCATCCACGACCTGGGCTACTACGTCTCGATCTTCAGCGTTCCCAACCACCTCGAACTCGACCGCTGGGAACTGACCTACGTCGGCCCCGGCCGCACCGCCCTGACCTACAGCACCGCCAAGGACCACGGCGCCAAGGCCATGTTCCTCTTCGCCTCCACCCCGCTGGAGTACGACCGCCGCGACCGGACCGCGCAGGAGCGGCTCCTCGCCGACGCCTACGCCGGCGAGGGCTGGGAGGTGCCGCGACTGCTCGAAAGCATGGACGCCGCACCGGACTTCTACTTCGACTCGCTCAGCCAGGTCCGCATGGACCACTGGTCGACCGGCCGCGTGGCGCTCCTCGGCGACGCCGCCTACTGCGCCTCGCCCGCCTCCGGCCAGGGCACCAGCCTCGCCCTGGTCGGCGCGTACGTCCTGGCCGGGGAGCTGGCCGCCGCCCAGGACCACGCCGCAGGACTGGCCTCGTACGAACGGGAGATGCGCCCCTTCGTCGAGCAGAACCAGAAGCTCGGGCCCGCCAACATCAAGCGGATGGTGCTGCGCAGCGCCGGACAGGTGCGCATCTCCATGGCCATGCTGTCGCTGCTCGGGCGCCTCCCGGGCAAGGAGAAGCTCATGGCCAAGGCCATCGAACCGATCCACAAGGCCGCGACGGCCATCACCCTCAAGGAGTACTGACCGCTGCGCCCGGGGGCGGCCCTCCCGGCCGCCGGCCGGAGGCCGCCCTTCCCGCCGCCCCGTCAGAGCCCGCGCACCGAGGCCACCGTGAAGGTGGTCGGGGTGCCCGTGCTCGGGGTCATCGGGCCCCCCTTGTCGAACTGGGAGCGGACCACCAGGGTGCGGCCCGGGGAGTGCGACAGGGTCGTCGGGATCTGCAGGGCCGGGTCCGTGACCGTACGGGTCAGGCGGGCCCTGGTGCCGTCCGCGCCGAGCCGCCAGCGGGTCAGGGTGTTGGTGGTGTTGTGCGCCACCCGCAGGGTGCCGTCGGGGGAGAGGTCGAGGCCGTCGGCGGCCTTCATGTCCCGGCCGCCGAGGTCGACGCGGCGCACGGCCCCGGTGGCGAGGTCCACGCGGTACAGGTCCCCCTCCGGCATGTCCACGGCCAGCAGATAGCGCCCGGCGCGGTCCGAGACGATCCCGTTGAGGCTGAAGCCGCCCGCCGGGCGGGGCCGCAGGGCCGGGGACAGGTCGTACGCCTCGGTGAGGGGGCCGCTGCCGGCGGCCAGCTGCTCCGGGGTCACGCGGTAGATCACCCCGCGGACGCTGTCGGTGAGGTACGCGGCGCCGTCCGGGGTGATCGTCAGGTCGTTGACGAAGCGGGGGCCGCTGCCCGCCACCTCGAAGTGGGCCAGGCGCGAGCCGGTCGCGGTGTCGTAGACCGAGACCCCGGCCGTGGAGTCGGTCACCCAGAGCCGGCCCCGGGCGTCGACCCGCAGGCCGTTCGCCGTGCGGCGGCCGTCGGTCCCGGAGGGCAGGAACACCTCCGCCTCGGTGCGGCCGGGGCGGGCCCGGTAGACGGTGCCGTCCGCGTACGAGCCCACGTAGACGGTGTGCGTACGGGCGTCGGTGGCGATGCCCTCGGGGTAGACCTTCGCGCCGGGTATGGAGAAGGCGGTGGATATCCGGGCGCCGTCCGGCGAGGAGAGCGCGGACGCCGGTGCCGCCCCCAGGCAGGCCAGGGCCAGAGCGGTGGTCAGCGCGGCGGCGGGCAGCAGTTTCATCACGTATCCCCAGGTGTCCTCTACTTGACAGGTGCAGGCGAATCTATGTTAGAGCTCTAATGCATGCAAGGGTCGTAGGATGCGGGAATGACCTCCATGGCCCCCGACGAGCGCATCGGCGCGCACATCAAGCGCGCCGAGCAGGCGCTCCTCGCGGCGAAGAACGTCGCGGTGAAGCCCGCCGCAGTAACGGTTCCGCAGTACGCCGCACTGCTTTGGCTGGCCGAGAAGCCCGGTGTCTCCGCCGCCGCGCTCGCCCGGCTGTGCGGGGTGACGCCGCCGACCATGAACACCGTCCTGAAGAACCTCCAGGAGCGCGGGCTCATCGAGCGGACCCCGCACGAGCTCCACCGCAACGTGCTGGAGACCCGCCTCACCCAGGAGGGACGCGCGGTGATGGAACAGGCCGATTCCGGCGCGGTGCGCGTGGAGCGGGCGCTGGCCGAGGCCTTCACCGCGGAGGAACGGGCGCAGCTCATCGCGCTGCTGGGCCGGTGCGCCGAGGTCCTCGACGAACAGCGCTGACGGCGGACCGGCGGCCGACCGCCCGGCCGACCCCGGCGTTCACCCAAGATTCCCGCCGTGTTTTTGCCGGGATTTGGAACTCCGCGGGGGATTCGCGCATCAGGAAGAGAAGCCAGCCCTTCCGCAGTCCTTCTGCCCATGGGGGCAGCCACAACCGTTCGGAGCGAAGTACGTGCACCAGCAGTCGCAGCCCCCGGCCCCGCCCCGGCCCTACGAGGTCGAGGAGCCGCAGTACCGGCAGCCGCAGCCCGGGAGGTCCCGGCGCCGAATATGGATCAGCGCGGTCGTCGCCCTCGCGCTGCTCCTCGGCGGCGGTGGCTTCGCCGCCTGGAAGCTCGACTGGTTCTCCGGCAACGGCGACGCGGTGACCTTCGGCAAGCCGTCCCCACCCCCGGCCGGCCCGGAGAAGAAGGCCCCGGAAGCCCCGGCGGCCTCGGCCTCGCCCACTCCCACCGGCGACCCCGACGTACAGATGCCGAGCGGCCCGAAGTCCGACTTCAAGCAGACCACCAAGCTCGACGACGGCACGATCATCGCCAAGACCCGCCTCGCGGGCGCGAAGTCCGGCTTCGAGGGTGACGTGTGGGTGTGGGCGCCCAAGGAGTACGACGACCCGAAGTACGCCAAGAGCGCCTTCCCGGTGCTCATCGCGCTCCCCGGCGGCAACGGCTTCCCGAACAACTACTGGGCCGACCGCAGCCTCGGCCTCCAGAAGGCCATCACCGAGGGCGTCCAGGCGGGCACCAGCCTCCCCTTCATCGTGATCATGCCGGTGCTCAACCCCGACAACAAGTACTACTACGACGGCGCCGACATCCCCGGCCGGCCCAAGATGGGCACCTGGATCGCCGAGGACGTCCCGGACTTCACCCGCGCCAACTTCCGCACGTACAAGTCCCGCGACGGCTGGGCCTTCATGGGTTCCTCCTCCGGCGCCTTCGTCGGCATGAAGACGCTCCTCCAGCACCCGGACAAGTTCAAGGCCGTGATCGCCAGCGGTGGCGAGATCGTCCCGGACTCCCCGCTGTGGAAGGGCCACCAGGCGGAGATGGACGCGAACAACCCCGAGACACTCGCCAAGAAGCTGATCGACACGGGCGGGCCCGAGGTCTACATCAACTTCCAGATCGGCACGAAGGAGAGCGGGAAGGAGCGGATGACGAAGTTCGTGCAGACCTACGGCAAGGGCCCGGTCAAGACGACCATCCGCGACATCCAGAACGGCGAGCACAACGGCTGGCACTACGTGCGGGGCATGAAGGAAGGCTCCCTGGAGTGGATCAGCAAGGTGCTGAAGGGCCCCAAGCCCGAGGCCGGCTGACCGGCTCAGGCCGGGCCTCCGACCGGCCGGTCGAACACCCGCCCACCATCGGGTGGCGCTCGACACGTCACGCCCGTCCCAGGCAACCCGCCCCGTCGTTCATACCTCTGACAGGGGTGTAAGGGGGACCGAACGGTCCGACCCGCGCTCCGAGGTGAGCGCCGGAGAGGGAACGGGACAAATTCCGTGCAGTATGACCAGCAAGGCGACGGCGGCCCCACGACCAAGGGCGGCCGTCGCCCCAAGCGCCTGCGCCTGCTTCTGATCGGAGGCGGGCTCGCGTTCGTCATGGCCGTCGGCGGCGGAGCGGCGGCGTACAAGTACGGCCTCTTCTCGGACATAGGGGAACCGGTGTCCTTCGGGAAGGTGCAGAAGACCTCCACCGCCGCCGCGGTGACCGGGGCGCCGCCGGGGGTGCGGATGCCGACCGGGCCGAAGGCCCAGTTCACCCGTACCAGCCGGCTGCCGGACGGCACCCAGATCGGGAAGACCACCCTCACCGGGGCGAAGTCCGGGTTCACCGGTGACGTGTGGGTGTGGGTGCCGAAGGAGTACGACGAGCCGAGGTACGCCAAGAGCGCCTTCCCGGTGCTGATCTCCCTGCCCGGGGGCCGCGGCTACCCCACGAACTACTGGGGCACGGGACCGGGCCTCGGCCTGCAGAAGGCCGTCAGCGACGGCGCGAAGGCCGGCACCAGCCTGCCCTTCATCCTGATCATGCCGGTGCACAACGCCGACACCAAGCACCACTTCGACGCCTCCGACATCCCCGGCCAGCCCAAGATGGGCACCTGGATGGTCGAAGACATCCCGGATTTCACGAAGGCCAATTTCCGGACCTTCACCTCCCGCGACGGCTGGGCCTTCATGGGGTCCTCGGCCGGCGGGTTCGGCGCGTTCAAGCACGTCCTGAAGTACCCCGACCGCTTCAAGGCGGCCATCGCGAGCGGGGTCGACATCGTCCCCGATTCCCCGCTGTGGAACGGGAACACGCAGGCCATGGACCAGGACAACCCGGAGAAGCTCGCCGAGAAGCTGATCAACGCGGGCGGCCCGGACGTCTACATCAACTTCCAGATCGGCACCGCGGAGACCGGCCGCGAGAAGGCCGAGAAGTTCATGCAGGACTACGGCAAGGGTCCCGTGCACACCACGCTCCAGGTGATCCAGGATGGTGAGCACAACGGGAAGTCGTACGTTCGCGGCATGAGGGAGGGCGCGCTGGAGTGGATCAGCAAGGTGATGTCCGCGCCGACCCCCGACCCCGCCGTGCGATGAACAGCGTGGTGAAGGGGGCCTCGGCCGCCGCCGTGGCGGGGATCGCGGCGGTGTGCGCCGTCGCGTTCCTCAAGGCGCCCGGCGACCGGCCCGTGCTCCCCTTCCCCACCGTCGGCGTGCTCATGGCGGGAGGCGAGCACTGGTGCACGGCGAGCGTCGTCGACAGCCCGAAGGGCAACGTCGTCGCGACCGCCGCGCACTGCGTGGCCCCGGCCGGGGAGGCCGGGCATCCGGGCGAGGTCGCCCACGACGGTCTGGCCATCGGCGAGCTCTCCTTCGCCCCCGCCTTCTCCGGCGAGGGCGCCGGAACCCAGCCCCTGGGGGTGTGGAAGGTCCGCTCGATCCACGTCGACGACCGCTGGACGAAGTGGGGCGAGGAGACCGCCGACTTCGCCTTCCTCACCCTCGCGCCGGACGAGGACGGGCGCAGCGTGCAGCAGGCCGTCGGCGGGGTGGCGGAGGCCCCGAAACCCGAATGGACCTCCGGCTACGACCGGGACGTGACCGTCGTCGGCTATCCGGAGTCCGAGCACAACCCGAAGAACAAGCCGGTTTCCTGCACGACGCAGACCCGGCACGACGACAACGACCCCGACATGCTCTACATGAGCTGTGCGGGCTTCTGGACGGGTACCAGCGGCAGCCCCTGGATCGCCGACCGCGGCGGTCCGGGCCACCCCGGCCGGCTGATCGGCGTACTGAGCGGCGGGGACACGGACGTGGACTCCACGGCCGCACTGTTCGACGAGCGCGCCAAGGCCCTGTACGAGCGGGCGGCGCGGGGCTGAGCCGGCGCCCGCCTTCCCCCGCTACTTCTTGCGCTCCGTACTGACGATCACGCCCACCGCCGCCACGACGACCGCGCCGCCCAGCACGATCGGCCAGGTCAGGGCCTCGTCGAGGATCAGCGAGCCGAGGGCGACGGCGACCACCGGATTGACGTAGGCGTACGTGGACACGAGCGACAGCGGCGCGGCCTGGAGCAGCCACACGTACGCCGTGAAGCCGACGAGCGAGCCGAAGACGACCAGGTAGCCGAGGGCCAGCCAGGAGGCGGTGGAGTACGCCGCCGGATCCAGGCCGTGGTGCTCGCCGCGCAGCAGGCCGACGACCACGCCGGCGATCCCGCCCGCGAGCATCTGGTACGCGCTGCCCGTGAAGGGGTTCCCCGGCAGGGGCAGCTTCGACGCCGAGAACGAGCCCAGCGACCACAGCACCGAACCCGCCAGCACCATCAGCACCCCGGACAGCCGCACGGCCCCGCCTATCCCCGGGCTGGTCAGCACCGCGAGCCCCACCAGCCCCACCAGGACCCCGCCCAGCGTGCGCAGCGGGGGCCGGTCCCCGGTGCCCGCCCGCAGCACCACCACCCACATCGGCACGGCCGCGACCAGCAGGGCGGCCAGCCCGGAGGGCACGGAGGTCTCGGCGAGCACGACCAGGCCGTTCCCGCCGAGGATCAGCAGCAGGCCGACCAGGACCGCCGAGGCGACCTGGGCGCGGGTGGCCTTGAGCGCGCCCGGGCCGTACCGCCAGGCCACGCCGGCCGCCAGCAGCAGGCCGGCGGTGATGAAGCGGGCTCCGGCGGAGAGGAAGGGCGGCATCGTCTCCACGACGATCCGGATGCCGAGGTAGGTCGAACCCCACACCACGTAGACGAGGGCCAGGGCGGTCCAGACGGCCGCGGCCGGAGCGGCGGCCGGCCGGCTCTCCTTCACCAGAGCTGATGTGGTCATGACCGGATCCTACGGTCGTTGGCGGATGCACGCTTCGGGGTTTTCCCGTACGCGTGCCACTGCCTCAGCCCTTCAGCAGGGCGTTCAGCTCGCCGTACGGCAGCGCGTGGGCGAGCGTCCCGTAGGTGCCGCCGGAGAGCAGCTCCTCGGTGGCGCGCCGGACCACGGCGTACGCGGCCTCCGCCACCCAGGAGCCGAGGCTCACGCGGGAGACGCCGAGGGCGCCGAACTCCGCGACACCCGGGGCGTCGGGGCCGGCGAGGACGTTCAGCGGGGCGTCGATGCCCTTCGCGAGCTCGGCGACGGTGGCGGGGTCGGTGACGCCGGGAACGAAGACGCCGGTGGCTCCCGCGCGGAGGTAGGCGGCGGCGCGGGTCAGGGTCTCGTCGAGACGGGTCGCCGGATCGCCGAGGCCGAAGAGGTACGTGTCGATGCGGGCGTTGACGTAGAGCGGGACCCCGGCGGTCTCGGCGGCGGAGCGCGCCGCGGCGAGGCGCTCCGCCTGGTCGGCGGGGTCGCGGCGGCCGTCCTCGATGTTGACGCCGACCGCGCCGGCGGCCAGGACCCCGGCGACGGTCTCGGCGACGCCGGCGGGGTCGGCGCCGAAGCCGCCCTCGATGTCGGCGGTGACGGGCACGGAGACGGCGGCCGCCACGCGGGCGACGAGGTCGAGGGCCCGGTCGCGGGCCAGGGCGTCACCGTCGGGGGAGCCGAGCGACCAGGCGACGCCGGCGCTGGTCGTGGCGACGGCGGGCGCACCGGCCGCCTCGACGACACGGGCGGAGGCGACGTCCCAGGCGTTGGCGAGGGCGAGGGGGGAGGCGGGGGTGTGCAGGGCCGCGAACGCGGTTGCCTTGGCGGTGAGTTCGGGGTGCGTGGTGGTCATACCCCTAGCCCATCACGCGACCCGCCGGAAGGCTCGCGGATTTCCGACACGTACGTCCCGCCGGGCGAGCCGCCGCTGGGCCCGGCGCCGTTTCCCGCCGGGGTTCCGCTGCCGGGGCTCCGCCCCCCGGCCCCCGCGCCTCAATCGCCGGCGGGGCTGGATTCGGCTGCTGCCGTCCGCCAGGGGCTGGCTGGATTGCCCGGAGGGCAATTTCAGCCGCGCCGGCGTTTGAGGCGCCGCCGGAGGCAAACCCAGCCCCTCCGGCGTTTGAGGAGCGGGTCTGGGCGGAGCCCAGGGAGCCGCGCGGCGGCGGGTTCAGGCGGGCAGGCCGGTCTTCGCGCCGGCTCCGCACAGGGGGACGATCGCCGTGCGGCCGTGGAGGGGGTCGTCCGGGGCGCCCGGGCCGACGGCCGCCCAGCACGCGGCCGCCGTCGGCTCCACGAACAGCCCGCGGCGGGCCAGGTCCCGCTGGGCCTCGCGGAGCCCGTCGTCCGAGACCGTCAGGAAGGTGCCCCCGGACTTGCGGACCGCCGCCAGGATCTGCCGGGCCCGCGGCGGCGAGGGGATCGCGATCCCCTCCGCCAGGGTGGGCAGGGGAGGGACCGGCGCGGCGTCCTCGGCCCCCGCCGCGAAGGCGGAGGCCAGCGGGGCCACCGCCGCCGACTGGACGGCGATCAGCGCCGGCGGCCGGACCCCCCGCGCGGCCAGCTCCTCCACCGCCAGCGCCGCCCCGAGCAGGAGGGTGCCGTTGCCGACGGGGACGACCAGCGCGTCCGGGAGGCGGCCGCCGAGCTCCTCCCAGATCTCGTACACGTACGTCTTCGTGCCGTGCAGGAAGTACGGGTTGAAGACGTGGCTCGCGTAGAACACCCCCGGCCCGTCCGCGGCGGCCCGCGCCGCCTCAGCCGCGGCCTCCCGGCCGCCCGGGACCACCCGCACGGCCGCCCCGTGCGCCCGCATCTGCTCCGTCTTCTTCTCCGAGGTGCCCTCGGGCACGAAAACTTCACAATCCAGTCCGGCCCGCGCGCAGTACGCCGCCACCGAGGTCCCCGCGTTGCCGCTGCTGTCCGCCACGACACGCTCCGGGGCCAGCCGCCGGGCCAGTTCCGCGAGCATCACGGCGCCCCGGTCCTTGAACGACAGGGTCGGCATCAGGAAGTCGAGTTTGGCGTGAACCCGTTCCGCCAGCGGCACCAGTGGAGTGTGCCCCTCCGCCAGCGATACGGAGAACGCCCCCGGCAGCGGCAGCACGGCCCCGTACCGCCACAGCGAGTTCGGTCCGGCGGCCGGTTCCAGCGGGCCGGCCGGATCCGGTGCGAAGTCGAGGTCCCACGGCCCGTCGCAGGCCGGGCAGCACCAGGGCGCCGTCCGGGCGTCGGCGCGCGTGCCGTCCTCGGGGCAGACGTAACCGGGCAGTGCGTGCGTCATGTGCGGAGCGCCTTTGCTCGTTCATGGCAGTCGTATGGCACGGATGTTACGTCTCCGCAGTCCTCTTGTGGGTGCTGCGGAGGTGGGTCAACCTTTCGGAGGCGACAGCCCGTTGGGCCGAATGCTTTGTCATGAGCATGGCTAGAACGGCAATTCTTGCGGCGTGTTCCGACGGCTGCGTGCCCCACCCCCCGCAACGCACCACCGACGAGGAGGACCCTCAATGTCCGTGCGTCACACCCGCCGGAAGCTCGCCGGCCTCAGCGTGACCGCCGTCGCGGCCCTCGCCCTCGGCGCCGCGGCCGCGTTACCCGCCTCGGCCGCGGACAGCGGCGCGCTCGGCGTCATCGAGAACGCGGGCGCCCCCGGATCCGTGTCCGGCAGCTACATCGTGACCCTGAAGGACTCCGCCGCCCGCTCCACGGCAGACAGCGGCAAGGCCGTCGCCAAGCGGTACGGCGCGAGGATCGACCGGACCTACAGCGCGGCCCTCAACGGCTACTCCGTCGAGGTGTCCGAGACCCAGGCCAGGAAGCTCGCCGCGGACCCGGCCGTCAAGTCGGTCGTGCAGAATCGTATCTTCACCATCGACGGGGCCCAGGGCACCCAGCCCAGCCCGCCGTCCTGGGGCCTGGACCGCATCGACCAGCGCGCGCTCCCGCTGAACCAGAGCTATACCTACCCGGACAAGGCGGGCGAGGGCGTCACCGCGTACATCATCGACACCGGTGTCCGCATCACCCACCAGGACCTCGGCGGCCGCGCCTCCTACGGCTACGACGCCATCGACAACGACAACACCGCCCAGGACGGCCACGGCCACGGCACGCACGTCGCCGGCACCGTCGCGGGCAACACGTACGGGGTGGCCAAGAAGGCCAAGATCGTCGGCGTCCGGGTCCTCGACAACAACGGCTCCGGCACCACCGCCCAGGTCGTCGCCGGCATCGACTGGGTGACGCGGAACGCCGTCAAGCCGGCCGTGGCGAACATGTCCCTCGGCGGCGGCGCCGACTCCGCGCTCGACACCGCCGTGCGCAACTCCATCGCCTCCGGCATCACCTACGGCGTCGCGGCGGGCAACGAGTCCACCGACGCCTCCACCAAGTCCCCGGCGCGCGTCGCCGAGGCCATCACGGTCGGCGCCACCACCAACACCGACGCGAAGGCGAGCTACTCCAACTACGGCAGCATCCTGGACATCTTCGCGCCGGGCTCCTCCATCACCTCCTCGTGGGGCACCGGGGACACCGCCACCAACACCATCTCCGGCACCTCGATGGCCACGCCGCACGTCGTCGGCGCGGCCGCGCTGTACCTCTCGCAGAACCCGGCGAGCACCCCGGCCCAGGTCCGCGACGGCCTGGTGAACGCGGCCACACCCAACGTGGTGACCGGCCCCGGGACGGGCTCCCCGAACCGGCTGCTCTACGTCGGCGCCGGCGGCACCGTCCCGCCCGGCCCGAAGTTCGAGAACACCGCCGACTACGCGATCAACGACAACGCGACCGTCGAGTCGCCGATCACCGTCAGCGGGGTCTCCGGCAACGCCCCGGCGACCCTGAGCGTCCCGGTCGACATCAAGCACACGTACATCGGTGACCTGAAGGTCGACCTGGTCGCCCCCGACGGCACCGTCTACAACCTCCACAACCGGGCCGGCGGCAGCGCGGACAACATCATCAAGACCTTCACCGTGAACGCCTCGGCGGAGGTCGCCAACGGCGTCTGGAAGCTGCGGGTGAACGACAACGCGAACATCGACACCGGGAAGATCGACTCCTGGGCGCTGCAGTTCTGAGGAACCGGGCCCGACCGCGTGAGCCGGTCGTGAACAGGGCGGGGGCGACCGAAGGACCGGTCGCCCCCGCTGCGTACTATTCGCGCGTCCGTTCGCGTCCCGTGATGGAGTCCGCCCCTGTGAGCACCCCGCCGATACCGACCCCCGGACCGGGCCACCCCTGGGCCCCGCCCTCCCCGCAGCCGGGGTGGGGCCTGCCGCCCGGGTACGGGCAGCAGCCGCCGCGGCTCAACGGATTCGCGCTCGCCTCGCTCCTCGTCGGCCTGTTGTGCCTGCCGCCGCTCGGCGTCGTCTTCGGGATCGTGGCCCTCGTGCAGATCGCGAAGAAGGGGGAGAAGGGCAAGGCCCTGGCGATCGTCGGCCTGGTGGTGTCGGTGCTCATGACGGGTGTCGTGGTCCTCTCCGCGGACCGGGTCGCGACGGCGGTCCGCGACCGGCTGGCGTCGGTGAACGAGCTCGCCGACGTGGAGGGCGAGCTCGCCGACATCGACGACCTGCGGGTGGGCGACTGCTTCAACGTCCCGCGCGGGGACCTGATGGACGACCACCCGCTGATGTACAAGACCGACTGCGGGCTGGTGCACCACGGCGAGGTCACCGAGTCGAAGACGGCGGACCCGAAGGCGCCCATCGAATCGACCGAGGCGGACCGGGCCTTCGAGGACGAGTGCTGGAAGGCGCAGGACGCGTACGCGATGGACACCTGGGCCCTGCCCGCCTACGCGGAGATGTTCTACTACGCGCCCTCGCGCGAGTCCTGGAGCCAGGGGGACCGGCGGCTGCTGTGCGTGATCGGGACGACGGACGGGGACCACAAGGGCAGCCTGCGCCAGGACGCCGGAACCCTGAAGCCCGAGCAGGCGGCCTTCCTGCGGGCGGCGAACACCGTCGACTTCGCCATGAGCACGCCTCCGGACGAAGAGGTCGCCGAGGCCCTCGCGGAGCACCAGGCGTGGGCGCGGGAGGTGTCCTCGGCGCTGGGCGAGGAGGCCAAGGTCGTCGAGGGCCACGCGGGGTTGCCGGGGATGGACAAGGCCGCCCGGGCGCAGCTGAAGGAGATCGAGGCGGCCCGCGCCGCGTGGCAGCGCGCGGCGCAGGCGAAGACGGCGCCGGACTTCGACAAGCAGTGGGACCGGGCGGTGGGGGCGATGCTGCCCGAGACCGAGCAGGCGCTGCGCGGGGCGTACGGGCTGTCGACGCGGATCCCGCCGTGGCTGGAGGAGTACCCGGACGACTCGGAGCCCGACTCGGGCGGGCGGGGGCCGTCGCGCGAGTCGGTGTAGCCCGGGGCGGGCCGGTGCCGAGCCGGGCCGGGGTGGCGCGAGGTGGGCTCGAGGCCTTCTTCGGTAACGCGCGGTAACGGGTTTGGGTGACCAGGCTTCATCACTTCGAGTGAAACTCTGGCCCTTGCTTGCGGTCTTCAACCGTCGGTTGCCAGGGTGTGGCTGTCTGTCAACCTGATGGGAGTGGCCAGTGACTTTCGGTGAGCAGCCGGCCTATCTGCGCGTGGCCGGGGATCTGCGACAGAAGATCGTCGACGGTTCCCTGCCCCCGCACGCCCGGCTCCCCTCGCAGGCCCGCATCCGCGAGGAGTACGGGGTCTCCGACACCGTGGCGCTGGAGGCGCGCAAGGTCCTCATGGCGGAGGGCCTGGTCGAGGGCCGGTCCGGGTCCGGTACGTACGTACGCGAACAGCCGGTCCCGCGGCGGGTCGCCCGCTCCGGCTACCGCACGGGCGGCGCGTCGACGCCGTTCCGCCAGGAGCAGGCGGATGCGGGGGCGCGGGGCACGTGGGACTCGAACAGCGAGCAGACGGGCGCGCCGGCGGAGATCGCGAAGCGGCTGGGCATCGAGCCGGGCGAGCGGGTGATGCGGACGCGGTACGTCTTCCGCGACGCGGGGGAGACGATGATGCTGTCCACCTCCTGGGAGCCGCTCGCCGTCACGGGGCGGACCCCGGTGATGCTCCCCGAGGAGGGCCCGCTGGGCGGCTCGGGGGTGGTGGACCGGATGGCCGCGATCGACGTGGTCGTGGACAACGTGGTCGAGGAGGTCGGCGCGCGGCCGGGCCTGGCCGAGGAGATCCAGCTGCTGGGGGGAGTCCCGGGGCACGTGGTGCTGGTGATCGGCCGCACGTACTACGCGTCGGGCCGTGCCGTGGAGACGGCGGACGTGGTGGTCCCGGCGGACCGGTACCGCCTGTCGTACCACTTGCCGGTGCGGTGACCCCTGCGGGGTGCCGGTGCCGGTGCCTGTGCCTGTGCGGTGCGGTGCGGTGCGGTGCGGTGAGGTGTGTGCGCGGGTACGGCGACGCCGCCGGGGCTCCGCCCCGGACCCCGCGCCTCAAACGCGGGCGGGGCTGGATCGTCCCCGGCCCGGGCTTTCGGGTGCGGGCCGTCGGCCCTCCGGGCCATGGCCCACCGAGGCAGGCTTGCAAGCCACCGGGCAAATCCGGCCCCGCCGGCGTTTGGGGCGCGGGGTCCGGGGGCGCAGCCCCCGAGCGCGGCGCCGCACCGGACACCGGACAGGGGGTTCGGGGGTGTTAACCCCCGCGTGACGCGGGCGCCGGGGGTGTAACCCCCGGGCAATGCCAACGGGTGACGGGGTGTCACATGACGCCCCTACCGTCCGGCGGTATGACCGACACCGCCACCACCCCCGCCCCCGCGAAAGCGATCCGCAGCTACGCCAAGCTGGCCGCCGACGAGAGCCGGGAGGACTACTCGCTCAGATACGCGCCGCACTCCTTCCGCCGCTGGGGCCCCGGCACCGTCGCCGGCACGGCCCTCGGCGGGATCGCCTACCTCGCCGACTTCGCCATCGGTGCGTCCATCGTCTTCGCCTACGGATTCACCAGCGGCGCCGCCGCGATCCTGGCCGCCGCCGCGGTCATCTTCCTGACCGGCATCCCGATCGCCCGCGCCTGCGCCACCTACGGCCTGGACATGGACCTCGTCACCCGCGGCGCCGGCTTCGGGTACTTCGGGTCCACCCTGACCTCGCTCATCTACGCCTCGTTCACCTTCATCTTCTTCGCCCTCGAAGGCTCGATCATGGCCCAGGCCATGCACCAGGCGGTCGGCCTCCCGCTGGAGGTCGGCTACCTGCTCACCACCCTCGTGGTCATCCCCATCGTGTTCAAGGGCATGGGCGCGCTCGCCAAGGTGCAGGCCTGGACCCAGCCCGTCTGGCTGATCGGGCTCGTGCTGCCCTTCGTGGTCCTCGCCTTCCACGCGCCCGACGCGTGGGGCGCCTTCGCCGACTTCGGCGGGACGGAGGGCGCCGGGTCGGGGTTCTCGTGGATCGGCTTCGGGTTCGGCACCGGCATCGCGCTCTCCCTCATCGCGCAGATCGGGGAGCAGGCCGACTACCTGCGGTTCATGCCCGCCAAGACCCCCGCCAACAGCCGCCGGTGGAACCTCGCCGTGCTCGCCGCCGGACCCGGCTGGGTGGTCATCGGCGCCGCCAAGCAGCTCGGCGGCGCGTTCCTCGCCTTCGTCGCCCTCGAAGCGGTGGGCAAGACGCACGCGCTGGAGCCGATCGCCCCGCAGATCGAGGCCCTGCGCCCCTGGCTCGGCGGCCTCGCGCTGCCCGCCGCCGCGCTCTTCGTGATCGTCTCGCAGATCAAGATCAACGTCACGAACGCCTACAGCGGCTCGCTGTCCTGGTCGAACTTCTTCTCCCGCGTCACCCACCGCCACCCGGGCCGGGTCTGGTACATCTTCCTCAACCTCGGCATCGCGCTGACGCTGATGGAACTGAACATGTTCGCGATGCTCGGCAAGCTGCTGGGCTTCTACTCCAACGTGGGCATCGCCTGGATCGCCGCGGTGGCAGCGGACCTCGTCATCAACAAGCGGCTCGGGCTCAGCCCGCCGTACATCGAGTTCAAGCGCGCGTACCTGTACGCCGTCAACCCGGCGGGTTTCGGCGCGATGGTGATCGCTTCCACCGTCTCGATCCTCGCGTTCTTCGGACTGTTCGGCACCTACGCCGAGGCCTTCTCCACCTTCATCGCGGCCGGTCTGGCCCTCCTGCTGTGCCCGTTGATCGCCTGGATGACCAGGGGGAAGTACTACCTGGCCCGGCCGAACACCGTGAACGGACCGGACGCGCAGACCCCGGACGTCACCGCCACCCACGTATGCGCCGTCTGCGAGACGGCGTACGAAATCCCCGACATCGCGGACTGCCCCGTCCAGGCGGGCCCGATCTGCTCCCTCTGCTGCTCCCTCGACGCGACCTGCGGCGACGTCTGCCGCAAGGGGGCGGCGGGCGGCGCGGTGGTCCTGCCGATGCCCTCCGTGCACCCCGCACGCCCCGTCTGAACCGGAGCGCACGGCCCACTCGTACACATGGCCGGATGAGTACGCCCGCGAGGTACCTCTTCGTGAAAACCCGTATCCGCTCAGTAAAGGTCGGGCGTAAGCTCGGGCATATGCGCAATGCGGTTTCCCGGGCAGATACGTCGGCGGAGGGTTGAAACGCGATGAACGACAGCGGTGCCCTGCTCCCGTGGCTGGTCATACGTCAGGACGACAACGGCAACCGCTACCGGGTGGGCCGGTACCCCACCCGGGCCGAGGCCCAGAAGGTCGCCGACAGCCTCGACGACCGAGGACACAAGCAGCTCTACTGGGTCGAGCGGATCGGCCAGACCGCCACGACGAACTAACGGCACGAACGTTGGCATAGGCTCCGCCCCATGACTGTACGAGTGGTCGTGGGCGGAGCCCTTTGTCATGAGGGGCGCCTGCTGGCCGCCCGCCGCAGCGCGCCGCCGGAGCTCGCCGGGCGCTGGGAGCTGCCCGGAGGCAAGGCCGAGCCGGGTGAGTCCGTCCCCGAGGCGCTGGTGCGCGAACTGCGCGAGGAGCTCGGCGTGGAGACCGAGCCGCTGGAGCGGATCCCGGGGGAATGGCCGCTGAAGCCCGGCCTCGTACTGCACGTCTGGACGGCCCGGTTGCTCTCCGGGGTGCCGGCGCCGCTGGAGGACCACGACGAACTGCGCTGGCTCGGGCCGGAGGAGCTGGAGTCGGTGGACTGGCTCGACCAGGACCGGCCCGCGGTCGCCGAGGCGGGCCGCCGGCTGCGGGGCGTGAGCGGGGACGCGGCCGCGGGCGGGCGCGACGGGGACGGGCGCGATGGAGACGGGCGCGGCGGGGGCGCGTGACGCTCGCGCGTTGGGCCGTCTGCGCCACAGTGCGCCGGTGGGCGAGAGGTCGGGTGGTACGACGCCTCGAATATCGGGTATGTCGCTATTAGTCCCTATCTCGTCCCTCTTTCGTCACAGACGAACCGGACTGGGGTCGCTGATGGCCCGGGAAGTGATCGGCGTGATCGACACAGACGGTGAGCGTGCCGAATGGGCTTTCCCCGCCGAGCCCGGTGCCGTCCGCACCGCCCGTCACGCCGTGCGCGGCACCCTCAGGGACTGGGGCCTGGAATCCGTCGGAGACGTGACCGTCCTGCTGGTCAGCGAGCTCGTCACCAACTCCCTGCGCTACGCCTCCGGCCCCATCGGCGTCCGTCTGGTACGGCAGGATCAAGCCGCCGCCGGCCCGGCGGGCGGGCCCGCGCTGCTCGTGGAGGTTTCCGATCCGCTTCCGGATCCGCCCCGGGAACGGGTCGCGCAACCCGACGACGAAGGGGGCCGCGGCCTCCACCTCGTCGCCGTCTCCTCGCAGCGCTGGGGGACCCGTCACGGGAAATCGGGCAAGACCGTGTGGTTCGAGTTGGCTCTTCCTGGTGAGTAACAAGGTGAGATCACGTGACGTGGCTCGAAACTAACGGGACCTTTTTGTGATCGTGAACGCCGTGCCGAGCAGGGCCGTGGTGCTGAATACTGCGGTCATGGCCGGTCCGGTTGCGGTGAGCTGGAGGGGACGGTCGCGTGAGCGAGATACCTGCGCAGGCACATCAGACCAATATGCCTCGCGAGACATGGCACGACGCCCTGTGGCACAGCAGTCCACCTGGCTCGATATATGACTACATAAAGGTCGCATCGTTCTCGATCGGGCCGGACGGGCTCATCGAGCAGTGGAGCCTGCGCGCCGAGGAACTCTTCGGGCTGCCCGCCTCCCAGGCGGTGGGCCGGGACCCGGTCGACGCCTTCATGCCACCGGAGCTCCGGGCCGACGCCCACCGCAGGGTGTCCGAGATCCTCGACGGCAAAGAGTGGACCGGCCTGATCCCGTTCCGGATCCCCGGCGGGGGCGGCGCGCACGGGGTGGCGGAGATCTACGTGATGCCGACCCAGACCGAAACCAACGAGCGGGCCGCGCTGTGCGTCGTCGTCGACGTGCGCGCGCTCCGGCGGATCGAATCCGATCTCGCGGCTTCGCAGGCGATTTTCGGCCAATCTCCCTTCGGCTTCCTCCTCTTCGGCACGGACCTCACCGTGCAGCGCGCCAACCGCCGCTTCGCCACCGTCTTCGGGGGCGCGGTCGAGGAACACCGGGGCCGGACCGTCCACGACTACCTGCCGCGGGACGAGGCCGACCGGATGGCCGAGGCGCTGCGCCGCGTCCTGGAGACCGGGGACTCCGTCACCGACCTGCGGATCACCGGAGCCGCCCCCGGCAGCCGGGAGAACCGCCACTGGTCCATCAACCTCTACCGCGTGCACGGCGGCAGCGGGCGTCCCATCGGCGTCGCCGGCATCGGCACCGACGTCACCCGCCGCCACCTCGCGGCCCGCGAGGCCGCCGGAGTACGGCGCAACCTCGCCCTGCTCAACGAGGCCGGGCACCGCATCGGGAACTCGCTCGACCTGGAGACCACCGCCCGCGAACTCCTCGACGTCACCGTCCCCGGCTTCTGCGACCTGGCCGCCGTCGACCTCTACCAGGCGCTGCTGCTCGGCGACGACGACCGCCCCGCCCGGCCGCAGGGCCCCGGCGTGCCCAGCCTGCCCGGCCAGGGTCCGGGCCGCGCCCCGTCCGCGGCCCTGCGCCGGGTCGCCTTCTCCTCGGCGGTCTCGGACGCGCCGCTGTCCGGGCCGGGCTCGCTGGTCTCCGTGGGGGAGATCCACCGCTTCCCGGCCGCCTCGCCTGGGGCGCTCGCCCTGCGCACCGCGCGGCCCCGGCTGATCGAGGGCGCCGGGCCGGACGACCTCGTGCAGTCCACGCTGGTCGTACCGCTCGTCGCGCACGACACGGTGGTCGGGCTCGCGCAGTTCTCCCGTACGAAGGGCAGCGAACCCTTCGGCGAACGGGACCGGGCGGTCGCGGTGGAGCTCGCCGCACGGGCCGCCGTGTGCATAGACAACGCCCGCCTCTACCGGCGCGAACACGAACGCGCCCTGATCCTCCAGCGCAGTCTGCTGCCCCCCGGCGACCCGGAGGCGGCCGGCCTGGACATCGCCTGCCGCTATCTGCCGGGTAACGCGGCCACCGAGGTCGGCGGGGACTGGTTCGACGTCATCGAACTGCCCGGGCACCGCACCGCGCTCGTCGTCGGCGACGTCATGGGCCGAGGCCTGCGGGCCGCCGTCGCGATGGGCGAACTGCGGACCGCCGTACGGACCCTGGCGCTGCTCGACCTCGAACCGGCGGAGGTACTGGCCGCGCTCGACGAGATCGCACGCGGCCTGGGCGCCCCCGGCGGATCCCAGCAGGCCTCCCGGGCGGCCCTGCACTCGCGGGACGCCGACCGCTCGGAGGTGTACCTCGCCACCTGCGTGTACGCCGTCTACGACCCGGTGACCCGGCGCTGCACCATCGCCAACGCGGGCCACATGCCGCCGGTGCTGGTGGAGCCCCCGGACGAGGCCGGAAAGCCGAGGCCGGCGCTGCTGCTGGAGGTGCCGCCGGGCATGCCGCTCGGAGTGGGCGGCGAACCGTTCGAGGAGGTCGAGGTCGAACTCCCGGAGGGCGCCCTGCTCGCCCTCTACACCGACGGCCTGGTCGAATCCCGCGACCACCCCCTGGAGGAGGGCCTGCGGGGCCTGCGCGAGGCCCTCGCCGACCCGGTCCGCCCGCTGGAGGACGTCTGCGACCACGTCCTGAACACCCTCGACACCCGGCACGGCGAGGACGACATCGCCCTCCTCATGGCCCGGGTGCAGGGCCTGCCGGTGGACGCCGTCGGCGACTGGCAGCTGCCGAGGGAGGCCCGCTCGGTGGGCCGCGCCCGGGAACTGGCCCGGGCGAAACTGCCGGCGTGGGGCCTGGAGGGCCTGCTGGACACCACCGAACTCCTGGTCAGCGAACTCGTCACCAACGCCCTGCGGTACGGGGAGGGAGAGATCAGACTCCGACTCCTGCTCGACCGGACCCTGGTGTGCGAGGTCTGGGACGCGAACCTGGTCCAGCCGAGGAGGCGGCGCGCCCGCGACACGGACGAAGGGGGCCGCGGCCTGCAACTGGTCGGACTGCTGTCCGCCGGCTGGGGCACCCGCCGTACCCACCGGGGCAAGACGGTCTGGTTCGAGCTGCCGCTGCCGGGCGCGACGGCGGAGGCGGTGGCGGAGTTGTCGGCGGAGCAGCTGCTGAACATGTACGGCTGAGCACCGCTGCCGGGGCCCTGCCGGATGTCCCCGGGGTGCGGCGCCGTTCCCGGGGGCGCTGCCCCCGGACCCCCGGTCCTCAAACGCCGGAACATCCAGCCCCTCCGGCGTTTGAGGAGCGGGGTCTGGGGCGGAGCCCCAGGGAACGGTGGAAGGGCGGGTAGGGGACAGGCCCCGCGCAGCGGACACCCCGCCCCCGGGAGGGTCAGGCGGCCCGGCCCTGCTTGAGCGCGGCGAGCCTGGCCTCGATCTCGGAGGTCTTGCCCAGGTCCTCCAGGGACTCGAACTGCGCGTCCAGCGAAGACGCCGCCAGCTCCTGCTTGCCCATCGCCATCGCCTCCTCCCGCCGCACCTTCTCCTCGAAGCGGTTCAGGTCGCTCGTCGGGTCCATCACGTCGATGTTCTTCACCGCGTCCATCATCGTGTTCTGCGCCTGCGCGGTCCTGGACCGCGCCACCAGCTCGTCCCGCTTCGCCCGGAGTTCCGTCAGCTTGTTCTTCATCGAGTCCAGGCCCGCCTTGAGCTTGTCCACGACCTCCGTCTGGGCTGCGATCGTCGGCTCCGCCGTCTTCGCCTCCTTCTCCGACTGGATCTGCCGGCCCAGCGCCACCTTCGCGAGGTTGTCGAACTTGTCGGCGTCCGCCGCCGAACCCCCGGCCCGCAGTTCGTCGGCCTTCTTGCTCGCCGCGAGGGCCTTGGTGCCCCACTCGGCGGCCGCCTCCACGTCCTCCTTGTGGTCCGCCTCCAGCATCCGCAGGTTGCCGATCGTCGTCGCGACGGCCTGCTCCGCCTCCGAGATGTTGTTCGTGTAGTCGCGGATCAGCTGGTCCAGCATCTTCTGCGGGTCCTCGGCCTGGTCCAGCAGGGCGTTGATGTTGGCCTTCGCGAGCTGGGTGACACGGCCGAGGATGGTCTGCTTGCTCATGTGGGTCCCTCCTGTGGGGTCCTGATGGTCTGTTGCCCGAGCCGAACGCGGTTCAGAAGCGGCCGCCGCCGCCCATGCGGCCGCGGGTTCCGCCACCGCCGAAGGAGCCCGGGCCGCTGCCCCCGCCCCCGAACCCCCCGAAGCCCCCGCCCCCGCCACCGAAGCCGCCGCCCCCGCCGCGCAGGATCTCGCCGAGGATGATCCCGCCGAGTACCGCGCCGCCCCGGCCGCCGCCCCCGCCCTGCCTGCCCGCGTACGGGTCCTGGTAGGCCCGTACGTCCGCCTCCGCGAGCTCCTGCGCCTGCCGGGCCAGCGCATCCGCCTGCTGCGCCTCCGCCAGCGCCCCCGCCGGGTCCGACGAGGACAGGGCCGTGGCCCGCTCCAGGTGCCGCCCCGCCTCCGCCAGCCGGGTGCGGGCCCGGCTGCCGACCGCGCCCCGCGTGGTGGTCACGTAGTCCGTCGCCGCGCCGATCGCGCTGCGGGCCGTGAGCATGGCCTGGTCGAGCAGGGCCGCGGCCCGCTGCCGGCCCGACTCCTGCTCACGCGCCCCGGCCAGGGCCGTGTCGAGGGCCGCGTCGGCCTCCTCGATCCGGCGCAGCGCGTCGATCGGGTCGTACCGGCCGGCCTCCTGCTCCTTCTGTACGTCGGCCAGCACGGCCTCCGCCCGTCCGATCCGGCCGCGCAGGTCGGCCGTGGACGTGCCCTCCGCGGTGCCGGACAGCAGCCCGCGCGCGTCCGCCAGGTCGGTCTGCGTCTCGCTCAGTGTGCCCGGCAGCTTCCCGGCCGCCTCCGCCAGCTCCTGCGCCCGCCGCTCGACCGCGTCGACCAGGGTCGCCGCCTGGTCGACCGCGCCCTCGGCGGCCCGTACGTGCACGGCCGCCTTGCCGTTGTCGCCCGCGTCGAGGGCCGCGTGGGCCAGGCCCAGGTTGGTCGCCGCGAACACCTGCCGGTCCTTGGCCTGTTCGGGGTTGGAGGCGACGGGCGAGGACGCGGAGTCCGCGTACCGCCGCGTCAGCGCGGTCAGCGTCGCCTCGGCGGTGACGGTGCGCCCGGTGAGCTCCAGGTAGTGCGCCTCCACCGTGGCCAGGGCCGCCGGGGCGTTCTTCTCCAGGTCCCGCAGCCGGTCGAAGTCCGCCGACTCGGCGTCCAGCCGCCGGTTCGCCTCGGTGCAGCGGGCGACGATCTCGTCGAGCATCCGGCGCCGGGTCGCGTCGTCCTCCGGGTAGGCGTCGTCGAGCTGCTGGCGCAGCCGGAAGGCGCTCGTCAGCTCGCCCTTCGCGTACTCCACGGCCTCCGTGAAGGGGCCGACCGCCTCGTCGCCGAACTGGGCCGATGCGAAACCGAGTTCCTCGGTGCTCGTACGGACCGCGTCGTCGGTCTCCACCAGCAGCGCCTTGGCCCGGGCGTCCAGTTCCGGCAGCGGGAGCCGGTCCGGCGCGCCCTCGGGCCAGCCCGGCCCGGTCTGCGCCGTACGTCCGCCGCCCGATACCCAGCGCTTGCGGCGGGTGTACGCGTACACCCCGAGCGCCCCGGCCGCGCCGACCGCGATCACCGGGAGCACGTAGTCCCCGGCGCCGCTCTCCCCGCTCGCCCCGCCCCCGGGGTCGGCGGGGCCCGGGGTGATGGTCGGCACCGGTACGGGCTGCCCGCCGAGCACCGCGTCGTACCCGTTGGCCGCGCCGATCGCGGCGCCCGCCCAGTCGTTCTGCCTCAGCGGCGGCTCGATGGCGGTCCGGGCCACCTCCGCGAGCTGCTGCTCGGTGAAACCCGAGTCGACGGCGGCCGAGTAGGCGTACTGGCGGGCCCCGGTGGCCACGGCCAGCAGGACGTCGTCTCGGCCGAGCCCGTTCTTCTCCGCGGTGGCGTCGGCCCAGCTCTGTGCCGAGCGCCCGGAGAAGTCGTTCACGTAGGCGACGAAGAGCTGGATCTTCCGGTCCGCGTACAGCTCGTCCAGCGCGGCGGTGACGGCCGCCTTCCGGTCGCCCAGCGCCCCGACGCGGTCGGTGATCTGCCCCTGCTGCGCAAGGGTGACGGGATCCTCCGCCCGCGCGGGCGGCGCCTGC
The DNA here is from genome assembly GCF_044762985.1 of Streptomyces sp. NPDC096339. Lineage (NCBI taxonomy): Bacteria > Bacillati > Actinomycetota > Actinomycetes > Kitasatosporales > Streptomycetaceae > Streptomyces > Streptomyces sp. NPDC096339. Next base: position 75,590 of record NZ_JBIWFI010000028.1, on the reverse strand, counting down.
GCCACGCCCCAACCGCCGAGAGCCAGCAGCGCGGCGGCCAGGGCGAGCAGGGCCCGTACGGATATCTCGCTTCTCGGCCTTCGCTTCGTCTTGCTTCTCGGCGGGATCACATTTGGGAGCGTATGGGCGGTTTCCGGGCTCCGCACCCGGAGGGATCACGGCAGGGCGACCGCCGTGAGCGCGGGCAGCGGGAGGACGACGGAGTCCCCGTGCAGGACGGCGCCCCGGCTCCCGATCCCGGGGTTCTCCCAGCGCCAGCGCGATTGGCCGGTGTCGGGGTCCAGCGCGACCAGGAACGGATCCTTCGTGCCGCGGCGGAGAGCGGGGCCGGGCAGCGCGCACTTCACGTACAGCAGCCCCGCCCGGACGCCGAGCAGTTGGAGGGCGCATTCCCCGGATTGGTGGCGCCTCGTCACCTGGCTCTTCCAGATCGTCCGGCCGGTCTCGGCCTCGATGGCGAACACCGCGGATCCGGGCAGCTTCGGATCCGATCCGGCCGCGAACACCACCCCGCCCCGGACCAGCAGTCCCGGGGCCGGCTCCCCCACCTCGACGGCCCAAAACTGCCGTCCCGTGCGCTGGTGCAGGCTGCGCACGAACCCCCCGGACACCACGTGGACCGGACCGACGGGCACGTCCGGGCCCGCCGGTTCCACCGTGGGCTCCTTGCCGGGCGGCCCCGACCACAGGGTCGCGCCGCTCTGCAGATGCAGGCCGGTCAGCCGTGCCCGCTGCGCGAGCACCAGGCAGTCCGGACCAGCCGTCAGCGTCAACGAGGCGCCGTAGGAACCGGGGCAGCTCCAGACTTCCTCCCCCGTGGCCGCGCTCAGGGCCGTCACCGCCTTCAGACCCCCGTACACCACGAGCCCCCCGGCCACCGAGAACTGCGCGGGGGCGTCCGGGCCCGCACCGCGCTTCACGGTCGCTTCCTCGGGCAGGTCCCGCCACCAGCGCACCTGCCCGTTCAGGGGATCCCGGGCCAGCAGCCGTACGCCCGGACGGTCCCAACCCTCCACCGCGACGAACACCCCGCCGCCCTCGCCGTCGACCGCCAGAGCCGACGTGGTCCGCCCGTCCGGCGGCGGGACGGGTACTCCCGCGTCGCTGTCCGCCGTCCAGCGCACCGCACCGGAATCGGCCCGTACGGCCCCCACCTCGTCTCCGGCCAGCCAGGCCACGGCGTCCCCGGCGCGGCACAGGGCGGCGGGCTTCGCCGCGGTGGACCACCGGGGCACGCCGGACAGGCCCGCCAACCGGGGGTTCGGGCGGGCCGGAGCCCCGACTCCGGGGGCCGCCGGCTGGAGGTGGTCCGGCGGGGTGCCCGGATCGGCCGCCGGCTCCGGGTGCCAGGGACTCAGTTCGTCGGCCGCGCTCAGCCGGGCGATCCGGGCCAGCTCGATCGCCCGCTCGGGGCCCTCGGCGTGCGCACTGCGGGCCGCGGCCGCCCGCTCCCGCGCGACCGCCGGGTCCAGGGCGGGAGCCGGGCCCTGCGTGGCCAGCCGACGGGCTTCGGACAGGGCGGTCATCGCCGCGTCGATCTCCGGGTACCCGCTGGTGACGAAGTCGACCGAGGCCAGCCTTTCCGCCTGGTCGCGCAGTTGCCCGGCCTGGACGACCCTTCCCTCGTCGGCGAGCTCGCCGGCCCGCTCCCGCAGGCCTGCGGCCCGCTGCCGTGCGGCCCGCGCGACCGCGTTCTCCGCCTCCTCCAACGACTCCCAGTCCACGCCCTCCTTGCGGGCCGAAGCCGACCGGAACATGGCCAGCGCCCGCGCGGTCGGGTTCTGGATCCGCCCGGCCATGCGCAGGCCGGTGGCCGGATCGCTGCTCGCGATCACGCCGACGATGTCCGACTCGGTGACCGCGCGCAGTCCGGCGTCGCCGATCTCGGGCAGGTACACCATGGCCCGCCCGGGGTCCGCGCGCGCGGTCGCCACCGCGATCCGGGCCCAGACGCGGTCGCCCGCCGTCTGCCCGGCGAAGAGCCCCGGCGTCAGCAGGGCACTGCGCTCCGGGGCGATCCGGGCCAGTTCCGCCACGACCCCGCGCAGGGCTTTCTCGCGGTCCGGGCCGAACACGGTGAACAGCGCCTGCTGGGCGTCGGTCAGGATCCGCAGGGTGCGTGCCGGGGCGTGCTCGGAGGTGTGCCGGGCCAGCACGGTCAGCAGCTCCGCGACCCGGGCCCCGTCAGCCCCGCCGTCGGTCCACGCGCAGCGTTCCGCCTCCGCGAGCAGCCGCCCGGCGAGCCCCGCGTCGAACCGCGCGGCGGCATCCGCGGCGAGGGCCAGGGCTTCCACGCGCAGGGGTGCGCTCCCCGGCGCGGAGCGCACCAGCTCCGCCGCCTCGCGCAGCAGTTCCCGTACGAAATCCTCGCCGACCGGGTGGGCTCGCGGATCCGGGGGGTCCGCGTCCACCTCGGCCGGCACGTACTCCGGTGCGGCGCCGCCCGCCCCGATCAGTCCCCGCAGTGCCTTGGCCACCACCGCCGCCGACTCCGGGCGGTCCTCCGGGGCCTTCGCCAGCAGGGCCCGGACCAGCCGGTCCACCTCGGGGGCCACCGGGAGCGCGGGCGGCGGGTCCTCCACGTGCCGGCGCATCAGTACGTACGCGGTCTCGGTCACGCCGAACGGCGGCTCCCCGCTCAGCAGTGCGTACAGCACGCACCCCAGCGCGTACAGATCGCAGCGGGCGTCCACGTGCCGGCCCAGGCACTGCTCGGGGGCCATGTAGGGGATGGTGCCGAAGGCCCACCCGGTGACCGTCCAGCCGGCCGTCGCGTCCGGGGAGTACGCGATGCCGAAGTCGCAGATCTTGAGCCGGCCGTCGGGCAGCAGGAACAGGTTGGCCGGCTTCAGGTCCCGGTGCACGACGCCCTGTTCGTGGGCGGCGGCCAGGGCCTCCGCCGTCTGGGCGGCCAGGCCGAGGGCCGCGTCCACCGGCAGTCCGCGCGGCTCGCGCGCCAGTACCGTGCCGAGGTCCTCGCCCGCGAGGAGCTCCATCACGATGAACAGTCGGTCGTCCTGCTGCCCGACGTCGTGCACCACGGTGATCCCCGGGTGCTGGAGCCGGGCCCCGATGGTGGCCTCGCGCCGGAAGCGGGCGACGAACTCGTCACCGCTCGCAGCCTCCAGCAGCGTCTTCACCGCGACGGACCGGTCCAGGTTCAGATCGTGGCCGTGCCACACCTCGCCCATCCCGCCCGCCCCGAGGCGCCGGTCCAGCCGGTAGCGCCCGGCCAGCTGATCACCCACGCGCATGCCAGAAGCCCCCTGATGTCACGTCAGCAGACGTTCGTTTCAGGGGGCATTCTGCACTTCGTGCGGGCTACTGGGGGTCGGAACGCCGCCGGATCCTGCTTCCGAGCCACACCAGCGGGTCGTACTTGCGGTCCACCGCCCGCTCCTTCAGCGGGATCAGCGCGTTGTCGGTGATCTTGATGCCCTCGGGGCAGACCTCCGTACAGCACTTGGTGATGTTGCAGTAGCCGAGCCCGTGTTCCTCCTGCGCGGTGCGCTTGCGGTCCAGGCCCGCCTCCGCCGCCGCGTCCAGGGGGTGCATGTCCAGCTCCGCCACCCGCATCAGGAAGCGCGGACCGGCGAAGGCGGGCTTGTTCTCCTCGTGGTCACGCACCACGTGGCAGGTGTCCTGGCACAGGAAGCACTCGATGCACTTGCGGAACTCCTGCGAGCGCTCCACGTCGATCTGCTGCATCCGGTACGCGCCCGGGGCCACCCCCTCCGGCGGTACGAAGGCCGGGACCTCCCGGGCCTTGGCGTAGTTGAAGGACACGTCCGTGACCAGGTCCCGGACGACCGGGAAGGCGCGCAGCGGGGTCACCGTGATCGTCTCGGAACGCTCGAAGGTCGACATGCGGGTCATGCACATCAGCCGCGGCCGGCCGTTGATCTCCGCGCTGCACGAGCCGCACTTGCCGGCCTTGCAGTTCCAGCGCACGGCGAGGTCCGAGGCCTGGGTGGCCTGGAGCCGGTGGACGATGTCCAGGACCACCTCCCCGTCGTGCACCTCGACGGTGAAGTCCCGCAGTTCCCCGCCCTCCGCGTCGCCCCGCCAGACACGGAAGCTCGCGTCGTACGTACTCATGCGTGCAGCTCCTCTTCGGCGAGGTACTTGGCCAGCTCTTCCTTCTCGAAGAGCCCGAGCAGGTCGGAACGGATGGGCTCGGTGCGCACCCGGGTGAGCTCGATCCGGTCGGCCGCCGGGTCCTGCGGAGGCGGGTCGACCGGGCGGCACAGCAGGTTCACCGGGCGCCAGCTCCGCTCCATCGACGGGCAGTCCTCGCGGGTGTGCCCGCCCCGGCTCTCGGTGCGTTCCAGGGCGGCGCGGGCCACGCACTCGCTGACCAGCAGCATGTTGCGCAGGTCCAGGGCGAGGTGCCAGCCCGGGTTGAACTGCCGATGCCCCTCCACCCCGGCCCGGGAGGCCCGCTCGCGCAGGGTCGCGAGCTTCTCCAGGGCTTCGGACATCTCGCCCGCCCGCCGGATGATGCCGACCAGGTCGTTCATGGTCGTCTGGAGTTCCTGGTGGAGCGTGTACGGGTTCTCCGCGCCGTCGGCGGCGTGGAACGGGGCCAGCGCCTCCGCGGCCGCCGCGTCGATCCCCTCCTGGGAGACGGCGGGGCGGGCGTCACCGGCGGCCGCGGCGTGCTCGGCCGCGTGCAGCCCGGCCCGGCGGCCGAAGACCAGCAGGTCGGACAGGGAGTTGCCGCCCAGCCGGTTCGATCCGTGCATCCCGCCCGCGACCTCGCCGGCCGCGAAGAGACCGGGCACGCCGAGGGTGGCGGCGGTCTCGGAGTCGACGGCGATACCGCCCATCACGTAGTGGCAGGTCGGGCCTACCTCCATCGCCTCCGCCGTGATGTCCACGTCCGCCAGCTCCTTGAACTGGTGGTACATGGACGGCAGCCGCCGCTTGATCTTCTCTGCCGGCATCCGCGTCGACACGTCGAGGAAGACACCGCCGTGCGGGGAGCCGCGGCCCGCCTTCACCTCCGAGTTGATGGCCCGCGCCACCTCGTCGCGCGGCAGCAGCTCGGGCGGACGCCGGTTGTGGTCCGGGTCCTCGTACCAGCGGTCGCCCTCCTCCTCCGACTCGGCGTACTTCTCCTTGAACACGTCGGGGATGTAGTCGAACATGAACCGCTTGCCCTCGGAGTTGCGCAGCACCCCGCCGTCACCGCGGACCGACTCGGTGACGAGGATGCCCTTCACGGAGGGCGGCCAGACCATGCCCGTGGGGTGGAACTGCACGAACTCCATGTTGAGGAGGGGGGCTCCCGCGAGCAGGGCCAGGGCGTGGCCGTCGCCGGTGTACTCCCAGGAGTTCGAGGTGGTCTTGAAGGACTTGCCGATCCCACCGGTGGCCAGGACCACCGCCGGGGCCTCCAGCACGAAGAACCGGCCGGACTCGCGCTCGTAGCAGAAGGTCCCCGAGACCCTCTCCCCGTCCCTCAGCACGCGCGTGACCGTGCACTCCTGGAAGACCTTGAGCCGGGCCTCGTAGTCCCCGTACTCCTTGAAGTCCTCCTGCTGGAGCTGGACGATCTTCTGCTGGAGGGTGCGGATCAGCTCCAGGCCCGTACGGTCGCCCACGTGCGCGAGGCGCGGGTACTCGTGCCCGCCGAAGTTGCGCTGCGAGATCTTCCCGTCGGGCGTGCGGTCGAAGAGCGCCCCCCAGGTCTCCAGCTCCCAGACCCGGTCGGGGGCCTCCTTCGCGTGCAGCTCCGCCATCCGCCACTGGTTGAGGAACTTGCCCCCGCGCATGGTGTCGCGGAAGTGCACCTGCCAGTTGTCGTGCTCGTTGACGTTGGCCATGGAGGCGGCGATCCCGCCCTCGGCCATCACCGTGTGGGCCTTGCCGAAGAGGGACTTGCAGATCACGGCCGTACGGGCACCCCGCTCGCGCGCCTCGATCGCGGCCCGCAGCCCGGCGCCGCCCGCGCCGACCACGACCACGTCCCACTGCTGCCGGTCGACTTGAGCCATGTCAGAAAAACCTCGGGTCTGTGAAGGCGCCGGTGGCGAGCAGGTACACGTAGAAGTCGCACAGGGCCACGCTGATCAGGGAGGCCCACGCGAGCTGCATGTGGCGGGTGTTGAGCCGGCTGACCCAGCCCCACAGCCGGTAGCGCACCGGGTGTTTGGAGAAGTGCTTGAGCCGGCCGCCCATGATGTGCCGGCAGGAGTGGCAGGACAGCGTGTAGGCCCAGATCAGCGTGATGTTGACCAGGAACAGCAGGGTCCCGAGGCCCATGTGGCCCCACGCGTAGTTCTCGTCGCGGAAGGTCAGCACGGTGTCGTACGTGAGGATGCCCGCGACGGGGATGGCAGCGTAGAAGAAGTACCGGTGCGCGTTCTGGAGGATCAGCGGGAAGCGGGTCTCACCCGTGTACTTCGCGTGCGGTTCGGCGACGGCGCAGGCCGGCGGCGAGGCCCAGAAGCCCCGGTAGTAGGCCTTGCGGTAGTAGTAGCAGGTCAGCCGGAAGCCGAGCGGGAAGATCAGGATCAGCAGGGCGGGGGAGAGGACCCACCAGCTGCCGAAGATCTCCCAGTTCGGTCCGCCCTTCATCGGGACGCAGTTCTCCGCGAGACACGGGGAGTAGAAGGGCGAGACGTACGGGGCCGCGTAGTAGTCGGCGTTCGAGAAGGCCCGCCACGTCGAGTAGACGATGAAGGCGAGCAGCCCGGCCGCGGTGCCGGCGGGGGCCAGCCACCACCGGTCGGTGCGCAGGTGCCGGGCAGAGATCGCGGCCCGCGAGGCGTCGTGGACGCCGGCGGGCCGCCGCTGCTGCTGGGGTGGTTCCGTGCCTGTGGCCAAGGGTGACTCCGGGTGGAGTGATGAGGGGTGGCCCAGGAGGCCCGGCCGCGGGGCGGCCGGGCCAGATGGGGTGTGCGGGGGATACGGGTCCGCCGGTCAGGGGGCGCGACGGTCGCGGGCGCCCAGGCCCTCGTCGTCGACGTCCTGCCACAGCGTCGCGTCGTACGGGGTGTCCGGGACCGTCACCATGCGGGACGGGTCCGGAGCGGCCGCCGGCGTCGAGCTCCCGGGCTTCTGCCGCCCGGCCTGCCGCTCAAGCTGCTCGACCTTGCGCGTCAGCTCGTCCAGGTTGCGTCGTACGGCGGTCAGATCGTCTTGCAGGGACATGATGTGACCTCACTTCCGCAGCGTGCGGTGGTAATGGCAACGCTCATGTGCGCCTGCGAGTGTCGCGCTTCCCGTCCCCGGTTGTGAAGGGACGTGCAGCGATTGCGGGCGCGCAGGCGTGAACTGTGCGCCCCTCCCTGCACCCCATTCTCATCCCTCTCCCGGGGGAACGCCCCTCCGGCGCGCAAACCGCATTGGTCCGCACGGGTGGGGTTCGCGGCGTGGCGAGGGGCCGGTGCGAGGGGTGCGGCGGGATGTCGATTTCAGTGGTTTTCGGCAACCGGTGTGATCAGCTCCATATACCGCCGAACGTGATCATGCGTCCCCCCACGTCCCGCCCCCGGAGGTACCACCCATGTCCCAGAGAAGGCGCAGGTCCTTGGCGCTGCTGACCTCGGGAGTCCTCGCCCTGCCGCTGCTCGCGGGCTGCGGTGCGGGTGACGACGAGGGCGGCCCGGCCGCCGCCGGACAGGACATCGCCGCGACCAAGCGCGACCAGGTCGCCGACGGCGGCACCCTGCGCTGGGCGGTGGACCGCCTCCCGGACACCTTGAACACCTTCCAGGCCGATGCCGACGCCACCACCGCCCGGATCACCGGGGCGGTGCTGCCGCAGCTGTTCGTCCTGGACGCCAGGGGCCGTCCGGTGGCCAATCCCGACTACCTGGAGAAGGCCGAGGTCGTCGAGCGGGAGCCCAAGCAGGTCGTCCTGTACAAGCTGAACCAGCAGGCCGTGTGGAGCGACGGCCGTGAGATCGGCGCGGCGGACTTCGTGGCGCAGTGGCGGGCCCTGAACGGCAAGGACTCGGCGTACTGGACCGCCCGCAACGCCGGCTACGAGCGGATCGAGAAGATCGAACGGGGCAAGACCGACCTGGAGGTCAAGGTCACCTTCGTCAAGCCGTACGCGGACTGGCGCTCCCTGTTCACCCCGCTCTACCCCAAGCAGGTCACCGGCACCCCGGACGCCTTCAACGAGAGCGCCCGGGGCACGCTCAAGGCGACCGCCGGGCCCTTCTCGCTCGGCGCGGTCGACAAGAAGACGGGCACGGTGGCCCTGACCCGCAACCCGCGCTGGTGGGGGGCCCCGGCCAAGCTGGACTCGCTGGTCCTGACGGCCGTGTCCCGGGCGGACCGGCCGGCGGCGCTGGCCGAGGGCAGGCTCGACCTGGCCGAGATCGACCGCGCGGGCGCCGACCGGATCGCCCTGGCCCACAAGGACGCCGCGGGCAAGGAGGCGTCCGGCAAGGGCGCCCCGGCCGAGGGCGGCGCGGCCGAGACCGGCTCGGGCGGGGCCCCGGCGCACGGCCCGGCCGCGGCGCTGACCCCGGCGCAGGCCACCCTGTCGTGGGCGAACGCCTTCGGCGCGGACGAGGCGAAGGCCACGGCCGAGAAGGAGAACCGCCAGAAGCACGCCGAGGCGGTGAAACGGTACGCCGGAGAGCAGACGGCCCTGCGGACCTTCACCGTCCGCAAGTCCCTGGAGCCCGCCTACACGCAGCTCGCCATGAACGGGGCCTCCGGCCCGCTCGCCGACGAGCGGGTGCGCCGGGCGGTGGCCCGGGCCCTGGACCGCAAGCAGCTCGCCGAGCTCGTGCTCAAGCCGCTCGGCCTGCCCGCGAAGCCGGTGGGCAGCCACGTGGCCCTGGCCGGGCAGCGGGCCTACGAGGACAACAGCGACTCCCTCGGAGGCCTGGACACCAAGGCGGCCCAGGCCCTCCTCGCGGACGCGGGCTGGCGCCTCGGCGGGAAGATCACCGAGCCCCCCGGCGCCAAGGCCGGCCCCGAGAGCGAGAAGCAGGACGACTCGAAGACCCCCTCGACCCCCTCGGGCCCGGGCACCGGCAACGACGGCCTCTACATCGTCGGCCAGGACGACCAGCGCAACGGTGAGCTCCACTCGGCCGCTTCCGACCTGCGGGCGGTGACCACCTCCGCGGCCCGCCGGGACCACCAGGGCACGCTCGGCAGCCGTCCCGAGGGCCCCGAGGGCCACAGCGGCGACGGAGCCCTGGCCGCGGACGGCGGCGCGGCCGCCTACGGCCCCGACGGGGAGATCGTCGACGCCGACGTCTTCGCCCGGGGCGCGGCCGGGGTCCGGCCCTCCCCGGTGCTCGCCCCCGCCCCCTTCACGGCCCAGCAGGAGAAGTCCCTGCTCGCCCAGGCCGAGGGAATGGCCGCCGTGGAGGACGCCAAGCGCGGCCCGGTCCGCGACGCGGAAGCCGCCGAGCCCCCCGCCCAGGGCTCCCCGGCCCCGGCCAAGCAGGCCGTCCGCACCTCCGGCTCCGTGCTGGCCAAGGACGGCAAGCCGCTGACCCTGCGCTTCGTGGTCCCGGCGGGCCCCGGATCGGAGTCCCTGCGCACGGTCGGCGAGCGGATCTCCCGGGAGCTCCGGAAGATCGGCGTGAACACCGAGATCACCAAGGTCGCCGACGAGAGCTTCTTCAAGGACCACATCGCGGCCGGCCAGTACGACCTGGCCCTCTACTCCTGGCCGGCCACCGCCTACCCCGCCACCGACGCCCGGCCCATCTTCGCCAAGCCGGAACCGGCAGCGGACGGCTCGCTGCTCGTCGAACAGAACTACACCCGCGTCGGCACCGACCAGATCGACCAGCTCTTCGACCAGGCGCTCGGCTCCCTGGACGAGGACGAGTCCCGCGACCTGATGCGCAAGGCGGACGCCCGGATCTGGGCCGCGGCCGGCTCCATCCCGCTCTACCAGCGCCCGGAGCTGGTGGCGGTCAAGCCGGGCCTGGTCAACGCCGGCGCCTTCGGCCTCGGCGCCCCCCGCTTCCAGGACATCGGCTGGAAGAAGCCGCCCACCGCCAAGGACAAGAAGAAGTAGCGCGGCCCGGGCCGCGGCTCGAGAAGCGCAGCCCAAGAAGTGGTGACAAAAAGGTGCCTGTCCGGTTGACCGGAGGGTCGCAACCTCAGATGTGACTCAAGTCCCTTGCCCGCCGGATCCCCGGCGGGCAAGGTCTTGGCACACCCACTGATCTGCCCGTTGACCCGCGTGATTACCGGCAGGACCGGCGCCCGACGCACCCCACCCCACACTCGGCCGCTCTCATGCGTCCGGCCCCTTGACAGACCCCCCGGCAGGCGGTTCCCGCTGCGCGACGTACCATGGGGTAAGGCCGTGGCAGGTTTTCGCCCGGCCGAGGCGAGCGTGCCGGACCGTACGCGACGCCATCCACTTATCCCGGGAGAAGCGCCGAAGTGCCCACGCGCCACGACATCCGTAACGTCGCCATCGTCGCCCACGTCGACCATGGCAAGACGACCATCGTCGATGCCATGCTCAAGCAGGCCGGTGCCTTCGCCGCCCACCAGCAGCTCGACGACCGCATGATGGACTCGAACGACCTGGAGCGTGAGAAGGGCATCACGATCCTCGCCAAGAACACGGCGGTGAAGTACCACCCCAAGGACGGCGGGGCCCCGATCACGATCAACATCATCGACACCCCCGGCCACGCCGACTTCGGTGGTGAGGTCGAGCGCGGTCTGTCGATGGTGGACGCCGTCGTTCTGCTGGTGGACGCCTCCGAGGGTCCGCTGCCCCAGACCCGGTTCGTGCTGCGCAAGGCCCTCCAGCAGCGCAAGCCGGTCATCCTCTGCATCAACAAGACGGACCGTCCGGACTCCCGGATCGACGAGGTCGTCAACGAGACCTACGACCTCTTCCTCGACCTGGACGCCGACGAGGACCAGATCGAGTTCCCGATCGTCTACGCCTGCGGCCGTGACGGCATCGCCTCGCTGACCAAGCCGGAGGACGGCACCGTCCCCGCGGACAGCGAGAACCTGGAGCCGTTCTTCTCCACCATCCTGGAGCACGTCCCGGCCCCGGTGTACGACGAGGAGGCCCCGCTCCAGGCCCACGTCACCAACCTGGACGCCGACAACTTCCTCGGCCGCATCGCGCTGCTCCGCGTCGAGCAGGGCGAGCTGCGCAAGGGCCAGACCGTGGCCTGGATCAAGCGCGACGGCTCGATCTCCAACGTCCGCATCACCGAGCTGATGATGACCGAGGCGCTCACCCGCAAGCCCGCCGAGGTCGCGGGCCCCGGTGACATCTGCGCGGTCGCCGGTATCCCCGAGATCATGATCGGTGAGACCCTGGCCGACCCGGAGAACCCGATCGCCCTGCCGCTCATCACGGTGGACGAGCCGGCCATCTCCATGGTCATCGGCACCAACACCTCCCCGATGGTCGGCCGCGGCGGCTCCGGCAAGGGCGCGGACGCCAAGGCCGCGGTCAAGGACCGCAAGGTCACCGCCCGCCAGGTCAAGGACCGTCTGGACCGCGAGCTGATCGGTAACGTCTCGCTGCGCGTCCTGGACACCGAGCGTCCGGACGCCTGGGAGGTCCAGGGCCGTGGTGAGCTCGCGCTCGCCATCCTGGTCGAGCAGATGCGCCGCGAGGGCTTCGAGCTGACCATCGGCAAGCCGCAGGTCGTCACCCGCGAGGTCGACGGCAAGGTCCACGAGCCCGTCGAGCGCATGACGATCGACGTGCCCGAGGAGCACATGGGCGCCGTCACGCAGCTCATGGGTGTCCGCAAGGGCCGCATGGACAACATGTCGAACCACGGCTCCGGCTGGGTCCGCATGGAGTTCGTCGTTCCGTCCCGCGGCCTCATCGGCTTCCGTACGGAGTTCCTGACCCAGACCCGCGGCACCGGCATCGGCCACTCGATCCACGAGGGCCACGAGCCGTGGTTCGGCCAGCTGGTCACCCGTAACAACGGCTCCCTGGTCGCCGACCGCGCCGGTGCGGTCACCGCGTTCGCGATGACCAACCTCCAGGAGCGCGGTGTGCTGTTCACCGACCCCGGCACCGAGGTGTACGAGGGCATGATCGTCGGCGAGAACTCCCGCGCCGACGACATGGACGTGAACATCACCAAGGAGAAGAAGCTCACCAACATGCGCTCCTCCTCCGCGGACACCTTCGAGGCGATCGTCCCGCCGCGCAAGCTCTCCCTGGAGCAGTCCCTGGAGTTCTGCCGCGACGACGAGTGCGTCGAGGTGACCCCCGAGGCCGTCCGCATCCGCAAGGTCGTCCTGGACCAGAAGGAGCGCTCGCGCACCGCGTCGCGCGCCAAGTCCGCGAAGTAACGGCACGTCGGCCCTGACGGGCCGAGGCGCCGCCGGCAGCCCCTCCACCACGGTTTCGTGGGGAGGGGCTGTTGGCATTTGTCAAGCGGATTGCGGCGTTCCAGTGTCCACGGTGTCCGTATACCGACCGTGACACTCCGGAAGATGGATCAACCGTCCGTTTCGCACGTGTCTGTCTCCTATCCGTTTGTCCGGATTTCGGGTTTTCGCCATGCGGTGATGTTGTGAAAACGAGACCACTTAAGTGTGGTTTACGGTCAGGCCGTCCCCGAGGATTGGCTCCATTGAGCTCGGGTCAATGGGTCACGCGCTGTGGGGAGCGCCGACTCACGAGCACACTCGGGGCACTGTTCAACTCGCCGTCAGGGGTGTCGGTGAAACGTTCGTGTGTCCCGCACATCAAACAGTGGACTCATGAGGAGGAAACCCATGCGCGGTGCCAAGAGCGCCAAGTGGGTAGCGGGCGCGATTGTCGTCGCCCTGGCTGCGACCGCCTGCGGTGGCAACGACAAGGGCGACGCCGCCGGCAAGGGTGAGGTTGACCCGAACGGCATCTACTCCGTCGAGGTGGGCGAGCCCGAGAAGCTCCTCCAGCCGGCCGACACGATGGAGTCCAACGGCTCCATCGCCATGTCCGGGCTGTTCTCGCAGCTCGTCGACTACGACGCCGACGGCAAGCTGACCATGGTCAACGCCGAGTCGGTCGAGTCCAAGGACAGCAAGCTCTGGACCGTCAAGCTCAAGTCGGGCTGGACCTTCCACGACGGCACCAAGGTCACCGCCGACTCGTACGTCAAGGCCTGGAACTGGGCCGCGAACATCGAGAACAAGCAGGGCAACGCGTCCTGGTTCGCGGACATCAAGGGCTTCGAGGCGCTCCACCCCGAGGCCGAGGGCGCCAAGCCCACCGCCACGGCCCTGGAGGGTCTGAAGGTCGTCGACGAGAACACCTTCACCATCGAGCTCGCCAACGCCGTTCCGTACTTCGCGTACAAGCTCGGCTACGAGGTCTTCTCCCCGCTGCCCGAGTCCTTCTACAAGGACCCGAAGGCCGCCGGTGAGAAGCCGGTCGGCAACGGCCCGTACAAGTTCAAGTCGTGGGAGCACAAGAAGCAGATCGAGCTCACGCGCTTCGACGACTACAAGGGCGAGAACAAGGCGAAGAACGGTGGTGTGATCCTCAAGAACTACTCCACCCTCGAAACCGCCTACGAGGACCTGAAGTCGGGCAACGTCGACGTCCTGCGTCAGATCGGCCCGAAGGACCTCCCGGTCTACCGCAACGACCTCGGCAACCGCGCCGTGGACCAGGCGTACTCCGCGATCCAGACCCTGGCCATCGCCTTCTACGCCGACCAGTGGAAGACCCCGAAGCCGATCGACCCGAAGGTCATCCAGGGCCTGTCGATGGCGATCGACCGTGACACCATCACCAAGACCGTGCTCCAGGGCACCCGCGAGCCGGCCACGGGCTGGGTCGCCAAGGGCGTCCTCGGCTACACGCCGAACGCGACCGGTGACGTCACCAAGTTCAACCCGGCCAAGGCCAAGGAGCTCATCGCCGCGGGCGGTGGCGTTCCGAACAACGAGATCTTCATCCAGTTCAACTCGGATGGCGGTCACAAGGAATGGGTCGACGCCGTTTGCAACAGCATCACCCAGGCCACCCAGGTCAAGTGCACCGGCGACGCCAAGCCGGACTTCCAGGCCGACCTCCAGGCCCGTAAGTCCAAGCAGGTCAAGTCGATCTACCGCTCCGGCTGGGTCCTCGACTACCCGGTCAACGCCAACTTCATCAGCGACCTGTTCCGCACGGGCGCGGGCGGCAACCAGGGTGGCTTCTCCAACGCCGACCTGGACGCCAAGATCGCCGCTGCCGACACGGCCGCGTCCCTCGACGAGTCGGTGAAGGCCTACCAGGCCGTCGAGAAGGACCTGGTGAACTACATGCCGTCGATCCCGCTCTGGTACTACAAGGTCAACGCGGGCTTCTCGGAGAAGGTCCAGAACGTGAAGTACGCCCAGGACGGCGACCCGATCCTCGAGGACGTCGAGGTCAAGAAGTAAGTCCCACAGCGTAATTCCGCTCGACGGATGCGGGCCGGCGGGGAGCCGGCCCGCATCCGGGCCTAAACGCAGAGCCCGGGGGGCCCTTTCGCGACGCAGTGACGGTTCGTCACGCGCGTGCGTGGCGAAAGGGCCCGTCCGGCTGCCTCTGCCGCATCTTCTACGGAGGCATGATGGGGCGCTATGTCGCACGACGACTGCTCCAGATGATCCCGGTCTTCTTCGGGACGACCGCACTCATCTTCTTGATGGTCTACAGCCTGCCCGGCGACCCCGTGGCCGGGCTCTTCGGTGACAAGGGAACGGACCCCGCCACGCTTGCCGCACTCAGGCACGAGCACGGGCTCGACCTGCCGGTGTGGCAGCAGTACTACAACTACATCACCGACATCCTGTTCAACTTCGACTTCGGCAAGCAGATCCGAAGCGGACGCGAGATCACGGATGTCATCGGTGCCGCCTTCCCGGTCACGCTGCGACTGGCCTTCCTGGCCTTCGCGATCGAGATCGTCCTGGGTCTGGCCCTCGGGATCGTCGCCGGCCTCAAGGCCGGCAAGCTGGTGGACAACCTGGTCCTGATCCTCACGCTGCTGATCATCTCGATGCCGGTCTTCGTGCTCGGCTTCATCGTCAAGTCGGTGTTCGCCTTCCAGCTCGGCTGGATCGACCCCAACGTCAGCAACAAGGAGACGTGGGGCGAACTCATCGCGCCGGCCATCGTGCTCGGATCGCTGTCCCTCGCCTACGTGGCCCGCCTGACCCGCACCTCGATGGCGGAGAACCTGCGCTCCGACTACATGCGCACGGCCGTCGCCAAGGGCCTGCCCAAGCGGCGCGTCATCGGCGTCCACCTGATGCGCAACTCGATGATCCCCGTCGTGACCTTCCTCGGCACCGACATCGGTGCGCTCATGGGCGGCGCCGTCGTCACCGAAGGCATCTTCAACGTCAAGGGCGTCGGCGGTCTGATCTACGACTCGGTCGTCCGCCGCGAGGGTCTGACCGTGGTCGGTGTGGTCACCGTCCTGGTCGTCGTCTACCTCATAGCCAGCCTGCTCGTCGACCTCCTCTACGCGGTCATGGACCCGAGGATCCGGTATGCCTGACATGACCAAGACCGAAGCCGTCTCGACCGAGGGCGCCGTCGCCCCCGTCGACGCGATCGCGCCCGCCACCAAGGAGAAGGCGCGCAGCCTCTGGGGCGACGCCTGGTCCGACCTGCGCCGCAACCCGTACTTCGTCGTCTCCGCGGCACTGATCCTCGTGCTCCTGGTGATCGCGGCCTTCCCGGGCTGGTTCACCAGCGCCGACCCGACCAAGGGCGACCTGGTCCACCACTTCCTCGGCAAGCCGGAACTCGCACAGGTCGGTTCGCCGGACTGGCTCGGTTACGACGGCCAGGGCCGCAGCGTCTACGCCCGCCTGATCTACGGCACCCGTGCCTCGATCATCGTCGCCACCTGCGTGACCGCGATCGTCACCCTCGTCGGCGGCATCACGGGCATGATCGCCGGTTACTTCGGCGGCCTCACGGACACGCTCATCTCCGGGGTCACCAACATCTTCTTCGGCATCCCCTTCCTGCTCGGCTCGATGGTCGTCCTCCAGGCCTTCACCGACCGCACGGTGTGGACGGTCGTCTTCGCACTGGCCTTCCTGGGCTGGACGCAGATCACCCGCGTCATGCGCGGTTCGGTCATCACCGTGAAGCAGGCCGACTACGTGCACGCCGCGAAGGCGCTGGGCGCCGGGACCTCCCGGATCCTGTTCCGGCACATCCTGCCGAACGCCATGGCCCCGGTGATCGTGGTTTCCACGATCGCGCTCGGCGGCTACATCGCGGCCGAGGCCACCCTGTCCTACCTGGGTCTGGGTCTCGCGTCCCCGACCATCTCGTGGGGTGTGGACATCTCCGCCGGTGCCGCCCAGATCCGAGTGGCGCAGCACATCCTGCTGTACCCCTCGATCATGCTGAGCATCACCGTCCTCGCCTTCATCATGCTCGGCGAAGCGGTCCGCAACGCCCTCGACCCCAAGCTGCGCTGAGGAGGGCGTACGTGATCACCATGGACAACACCAGCACCGTTCCCTCCCCGCGTGACGGGAACCAGCAGACCCCGCTGCTCGAAGTGCGAGACCTGCACGTCGAGTTCCACACCCGCGACGGCGTGGCCAAGGCCGTCAACGGCGTCAACTACAGCGTGAGCGCCGGCGAGACCCTCGCCGTCCTCGGCGAGTCCGGCTCGGGCAAGTCCGTGACGGCGCAGGCCATCATGGGCATCCTCGACATGCCCCCCGGCAAGATCCCGCAGGGCGAGATCTTCTTCCGCGGCCAGGACATGCTCAAGATGAGCTTCGAGGAGCGGCGCAAGCTGCGCGGCCGGAAGATCGCCATGATCTTCCAGGACGCGCTGTCCTCGCTGAACCCGGTGCTCTCCGTCGGCTACCAGCTGGGCGAGATGTTCCGCGTCCACCAGGGGCTGTCGAAGAAGGAAGCCCGCCTCAAGGCCATCGAGCTGATGGACAAGGTCAAGATCCCGGCGGCGAAGGAGCGTGTGGACGACTACCCGCACCACTTCTCCGGCGGTATGCGCCAGCGCATCATGATCGCCATGGCGATCGCGCTGGAGCCGGACCTGATCATCGCCGACGAGCCGACCACGGCCCTCGACGTGACCGTCCAGGCCCAGGTCATGGACCTGCTCGCGGAGCTCCAGCGCGAGCTCAACATGGGCCTGATCCTGATCACCCACGACCTCGGCGTCGTCGCCGACGTCGCGGACAAGATCGCGGTCATGTACGCCGGCCGGATCGTCGAGACGGCCCCGGTGCACGAGATCTACAAGCGCCCGGCGCACCCGTACACCCGCGGTCTGCTGGACTCGATCCCGCGCCTGGACCAGAAGGGCCAGGAGCTCTTCGCGATCAAGGGCCTGCCGCCCAACCTCCTGCGGCTGCCGACCGGCTGCTCGTTCAACCCGCGCTGCACCGTCGCGCAGGACGTCTGCCGTACCGACGTCCCCCTGCTCCAGGTGGTCAGCGAGCAGGACGGCTCCGAGCTGCCCGGCCGCGCCAGCGCCTGCCACTTCTGGAAGGAGCAGCTCCATGGCTGAGCTCACCAAGAACGCCCCGGAGCGCGAGCCGATCCTCCAGGTCCGCAACCTGGTCAAGCACTTCCCGCTGACCCAGGGCATCCTGTTCAAGAAGCAGGTCGGCGCGGTCAAGGCCGTCGACGGCATCAGCTTCGACCTGTACCAGGGCGAGACGCTCGGCATCGTCGGCGAGTCCGGCTGTGGCAAGTCCACCGTCGCCAAGCTGCTGATGAACCTGGAGCGGGCCACCGCCGGCGAGGTCTTCTACAAGGGCCAGGACATCACCAAGCTGTCCGGGCGCGCGCTGAAGGCCGTCCGCCGCAACATCCAGATGGTCTTCCAGGACCCGTACACCTCGCTGAACCCCCGTATGACGGTCGGCGACATCATCGGCGAGACCTACGAGATCCACCCCGAGGTGGCTCCCAAGGGCGACCGGCGCCGCAAGGTCCAGGAGCTCCTGGACGTCGTGGGCCTCAACCCGGAGTACATCAACCGCTACCCGCACCAGTTCTCCGGCGGCCAGCGCCAGCGCATCGGCATCGCCCGCGGCCTCGCGCTCAACCCGGAGATCATCATCTGCGACGAGCCGGTCTCCGCGCTCGACGTGTCGGTGCAGGCGCAGGTCATCAACCTGATGGAGAAGCTGCAGGAGGAGTTCAACCTCTCCTACATCTTCATCGCGCACGACCTCTCGATCGTCCGGCACATCTCGGACCGCGTGGGCGTCATGTACCTGGGCAAGATGGCCGAGATCGGCACGGACACCCAGATCTACGACCACCCGACGCACCCGTACACGCAGGCGCTGCTGTCGGCCGTCCCGGTCCCGGACCCGGAGGCCCGCGCCCACCGCGAGCGGATCATCCTCACCGGTGACGTCCCCTCCCCGGCCAACCCGCCGTCGGGCTGCCGCTTCCGCACCCGCTGCTGGAAGGCCGAGGACCGCTGCTCCACGGAGGAGCCGCTGCTGGCCATCCCGACGCGCTTCCAGGGCAGCGACTCCCTGGCCGCGCACGAGTCGGCGTGCCACTTCGCGGAGGAGAAGGCCGTCCTGGCCATCTGATCCGCCCGGAACGACGGACGGGGCCCAGCCGATCCCGGCTGGGCCCCGTCCGCTTTCCCGCACCACCGAAAGCGACTCCCGAGGAGAGACCACCATGCGCGCAGCGAGCCCCCGGTGGATCGCCGGTGCCGTCGTCGTGGCGCTGACCGCCACCGCGTGCGGCGCCGGCGGCGAGGACGCGAGGTCCGGCAAGGCCGGCGGGCACATCACCGTGGTCCTCGGCGAGCCGCAGCAGGGGCTGGTGGGGCAGGAGACCGTCGAGACCGAGGGGGCCGAGGTCCTCCACGCCCTGTTCACCGGCCTGGTCGAGTACGACACGAAGACCAACGAGCCCAAGCTGGCGATCGCCGAGTCCATCGACAGCACGGACTCCAGGACCTGGACGATCAGGATCAAGGACGGGTTCACATTCCACAACGGCGAGAAGGTCGACGCGCAGTCCTTCGTCCGCGCCTGGAACTGGGGTGCCGACCAGGAGAACGTCGCCGAGGCGATGGGTTTCTTCTCGAAGATCGAGGGCTCGGAGCAGCTGGCCCCGGGCAAGGGCAGGACGCCCACCGCCAAGGAGCTGAAAGGCCTGCGCGTCATCGACGACCGTACGTTCACGGTCACCCTGAAGGCGCCGTTCTCGCAGTTCCGGACCATGCTCGGCTACGACGCCTTCTACCCGCTGCCCAAGGCGTTCGAGGCCGACCCGAAGGCGTTCGGCCAGGCCCCGATCGGAAACGGTCCGTTCCGCATGGACGGCGCCTGGGAGCACCACAAGCAGATCAAGGTCAAGAAGTACGACAAGTACCCGGCCGAGGGGCGGGCGAAGCTCGACGCCGTGACCTTCAAGATCTACGACGACCTGGACGCCGCCTACGGCGACCTGCGCAAGAACACCCTGCAGATCACCGACAAGCTGCCGGTCTCCGCGCTCGCCACCGTCTCCGAGGAGTTCGGCGACCGCTACATCTACAAGCCGGAGGCGTCCGTCGGCTACCTCGGTCTCCCGCTGGCGGCCAACCCCGAGGCCTTCGGCAAGGTCGAGGTGCGCAGGGCGATCTCGATGGCCATCGACCGGGACGCCATCTCCAAGAAGGTCTTCCACGGCACCCGCAAGGTGGCCGACGACTTCATCAGCCCGGTCGTCCCCGGCTACCGCCGCGGCGCCCTGGGCGAGGCCGGCACGTACAACCCGACCAAGGCGAGGGCGTTGCTCCAGCAGGCCGGCGGCATACCCGGCAACAAGCTGGAACTCGGCTACAACGACGACGGCGGCCACCGGGAGTGGATCGACGCCGTCGCCGCCCAGCTGAAGGCGAACCTCGGCCTTGACGTCACCACCAAGCCGTACCAGAGCGCCGGCGCCCTGACCGAGGACGTGAAGTCCCAGAGGTTCAAGGGTGCCTTCCGCATGGGCTGGGCCATGGACTACCCGGCGGCGGAGAACTACCTGCGCCCGGTCTTCTCGAAGGAGGCCATCGCGAACGGCTCCAACTTCGGGCGTTACGCGAACGACGAGTTCGAGGCCGTCCTCGCCGCCGCCGACCGGGAGACCGACCCGGCCGAGAGCCTGAAGCTCTACCAGCGGGCCGACGACATCGTCATCAGGGACCTCCCGTGCATCCCGGTCTTCACCTACATGTCGGCCGTGGCCTACTCCAAGTCCGTGAAGAACGTCGCGGTCGACGCCCAGGGCCGCATGGACCTCGCGCACGTAGAGCTCGACTGACACCCCGTCGGGGGGTCCGCGCGGAAGGGAGTTGCGGGGGCCGCGCCGACGAGCGGACAGTGGACGGGTGAACGCGACACCGTACGACCGCCGCAGGCGGCGCACGCTCACCGTACGGCCCGCCGGGCCCGGGGACGCCTCCGACATCTGCGCCCTGCTCAACGCCGTCGACGTCATCGAGATCGGCAGACCCGAGACCGACCTCGCCGCGGTCGAGGCCGATCTCCACCACCCCGGCACCGACCTCGCCAAGGACTCCTGGCTGGCCTTCGAGGGCGGCCTGCTCGTGGCCTGCGCCCAGGTGTGGAACGACTCCGGGCCCGGCAGGATCGACTCCGACCACTACGTGCTGCCCGGCCACCGGCAAGCCGCCGTCCGGCTGCTGGAGCTCATGGAGGCCCGGGCCCGCGAGCTCACCGCGGGGGAGGGGGACGCCGTCATGCGGCTCCAGCTCAACTCCGAGCCCGTCCTCGACGCCGACGTGCTGCCCGGCCGCGGCTACCGGCCCGTGCGCCGCCACCAGGTGATGACCCGGGCCCTGTCCCCGGCCGCCGATCCGCCGCCCGCCCCTCCCGAGGGGCTCGTCCTGCGCGACTGCGCCACCGACGAGACCGACCGCCGCCGGGCCCACGCCCTCGTCGAGGATGCCTTCGCCGCCCACTTCGGCCATGTGCGCCGCCCGTACGAGGCATGGCTGGACCACCAGGGCGCCCGCGGCCTCGACTGGTCGCTGGTCTGGATCGCCGGCCTGCCCGCCGCCGGCGACGCGGGCGTCCTGCTGAGCCGCGACGACCGCACCAGCATGGGATGGCTGAACTACCTCGGCGTCCGCGCCGACCTGCGCGGCCGGGGCATCGGAGGCTTCCTCCTGCGCCACGCGTTCGCCGCCTACGCGGCCCGCGGCCGCGACACCGTAGGCCTCGGCGTCGACACCCGCAACGAGACCGGGGCCCTCGCGCTCTACGAGGCGCACGGCATGCGCCCGCACTACGCGGTGGACACCTGGGAGCTGAGTTTGCACTCGCCCGGGTGACAGGCGCGGGACGCGAGGGTGCAATCGGTCCAACGAGGAGTGTCGAGGCCCCCGCATAGGGTGACATAGGGCCCTAAGTGAGTCTTGGGAGCCTTAGGAGGCACTTCATGCGCGGAGCCACCCACGCCAAGTGGGCCGCATGTGCGGTGGCCGTCGCCCTCACGGCGACGGCCTGCGGCGGGGGCAGTGACAGCGGTGGAGGCGGTGGCTCCGGAATCGTCAGCTCCTCCTGGGGTGACCCCCAGAACCCCTTGGAGCCGGCCAACACCAACGAGGTGCAGGGCGGCAAGGTCCTCGACATGCTCTTCCGCGGTCTCAAGAGGTACGACCCGAAGACCGGCCAGGCGAACAACATGGTCGCCGAGAAGATCGAGACGACGGACAGTCAGAACTTCACGATCACGCTGAAGGACGGCTGGAAGTTCAGCAACGGCGAGCCGGTCACCGCCCAGTCCTTCGTGGACGCCTGGAACTACGGCGCGGACGTGCGCAACAAGCAGAACAACTCGCCCTTCTTCTCCGACATCGTCGGCTACGCGGACGTGCACCCGACGACCGGCGAGCCCAAGGCGAAGACGATGTCCGGACTGGTCGTCAAGAGCCCCACCGTCTTCACGGTCGCCCTGAAGGACAAGTTCTCCACCTGGCCCGAGACCCTCGGCTACCAGGCCTTCTCCCCGCTGCCCAAGTCCTTCTTCACCGACCACTCCGGCTGGCTGGACAAGCCCGTCGGCAACGGCCCCTACACCGTGGACTCGTACACCAAGGGCACCGGGATGAAGCTGCGCAAGTGGGACGCCTACGGCGGCCCGGACAAGGCGCAGAACAACGGGGTCGACCTCAAGGTCTACACCGACAACAACACCGCCTACACCGACCTGATCTCCGGCAACCTCGACCTCGTCGACGACGTCCCGGCGCAGCAGCTGAAGAACGTCAACAACGACCTCGGCGACCGCTACATCAACCAGCCGGCCCTCATCATCCAGACCCTCACCTTCCCGCTGTACGACCCCCAGTGGAACAAGGAGGGCAGCGAGAAGGTCCGCCTGGGCATCTCCCGGGCCATCAACCGCGACGAGATCACCAAGCAGATCTTCCGCGACACCCGCACCCCCGCCAAGGACTGGACCTCCCCGGCCCTCGGAGAGAAGGGCGGCTTCTCCGCGACGATCTGCGGCGACGCCTGCGTCTTCGACCCGGCCGAGGCCAAGAAGCTCATCCAGGAGGGCGGCGGACTGCCCGGCGGCAAGGTCACGCTGACCTCCAACGTGGACACCGGCTCGCACCGCGAATGGATGGACGCCGTCTGCAACAGCATCAACAACGCGCTCGGCGAAGGCCCCGTCTGCACGGTCAACCCGGTCGGCACCTTCGCCGACTTCCGCAACCAGCAGAGCAGTTACAAGCTGACCGGCCCGTTCCGTTCCGGCTGGCAGGCCGACTACCCGCTCATCCAGAACTTCCTGCAGCCGCTGTACTATACCGGCGCCTCCTCCAACTACGGGAAGTTCAGCAACCCGGACTTCGACAAGCTCGTCGACGAGGCCAACCGGGAGAGCGACTCCGCCAAGGCGATCGCCACGTTCCAGGACGCCGAGAAGATCCTCGCCCAGCAGATGCCGTCCATCCCCCTCTGGTACCAGAACGGCAGCGCGGGCTACTCGGAGCGGCTCTCGGACGTGACGCTCAACCAGTTCAGCGTCCCGGTGTACGACCAGATCAAGGTCAGCTGACCAACCCCCGGATCGAACCTGGAGCAGTCCATGGGACGTTATGTGATCCGGCGGCTGCTCCAGATGATCCCCGTGTTCATCGGCAGCACGTTCCTGATCTTCTTCATGGTGTACGCCCTCGGCGACCCGGTCGCCGCCCTCTTCGGCGACAAGGCCCCCGACCCGGCCACCGCCGCGCGCATCCGCAAGGACCTCTACCTCGACCGCCCCCTGTGGCAGCAGTACCTCCACTACATGGGGCAGATCTTCCAGGGCGACTTCGGCACGGCCTTCAACGGCCAGTCCGTCACCGAGCTGATGGCCTCGGCCTTCCCCGTCACGCTGCGCCTGACCATGGTCGCGATCTTCTTCGAGATCGTCATCGGCATCACCCTCGGCGTGATCAGCGGACTGCGCCGGGGCAGGGCCACGGACACCTCGCTGCTGGCGCTGACCCTCGTGGTCATCTCCGTGCCCGCGTTCGTGACGGGCTACGTCCTCCAGTTCGTCTTCGGCGTCAAACTGCAGTGGGTGCGGCCCACCGTCTCCCCGGACGTCCCGCTGAACGAGCTGATCCTGCCGGGCCTCGCGCTCGCGCTGGTCTCCCTGGCGTACGTCACCCGGCTGACGCGCACCTCCATCGCCGAGAACGTCAAGGCCGACTACGTCCGCACCGCCGTCGCCAAGGGCCTGCCGCGCCGCCGGGTCGTCACCCGCCACCTGCTGCGCAACTCCCTGATCCCGGTGGTCACCTTCATCGGCACCGACATCGGCGCCCTCATGGGCGGGGCCATCATCACCGAGCGGATCTTCAACATCCACGGCGTCGGCTACCAGCTGTACCAGGGCATCCTGCGCAACAACGCGCCCACGGTGGTCGGCTTCGTGACCATCCTCGTCATCGTCTTCCTGCTGGCGAACCTGATCGTCGACCTGCTCTACGCGGTCCTGGACCCGAGGATCCGTTATGCCTGATCCCGAGCGCCCCGAACCGGCCGGCTTCGACCCGGTGGGGCCCCGCCCGAAGGAGGCGGTCTCCCCCACGGGCCAGGGGGGACCCATGGATCTGGCGCTGGACGAGGCCGAGAGCGTGGAGGGCATCGAGAAGACCGCCGGACCGGGCCCGGCCGGCCCCGCGGAGCGCACCCGCTCCCTGTGGTCCGACGCCTGGCACCAGCTGCGCCGCAACCCCGTCTTCATCCTCTCCGCGCTGGTGATCCTCTTCCTGGTCGTCATCTCGATCTGGCCGCAGCTCATCGCCGGCGGCGACCCCCTCCAGTGCGACCTGTCCAAGTCCCAGCAGGGCTCCGCACCCGGCCACCCCTTCGGCTACGACACCCAGGGCTGCGACGTCTACACCCGCACCGTCTACGGAGCCCGCGCGTCCATCACCGTGGGCGTCTGCGCCACCCTCGGCGCCGCCCTGCTCGGTGCCACCCTCGGAGGCGTCGCCGGCTTCTTCGGCGGCTGGGGCGACTCCCTGGTCTCCCGGGTCGCCGACATCTTCTTCGGCATCCCGGTCGTCCTCGGCGGCCTGGTCTTCCTGTCGGTCGTCACCAGCACCACCGTCTGGCCCGTGGTCGGCTTCATCGTGCTGCTCGGCTGGCCGCAGATCGCCCGCATCGCCCGCGGCTCGGTGATCACCGCCAAACAGAACGACTACGTCCAGGCCGCCCGGGCCCTCGGCGCCGGCAACGGCCGGATGCTGCTGCGGCACGTGGCGCCCAACGCCGTCGCCCCCGTCATCGTCGTCGCCACGATCGCGCTGGGCACGTACGTCGCCCTGGAGGCCACCCTGTCCTTCCTCGGCGTCGGCCTGCGCCCGCCCACCGTCTCCTGGGGCATCGACATCTCCAACGCCGCCCCGCAGATCCGCAACGCCCCGCACATGCTGCTCTGGCCGGCGGCCGCCCTGAGCCTCACGGTGCTCGCCTTCATCATGCTCGGCGACGCGGTGCGCGACGCCCTCGACCCCAAGCTGCGCTGAGGAGCCCCGCACATGCTGCTCGAAGTCCGCGACCTGCACGTGGAATTCAAGACGCGCGACGGAGTCGCGAAGGCGGTCAACGGAGTCGACTACTCGGTGGACGCGGGCGAGAGCCTCGCCGTGCTCGGCGAGTCCGGCTCCGGCAAGTCGGTGACCGCCCAGGCGGTGATGGGCATCCTGGACATGCCGCCGGGCCGCATCACGAGCGGCGAGATCCTGTTCAAGGGCAAGGACCTCCTGAAGATGAAGGAGGACGAACGGCGCAAGGTCCGCGGCGCCGGGATGGCCATGATCTTCCAGGACGCGCTGTCCTCCCTGAACCCCGTGCTGAGCGTCGGCGCGCAACTCGGCGAGATGTACGAGGTGCACCGCGGGATGTCCCGCAAGGACTCCAGGGCCAAGGCCGTCGAGCTGATGGACCGGGTGAGGATCCCCGCGGCCAGGGAGCGGGTGGGGGACTACCCGCACCAGTTCTCCGGCGGCATGCGCCAGCGCATCATGATCGCCATGGCGCTGGCCCTGGAGCCCTCGCTGATCATCGCGGACGAGCCGACCACCGCCCTGGACGTCACCGTCCAGGCACAGGTGATGGACCTGCTGGCCGAGCTCCAGCGCGAGCTGCACATGGGCCTCATCCTGATCACCCACGACCTGGGCGTGGTCGCCGACGTGGCCGACAAGATCGCCGTCATGTACGCGGGCCGGATCGTCGAGGCGGCCCCCGTCCACGCCATCTACAAAGCCCCCGCCCACCCCTACACCCGCGGCCTGCTGGACTCGATCCCGCGCCTGGACCAGAAGGGCCAGGAGCTCTACGCCATCAAGGGCCTGCCGCCGAACCTGCTGGCCATCCCGTCCGGCTGCGCCTTCAACCCGCGCTGCCCGATGGCGCGGGCCGTGTGCCGCACCGACGTCCCGCCGCTGTACGAGGTGGCGCGGTCGCCCGAGTCGCCCGAGTCGCCCGAGTCGCCGGAGTCTCCCGAGTCGCCGGAGGGGCGGACCAGTGCCTGCCACTTCTGGAAGGAGTGCCTCCATGGCTGAGCCCCTCCTGGAAGTGAAGGACCTGGTCAAGCACTACCCGCTCACCCAGGGCATCGTCTTCCGCAAACAGGTCGGCGCGGTCAAGGCCGTGGACGGTGTCTCCTTCGAGCTGCGGGCCGGCGAAACCCTCGGCATCGTCGGCGAGTCCGGCTGCGGCAAGTCCACCGTCGCCAAGATGCTGGTGAACCTGGAACGCCCGACCGCGGGCGCGATCTCGTACAAGGGCGAGGACATCACGAAGCTGTCGGGCAGGGCCCTCAAGGCCGTCCGCCGCAACATCCAGATGGTGTTCCAGGACCCGTACACCTCGCTCAACCCGCGCATGACGGTCGGCGACATCATCGGCGAGCCGTACGAGATCCACCCCGAGGTGGCCCCGAAGGGCGACCGGCGCCGCAAGGTGCAGGAACTCCTCGACGTGGTCGGCCTCAACCCCGAGTACGTCAACCGCTATCCGCACCAGTTCTCCGGCGGCCAGCGCCAGCGCATCGGCATCGCCCGCGGCCTCGCGCTGCGGCCCGAGATCATCGTCGCCGACGAGCCGGTCTCCGCGCTCGACGTCTCCGTCCAGGCCCAGGTGATCAACCTGCTGGAGCGGCTCCAGAACGAGTTCGGCCTGAGTTACGTGTTCATCGCCCACGACCTGTCGATCGTGCGGCACATCTCCGACCGGGTCGGCGTGATGTACCTGGGCCGGATCGTGGAGATCGGCTCCGACGCCCAGATCTACGACCACCCGACCCACCCGTACACGCAGGCCCTGCTCTCGGCGGTGCCCGTCCCCGACCCGGAGGCCCGCGCACACCGCGAGCGGATCATCCTCAGCGGCGACGTGCCCTCCCCGGCCAACCCGCCCTCGGGCTGCCGCTTCCGCACCCGCTGCTGGAAGGCCCAGCCCCGCTGCACGGCCGAGGTCCCGCTGCTCGCCGTCCCCGAGGCCTTCCCCTCGGGCCCGGCGGCCCACCCCTCGGCCTGCCACTTCGCGGCGGAGAAGCAGGTGGTGCCGCCGTCACCGCCGGAGGGCGGGGGCGGGCCGCGCCTGGACAAGGGCAACGGGGGCGTATGACCCGGCGCAGGGCGCCCGTTCGGGGCGCACGGCCGGGCCGCTCCGGCGGAATGCGCCCCGCCGCGCCGTACATGCCGACGGGGCGATCATTTCCGGCCACCCCCGGCGGCCTCCGGCCGACCGGTCGGGATGCCCGAGCGATCGGGCAACTCGGTTAACATGTAGGCAACTTGACCGTTTCTGCCCCGAGATCCGGGGCATGCAGCCTGTGTGACGTGCGGCCGTGCGGGTGCCGACAGCCGGCCGGAGGGAGTCAGAACCCCTCCGGCCGGCCTCTCGTGTGACCCAGCCCATGCGCGCCGTGCGCCCCTCGTGCTGCCGGAATTCGATCGATGCGCTGGTACGGATAGTTATGATCCGTAGCGCACGGTGGGTATGAGTCCTGCCGAGCACGAATGCGCTTACCGATGTCCGCTCGACGTGGAGGTGAACCGCCGTGGCACTCTCGATCTCGGCCGTGGTGCTGCTGGCGATCGTCGTCTTCCTGCTGGTCCGCAGGTCGGGCCTGAAGGCGGGACACGCGGTGGTCTGCGTACTGCTCGGCTTCTATCTGGCGAGCTCCACGATCGCTCCGACCCTCAGCCAGCTCACGTCCAACGTGGCGAGCATGATCAGCGGCTTGAAGTTCTGAGGTAGTCGACCAGGGGATGGCTTGCCGGTCGGGCCGGGCTCGCCGACGAGGCACCCCCTAGGCTGGGCCCCATGAACGGTCTTCCCGCCCGTCGGCTGCTCCTCGTGCACGCGCACCCGGACGACGAGTCGATCAACAACGGCGTCACCATGGCCAAGTACGCGGCCGAGGGCGTCCACGTCACCCTGGTGACCTGCACCCTCGGCGAGGAGGGCGAGGTCATCCCGCCCGCTCTCGCGCACCTCACGGCCGACCGCGACGACACCCTCGGCGCCCACCGCGTCGGCGAGCTCGCCGACGCCATGGCGGAACTCGGCGTCACCGACCACCGGTTCCTCGGCGGCCCCGGCCGCTTCCGGGACTCCGGGATGATGGGCGCCCCGCAGAACGACCGCCCCGAGGCCTTCTGGTCCGCCGACGTGGACGACGCCGCCGCGTACCTCGTCGAGGTGATCCGAGAGGTCCGCCCGCAGGTGCTCGTCACCTACGACCCCGACGGCGGATACGGGCACCCCGACCACATCCAGGCCCACCGGGTCGCCACGCGCGCCGCCGAACTGGCCGCGGAGGGCGCCTACCGGCGCGACCTCGGCGAGCCGCACCGGATCGCGAAGGTCTACTGGAACCGCGTACCGCTCTCGGTGGTGGAGGAGGGCTTCGCCGAACTGCGCGCGACCGGAACCGGGTCGCCCTTCCCGGGGATCGCCTCACCGAAGGACGTACCCGGCGTCGTCGCGGACGAGCGGATCACCGCCGAGATCGCGGCACCCGAGGAGATCGAGGCGGCGAAGGCGGCCGCGATGCGCGCCCACGCCACCCAGATCGCCGTGGACGGGCCCTTCTTCGCGCTCTCCAACGACCTCGGGCAGCCGCTGCTCACCCGCGAGTACTACGAACTCGTCGCGGGCGAGCCGGGCGCCCCGGCGGGCGAGCGCGAGCACGACCTGTTCGCGGGGGTCGGGGCATGACCGCGGCACTGACCCCGGCGCGGATCGCCGCCGCCCTGGGCCTGCTGGTCCTCGGCGCGCTGACCGGCCTGGCCGGCTGGCTCGTGGTGGACCTGTGGTTCCCCGGCGGGCTGCTGCTCGGGCTGCTGGCCCTCTTCGGGCTGTTCCTCGGCGGCCGGATCGCCCTGGGGGCCGGGCTCGGAGTGGGCGGGCCCGTGGTCGGCTGGTTCCTCGCGTACGTGATGCTCGGTGTCCCGCGCCCCGAAGGGGACTTCCTGCTGAGTTCGTCCGGAATCGGCATGTACGCCTACCTTTTGGGCGGTACGGTCCTGGCTGTGATGTGCGCCACCATGCGCGGCCCGCTGGAGCGGCCGGTTTCGGCCGGACGACCCGCCAAGTGACGTGGTGTCGGACTCCGTAGAGGGATCCGAGGAGGGGGCGCGCGAGGGGGTCCCGGGCCGCCGCGCGGGGGTTCGGTGAGGGGTTCGGAGAACCCCTGATTCCCCGGGGTCAGTTGCGTCCGGGCGGCGGCCAGTATGGTGGACGGGCCGCCGAGCTGCCCGCGCACGGTATGACGGGCGGCGGAGCCAACCGGGAGAACCTGCCTTGAGTCGTGAAACCGCCAGTTCGTCCTCCGGGTCCAAAGGGCCCGGTGGAGCCGCCTACCCCTCGGGTACGCCGCCGTATGGAACCGGCCAGTCCCCGGAGGAGAACCCTGTGACCTCGAACCCGTCAACGCCCGATCCCGACGGGCCCAAGACCGAGACCACGCTGACGACCCGGATCCGGATCAACATCCCGGGTTCGCGGCCGATCCCGCCCGTGGTCGTACGCACGCCGGTGGGCACCAACTCCGACTCGGCGGACAACGGACCCGACGCGCCGCAGGCGCCGGCGCCGCGACCGGCCCTGCCGGCCGCGCCCGCCCAGGCCCAGCCGCGCCTCGAGCAGCGGCCGAAGCCCCAGCCGACGCGGATCCAGGCCGAGCCCGAGCCGGTCGCCGAAGCCGAGGCACCGGCCAGCAACTGGTTCGCCCCCCGCAAGGCGCCCACCCCGCCGCCGCCCGCCCCGACGCCGGCCCCCGCGCAGCCGCCGACCCGGTCCGCCGGCGCCCCGGCCCCCGGGTCCGCCCCGCAGCTGCCGACCCGACCCACCGGCGCCTCGCTCCCCGGCGCCCCGGTCCCCGGCGCCCCGCTCCCCGGCGCCTCGCTCCCCGGCGCCCCGGTCCCCGGCCCGATGGCGGCCCCCGTGCCCGGACAGGCGCCGCTGCCGCCGACCCCGGCCGTGCCCGGCGCCGGCTACGCGACCCCGCCGCCCACGCCCGCCGCGCCGATGTCGGACCTCGCCCACGGCTTCGGCCACGGCCCCGTGCCCGGCGCCCCGATGCCCGCGGGCCCCGTGCCCGGCGGGCTGGTCCCCGGCGCTCCCGGCCCCGACGCGCCCGGCGGCGGCTCCACGCAGCCCCTCCCGGCGTTCCGGGCCGAGCAGGGCGCGGGCCCCGCCGGTCCCACCGCCGGCCCCGGTCTCGGCAGCGGCCCCGGCGGCGCGGACGCGCCCCGCTGGCCCGGTCCCGGCCTGGACACCCCGCCCCCGTCCACGGCGCGCGTACCGGCCCCCGGGCCGGCCGCACCGCGCCCCGCGCCCGCCCCCGCGCAGGCCAAGACCGCGCCGGCGGCCAAGAAGAAGGGCCGCTCCAAGACGGTCCTGATCGGCGGCGGAGTCTTCGTCCTGTTCGGCGTGGCCTACGGCGCGGGCCTGCTCCTGAACCACTCCGACGTCCCCAAGGGCACCACCGTCCTCAACGTCGACATCAGCGGCAGCCGTGACGAGGCCGTGGCCAAGCTCCAGACCGCCTTCGGCACCCGCGCCGCCGCCCCGCTCCAGGTCAGCGTCGGCGGCAAGCAGGTCGAGTTGAAGCCCGACAAGGCCGGCCTGAGCCTCGACGCCCAGACCACCGTCCGCAACGCCGCCGGCAACGACTACAACCCCATCACCGTCATCGGCTCGCTCCTCGGCAACGAGCGCGTCGCCGACCCGGTGATGCCGGTCGACGAGGAGAAGCTCCAGGTGGCCCTCCAGGAGCTCGCCGGAACCGCGGGCTCCGCCACCGAGGCGACCATCAAGTTCGACACCGGCAAGGCCGTCGCCGTCCCCGGCAAGGCCGGCACCACCCTCGACGTCGACGCCTCCGTCCCCGTCGTCGCCAAGGCCTTCCGCGACATGGTCGAAACCGGCAAGTCGGTCCCGCCCGAACTGCCCGTCACCAACAAGGAGCCGACCGTCGCGCAGGCCGAGATCGACCGGGCGATGAAGGAGTTCGCCGAGCCCGCGATGTCCGCCAACGCCATCGTCAAGATCGGCGGCAAGTCCATCGCCTTCGGCGCCAAGTCGCTGCCCAAGATCATCAGCATGAACGCGGTGGACGGCCACCTCGTCGAGAAGTACGACCTCGACGCGCTCAAGGCCACGTACGGGAACACCTGGGACGGGGTCCTGATCACCCGGGGCACCGGCGACAAGACCCCGGTCACCCCGCAGGACGTGGCCGGCGCGCTCACCAAGGCCCTGCGCGGCAAGACCACGGCCGAGCGCACCGTGGTCGTCGACACCAACCCGAGCTAGGCCGCACCGCTCACGACCGTGCCCCCGCCCGATCCCCGGGCGGGGGCATCGTCATGTCCACGGCATGACATCCGT
Source organism: Streptomyces sp. NPDC096339 (assembly GCF_044762985.1). Lineage (NCBI taxonomy): Bacteria > Bacillati > Actinomycetota > Actinomycetes > Kitasatosporales > Streptomycetaceae > Streptomyces > Streptomyces sp. NPDC096339. The sequence continues at coordinate 44,246 of NZ_JBIWFI010000028.1, read as the reverse complement.
CATGCGCCCCTCACGACGGGCGACACTGCCGCGCGGCACCCCCCACCGGCGAAGCTCGACACATGACGACGACGACCGCGACACGCACCGCGCAGCCCGCCACCGACACCGTGGTGAGCTTCGAGAACGTGACCAAGAGCTACGGCACGGTCCGGGCGGTCGACGGCCTCTCCCTCACGCTCCACCCGGGCGAGACCGTCGCGCTCCTCGGCCCCAACGGCGCCGGCAAATCCACCACCCTCGACCTCCTCCTCGGCCTGCGCCCCGCCGACTCCGGCTCCGTCCGGCTCTTCGGCACCACCCCGCGCGAGGCGGTCGCCGCCGGCCGCGTCGGCGCGATGCTCCAGAGCGGCGGCCTCATGGAAGAGGTGACCGTACGCGAGATCGTGGCGCTGGGCTGCGCCCTGCACCCCCGGCCGCACCCGGTCGACCAGGTCCTCTCCCGGGCCGGCATCGACAAGATCGCCGACCGCAAGGTCGACAAGCTCTCCGGAGGCCAGGAGCAGCGGGTGCGCTTCGCGCTCGCCACCGTCGGCGACAGCGACCTCATCGTGCTCGACGAGCCGACCACCGGCATGGACGTCACCTCCCGCCAGTCCTTCTGGGCCACCATGCGGGAACAGGCCGACCAGGGCCGCACCGTCCTGTTCGCCACGCACTACCTGGAGGAGGCCGACGCGATCGCCGACCGCGTCATCGTCCTCTCCAAGGGCCGGGTCCTCGCCGACGGCACCGCCGCCGAGATCAAGGCGAAGGCCGGAGCCCGGAAGATCACCTTCGACGTGACCGAACCGGCGGGTCCATCGACACCCATGGGCGCCCGCCTGCGCGAACTGCCCTTCCTGACCTCCTTCGAGCAGCGCGGCGACACCGTACGGATCCAGTCCCGCGACGCCGACGCCACCGTCCACGCCCTCTACGCGCTCGGGCTCTACCCCCGGAACCTGGAGGTCGCGGGCCTCGGCCTGGAACAGGCCTTCATCGCCCTCACCGAGGCCGAGGAGGCCACGAAGTGAACGCCCTCATCAAGCTCGAGATCGTCCGCGCGCTGCGCAACAAGAAGTACCTCTTCTTCACGATCCTCTACCCGGCCGCCCTCTTCCTGATGCTCGGCGGCACCCTCGACGGCACCACCAAGGTCATGGGCACCGAACTGACCATGCCCGCCTTCTACATGGTCGCCATGGCCTCCTTCGGCGCCCTGACCGCCGTCCTGATGGGCAACAGCGAGCGCATCGCCAAGGAACGCGAGAAGGGCTGGGTCCGCCAGCTGCGGCTGACCGCCCTCCCCGGCCGCGGCTACGTCCTCGCCAAGACCGCCGGAGCCGGCGTCCTCTCCCTCCCGGCCATCCTGGTCGTCTTCGCGGTGGCCGCCGCCGTGAAGGACGTACGGTTCGACGCCTGGCAATGGCTCGCCCTCACCGGCGCCATCTGGGCCGGCAGCCTGGTCTTCGCCGCGCTCGGCGTCGCCCTCGGCTACCTGGCGAGCGGGGACACCGTCCGCCCCCTCACGATGCTGGTCTACTTCGGCCTCTCCATCCTCGGCGGCCTGTGGATGCCCACCGCGAACTTCCCGCAGTGGCTCCGGAACATCTGCGAATGGCTCCCCACCCACGCCTACGCGGGCCTCGGCCAGGCCATCGAACTCGGCGGAGCCCCCCACGCGAAGGACGTGGCGATCCTCGCGGCGTACTTCGTACTGTTCACCGGTGCGGCCGCCTGGCTGTACCGCAAGGACTCACTGAAGGCGTGAAACCGTGGCGCTCACGAAGGAAGCCGACGAGGTCCCGGGGATCGGGATCGGAGTGAAGCCGCTGACCTTCCGCCAGCAGCTCGTGAAGGCCCTCTGGATCAGCATCTGGCTGTTCTACCTGAGCGCGCCCGTCACCGACCTGATCCGAGGCGGGCACTCCACCGGGGCCCGGATCCTCGGGGCGCTGGGCCTGGTGGCCTTCGTCGCCTGGTACCTGGTGCTGGTCTTCCGCACCGTCCGGCAGATGGCCGTGCCGCGGGTCCTGGTCTCGCTGGCCGTGCTCGCCGCGCAGGCCACCGTCCTGTCGCTGACGCTGGGCCGCGAATGGCTCGTGCTCTTCGTCTACGTGTCCATCTCCTCCGGCGCCGCACTGCCGCCGGAGATCTCCCGCTGGACGGTGCCGGGCGCGACCGCGTTGATGATCGTGGTGGCCCCGGCGCTGCCCGGCTGGGACGCCTACCTGGCCGGGCTGGTGGTACCGGCCCTGATGGGCGGGTTCGCGATGGTCGGCATCCGCGCGATGATCCGCACCACCATGGAACTGAGGGAGGCACGGGCCACGGTGGCCCAGCTCGCCGCCAACGAGGAACGCCTGCGAATGGCCCGCGACCTGCACGACCTGCTGGGCCACTCGCTGTCCCTGATCACGCTCAAGAGCGAGCTGGCCGGCCGGATGCTGCCCGACCAACCCGACGCGGCCGCCCAGCAGGTCGCGGACATCGAGCAGGTCAGCCGCCAGGCACTGGTCGACGTACGCGAAGCCGTGAGCGGCTACCGACGGCCCACCCTGCCCGGCGAACTCGCCGGCGCCCGAACCGCGCTGGCCGCGGCCGGGGTGGTGGCGAAGCTCCCGGCGGGGGACGGCGCCGACCTGCCCGGGGAACTGACCGAGGAACAGGAGTCCGCCCTGGCCTGGTCGCTGCGCGAAGCGGTCACGAACGTGGTCCGGCACAGCGGCGCGAAGCGGTGCGCGGTCAGCCTGGAGACGCCGCAGACACTGGAGGGGCCCGTGGTGGAGCTGACGGTGCGGGACGACGGCGCGGGCGGCCCGAGCACGCACGGCAACGGCCTCACGGGCCTGACGGAACGCCTGGAGGCGGTCGGCGGCACGCTGTCGGCCGGCCCGGCCGGCCCATCCGGCTTCCGACTGGTCGCCAGGGTCCCCCTAGGATCGCGGTCATGAGCCCACGCCCCATCCGCATCCTGCTGGCGGAGGACCAGTCGATGGTCCGCGAGGCCCTCGCCGCGCTGCTCGGCCTGGAGCCGGACATCGAGGTACTGGCGCAGGTCGCCCGAGGCGACGAGGTGGTGGAGGCGGCCCGCGCGCACGACGTGAACGTGGCCCTGCTGGACATCGAGATGCCGGGCATGACGGGCATCGAGGCGGCCGCGGCCCTGCGCTCGGCCCTCCCCGACATACGGATCGTCATCCTCACCACCTTCGGCCGCCCCGGATACCTGCGCGGGGCGATGGAGGCGGGCGCCTCCGCCTTCCTGGTCAAGGACGCGCCGGCCGCGCAGCTGGCGGCGGCCGTGCGGAAGGTCCTGGAAGGGGAGCGGGTCATCGACCCCACCCTGGCGGCGGCGGCCCTCGCGGAGGGCGCGAACCCGCTCACGGACCGGGAACGGGAGGTCCTGCGGGCTGCGGAGTCGGGCGCGACCAACGCGGAGCTGGCGGCCCGCCTGCACCTCTCGCAGGGCACGGTCCGCAACTACCTCTCGACGGCCATCCAGAAACTGGCGGCGCGCAACCGGGCCGAAGCCGTCCGCACGGCCCGCGAAAAGGGCTGGCTGTAGCCGCTGCGCGGCCCCCTGGGGCTCCGCCCCGGACCCCGCGCCTCAAACGCCGGCGAGGCTGGATCTTCCAGCCCCGCCGGCGTTCGAGGCGCGGGCGCGCGGCGCCTGTACGGCGTCCGGGGCGGAGCCCCGGTCTCGGGAAGGGGCGGGGTGGGGGAAGGCCCCGCGCAGCGGCCGGGACCCGTACCCCGCACCCGGCGGCGCGCACCGCGCAGCGGAACCGGCGGGCCGGTCAGTTCAGCAGGGCACGCGCGGCAGCGGCCTCGGCCCGGATCCTCGCGGCGGCGTCCGCGTCGATCACGGACACCACCTCCGCGTACGAGTCCAGCTCCGCCGCCCCCTCCCGGAAGGCGCCGCGTTCCACCAGCAGCCGCGCCCGGTCGTACCGCAGCGCCGCCGGATGCGACGGCAGCAGCAACGACAGCTCCAGCGCCCACAGCGCGACCCCCGAGTGCTCCGGGCGGGCCGACGCCCACGCGCGGATGTTGTTCAGGATCCGCAGCACGATGTCCAACGTCCGCGCGGGCGTCCGCGGCCCGGAGGCCAGCTCCGCCGGGCCCGCCCCCAGCGACGCGCCGCCCGCGAACGGGTCGATCACCACGCCCTCCTCCGGGTCCCCGAAGCCCACCACGAAGTGCCCCGGCAGGCCCAGCCCGTACACCGGCGCCCCCGCCCGCCGCGCGACCTCCAGCCAGACCACGGACAACAGGATCGGCAGGCCGCGCCGGCGCCGCAGCACCTCGTGCAGCAGCGAGGACGAGAGCCGGTCGTAGTCCGCCGGGGTGCCGTGGAAGCCCAGCCGGCCGCCCAGCAGTTCCGTGACCGCCGAGGCCCACTCCCGCGCGCCCCGCAGCCCGTACGGCAGCATCCCGGCCAGCCGGTCCAGCTCGATCTGCGCCCAGTCCATGACGCGTTCGTCGAGGTCCGGGTCGGCCTCCGCCGCCAGCAGCAGGCACAGCACCGCCAGATCGGGGCGCTCCGCCCGGGCCTCCGCCGCGAACCGCTCACGCCACTGCGAGGTCACGACCCCACCGCCCGGTAGTGGTGGTACGTGTGGTGCGTGGAGAAGCCGAGGCCGTCGTACAGCCCCCGCGCGGCCGCATTGTCGGTCTCCACCTGGAGCCACGCCGCCGACGCGCCCTCCTCCAGCGCCCGCCGTGCCAGCGCCGCCATCACGGCCGTCGCCAGGCCCTCCCGGCGGTGCTCCGGATCGACCGTCACCGCCGCGAAGCCCGCCCAGCGCCCGTCGACCACGAGCCGGCCGATGGCCCGGCCCCCGGGCAGCGCCGCGAACCACACCGACGGCCCCTCCACCAGCATCCGGCGCGCCAGGTCCGGGTCGGAGACCTTCCCGTAGCGCCCGAGCCACTCCTCGTCCGGGACGCGGGTCAGACGTACGGACCCGGCGCCGGGCGCGTCGACGTCGGCCACCGGCGCCAGGGCCCCGATCCGTACCTCCGCCGACACCTCGGACACCCAGCCCCGCCGCTCCAGCTCCGCGCACAGCAGCTCCTGCGTCCCGGCGGCGCCCGTCGCGGCCTGCACATAGGCCGGAAGACCACGTTCCGCGTACCAGGACGTCACTCGGGCGAGTGCATCGTCCAGCGGTATGCCCGGGTCGCCGAGCGGCAGCACGGAGTTGGCCCGCCGGGTGAATCCGCCCGCCGCCCGCAGCGTCCACTCGCCCAGCGGCTCGCTCTCCAGCGGCTGCCAGGACCGCGCCGCGACCCGCGAAAGCTCCTCGAAGGAGGCCGCCGGACCCCGTCTGCGGGCCGGCGCCGGGGGCACGACCTTGCCCGCGACCAGCGCGGATTCCGCGATGCGGACGGATTCGCCATTCTTTCGTGTGATCAGCAGCACACCCCGGTCCCAGGATGTGAGAACTCCGACCGTGTCCGTGAACTGGGGCGATCCGCCCAGCTCGCCCTCAGCCCGTCGTACGGAGACTCGTTTACCCACGTCAGCCGGGGTGATGCGAACCTCCAGCAGTCCGCCCGCAGTGAATTCCACAGCTCTGTCCGCCCCTCCTGTTCGGATCGTGCCCGGGAACGGAGATACTAGGTGTGGGCATCGACGACGCCGCGCTCCCGCGCGATATGGACAGCCCTACCGAGGAGGAACGAGAGCGTGACCTACGTCATCGCGGAGCCTTGTGTCGACGTCAAGGACAAGGCATGCATCGAAGAGTGCCCCGTCGACTGCATCTACGAGGGCCAGCGGTCCTTGTACATCCACCCGGACGAGTGCGTCGACTGTGGCGCGTGTGAGCCGGTCTGCCCGGTCGAGGCCATCTTCTACGAGGACGACACCCCGGAGGAGTGGAAGGACTACTACAAGGCGAACGTCGAGTTCTTCGACGAGCTCGGTTCGCCCGGTGGCGCTTCCAAGCTGGGCCTGATCGAGCGCGATCACCCCTTCATCGCTGCGCTGCCCGCCGGCATCAACGGCGAGCACTGACCTTTCAGTCAGAAGCGCCCCTCGGTCCCGTACGGCCTTCCAGCCGTACGGGACCGAGGCGTTTTCCGACCCGCTACCAGCCAGTACTGAGAGAGAGCAGAGACCACCGTGGCCGCAGTATCCGACCGTCTTCCCGCCTTCCCGTGGGACAAGCTGGAGCCCTATAAGGCCACGGCGGCGGCCCACGCGGACGGCATCGTCGACCTGTCGGTCGGCACCCCCGTGGACCCGGTCCCGGAGCTGATCCAGCGCGCCCTGGTCGGCGCCGCCGACTCCCCGGGCTACCCGACGGTGTGGGGCACGCCTGCCCTGCGCGACGCGATCACCGGATGGGTGCGGGGCCGCCTCGGCGCGAGCGCCGCCGGGCACCGCAACGTCCTGCCCGTCGTCGGCTCCAAGGAGCTGGTGGCCTGGCTGCCGACCCAGCTCGGGCTCGGCGCGGGCGACAAGGTGGCCTACCCGAGGCTCGCCTACCCCACCTACGAGGTCGGCGCGCGGCTGTGCGGCGCCGAGGCCGTGGTCTACGACGACCCGACCGAGCTCGACCCGGCCGGGGTGAAGCTCCTGTGGCTCAACTCCCCGTCCAACCCCACCGGGAAGGTCCTCTCCAAGGAGGAGCTCATCCGGATCGTGGCCTGGGCGCGCGAGCACGGGATCCTGCTCTTCAGCGACGAGTGCTACCTGGAGCTGGGCTGGGAGGCCGAGCCCGTCTCCGTCCTCCACGACGAGGTCTGCGGCGGCTCGTACGAGGGCATCGTCTCCGTCCACTCCCTCTCCAAGCGCTCCAACCTGGCCGGCTACCGCGCGGCCTTCATCGCCGGTGACGCGGCGGTCCTCGGCGAACTGCTGGAGATCCGCAAGCACGGCGGCATGATGACCCCGGCGCCCGTCCAGGCCGCCACCGTCGCCGCGCTCGGCGACGACGCGCACGTCGAGGAGCAGCGGGTCCGCTACGCCGCCCGCCGCGCGGCACTGCGCGCGGCGCTGGAGGCCCACGGCTTCCGGGTCGAGCACAGCGAGGCCAGCCTGTACCTGTGGGTCACCCGGGACGAGCCGTGCTGGGACACGGTCGCCCACCTCGCGGGGCTGGGCATCCTGGTCGCGCCGGGCGACTTCTACGGCGAGGCGGGCGCCCGCTTCGTGCGCGTCGCGTTCACCGCCACCGACGAGCGGGTGGAGGCGGCGGTCAAGCGCCTCGCGGGCTGATCCCTCACCGCCCGCGGATCCGTACACGCCCGAAGGGGCCGGGAGTTCGTGCTCCCGGCCCCTTCGGCGTTCCTGCGTTCCTGCGTTCCTGCGTTCCTGCGGTCCTGCGGTCCTGCGTGCTGCGCCGGTACGGCGATCAGCCGAGCGGCAGACCGCCGGGCAGACCCCCGGGCAGCGAGCCGAGCGGCAGCTCCTGCGCGCCGGGTACGGGCAGCCCGCCGAGCAGCCCGCCGGCCTGGCCGGCCACGTCGGCGGCCGGGACGGCCTTGGTGGCGGTGCCCGTGGCCGTGGACGCGGTCTCCGCGGCCGTCGCGGCCGTCGCGGCGGCGTCGGCGTCCGGGGCGGTCAGGGCGCCCAGCTGCTGCACGGGCTCCAGGCCGGCGGCACTGGCCGCGCCGGCCGCACCGACCACGGGCGCTGCCCCGGCTGCGACGAGCAGCGCGGCACGGGCGATCCGACGGGTCAGGGGGAGGGACATGATGCTCCTAAGCGGTAGCGGCTGAGTACGCCGTGTACAACCGCTCGTGGGGGGCCGTGAGTTGCGGAGCCGCCGGGTAAAGGATCGGTAACGCATCGTTTAATCGGCTTCCGCGAAAAGCCCATTGGATGCGCACCCACCAGCACTTCTTCCCTCCCCGAACCGTTTCGCCCCGCAGCCCGCGTCGCCCCCGCGAGGGTGACCCCCCGCACGCCTGACCGGGCCGAACCCGATGGGCCTGCCTCCAGCCTCGCCGGCGTTTGAGGCGCGGGGTCTGGGGCGGAGCCCCAGGACGGGTCCGGGCGGAGCCCGGGGAACGGTGGAAGGGCGGGTAGGGGACGGCTCCGCGCAGCGGCACCCACCCCGGGGCCGCGCCTACGGGCCGTCGGGGCCGGGCGCGCGGCGGGGCACCTCCTCGGGCGTCGAACCTGCGGAGGCAGCGGACATGTACGACGTGGCTGCGTTCGACGCCCTGCGGGGGCGCCCCACCGCACACCCGACCCCGACGGCGCGGGGGTGGCACTCGGCGGACCCGCCGTTCGACGCCCTGCGGGGCGCCCCACCGCACACCCGACCCCGACGGCGCGGGGGTGGCACTCGGCGGACCCGCCGTTCGACGCCCTGCGGGGCGCCCCGCCGCACGCCCGACCCCGGCGGCGCGGGGTGGGCACCACCGGCCCCGGCGGTCTCAGCGGCCCAGCGGGTCAGCGGGCCGTGAAGATGCGTACGTCGTCCGGGCCCGCGCTCAGCGGGTCGCCGGAGCCCGACTTGCCCGGGACCTTGTCGATCCAGCGGCCCTTGTTCTCGCCCGCCACCCACGCCTTGCCGTCGTACCCGACCCGCGTGATGTTCAGCTTCGCGGCGTTCGCCACGGCCCAGTGCGCGAGCTCCCAGCCGCGCTGCCGGTCGACCGCGCCCTTCTTGTCCGTCACGGGCACGGCGACCTCCGACCGGTCCGCGGGACCCGAGCGGCCCAGCGAGGAGGCGGGCGGACCGAGCTGCGGCGCCGCCTTGGGCCCGAACACCCGGGTCAGTTCCGCCTTCACCTTCTCCGGATCGCCCGAACCGGGCCGCGGCGCGGGGCCGGTGCAGGTCAGCGTCCCGGGCGCACCGCCCGTGAACGCCGCCGCGAGCAGCGTCGCGTCCGGCTCGTGCTTCGCGTACGCCTGCGGGAAGCCGCTGAGCTGGACCTGCTGCGCCGCCTCCGTCAGGGGCAGCCGGGCCCATCCCCTGACCTCCTTGAGCCGGTCGTAGAAGATTCCGGCCGAATACACGGGGTCCTGGATCTGCGCGGGCGTGCCCCAGCCCTGCGAGGGCCGCTGCTGGAACAGGCCCAGCGAGTCCCGGTCGCCGTGGTCGAGGTTGCGCAGCGCCGACTCCTGCATCGCGGTGGCCACGGCTATGGTCACCGCCCGCTCCGGCATCGGCTTGCCCGTGCCCACCACCGCGATCGTCGCGGCGTTCCCCGCCTGCTCGGGAGTCATCGAGTACGAGCCGCCCTCGCCCTCGGCCCCGTCCGCCGCGCGGACGACGCAGTGTGGCGCGCCCATGCCGCCCGTGGAGTCGTGTTGGACGGCGAAGTAGCCGATGACCGCGAGCAGGACGAGCAGGCCGGCGGCGGCCCGCAGCAGCCGGCGGCGGCGACGGGGGCGGGAGTGATCGCTCTGGGACACGCGGCCCACCGTACTTGAGCCACGTGACGCGTCCACCGGGCGGACGTGGAAGGTTCGCCACACCCCGGGGCGTTAGGGTCAGAGGCATGTCCGAATCCGAGCTGGACCTCACCCTGGACGCCGCCGAGCTGACCGCCCGGCTCGTCGACATTCCGTCCGTGAGCGGCGACGAGAAGGTGCTCGCCGACCTCGTGGAACACGCGCTGCGCGCACTGCCGCACCTCACCGTGGACCGTTTCGGAAACAACGTCGTGGCCCGCACGAACCTCGGCCGCGCCGAGCGCGTCGTACTCGCCGGCCACCTCGACACCGTGCCGATCGCAGACAACGTTCCGTCCCGTCTCGACGAGAACGACGTCCTGTGGGGCTGCGGCACCACCGACATGAAGTCCGGCGTCGCAGTGCAGCTGCGCATCGCGGCCACCGTGCCCGAGCCGAACCGCGACCTCACCTTCGTCTTCTACGACCAGGAAGAGGTCGCTGCCGACCTCAACGGCCTCGGCAAGGTAGCCGAAGCCCACCCCGACTGGCTGACCGGCGACTTCGCGGTGCTCCTGGAGCCCTCCAACGCCGAGGTCGAGGGCGGCTGCCAGGGCACCCTGCGCGTACTGCTCCGCACGACCGGCGAGCGCGCCCACTCCGCCCGCAGCTGGATGGGCTCCAACGCCATCCACACCGCCGGCCCGATCCTGGCCAGGCTGGCCGCGTACGAACCGCGCAAGCCGGTCATCGACGGCCTGGAGTACCACGAGGGCCTCAACGCGGTCCGCATCGAGGGGGGCGTCGCCAACAACGTCATCCCCGACGCGTGCACGGTCACGGTCAACTTCCGCTACGCCCCCGACCGCAGCGAGGCCGACGCCATCGCCCACGTCCGGGAGGTCTTCGCGGACTGCGACATCGCCGAGTTCGTGATCGACGACTCCTCGCCCGGCGCCCTGCCCGGCCTCTCCCACCCGGCCGCCGCGGCCTTCATGGAGGCAGTCGGAGGCCACGCCATGCCGAAGTTCGGCTGGACGGACGTCTCCCGCTTCAGCGCGCTCGGCGTCCCGGCGGTCAACTACGGTCCGGGCGACGCCCTGCTGGCCCACAAGGTCGACGAGCGGGTGGAGACGAAGGCGATCCTGCACTGCGAGGAACGACTCCGTGCCTGGCTGACCGCCTGAATTCCGCTTCCCGTCACCTTCGTGCGCCTACCCTGATCCAACGATCAGCAGGAGGGAGCACATCATGGGCAACCCCGAGAGTTCCGCCCGTCGTCAGCCCGAGGAGCAGCAGCTCGGGCCGGTGCTGAGGAGGCGGAGCCAGATCAAGGCGGGCAGCACGACGGACCAGCGGCTGCTGGACTCCGCCGGGCCCTCCGAGTGGGTGCACACCGATCCCTGGCGGGTCCTGCGCATCCAGTCGGAGTTCATCGAGGGCTTCGGCACGCTGGCCGAGCTGCCGCCCGCGATCAGCGTGTTCGGGTCGGCCCGCACCTCGGCGGGCACCGCCGAGTACGAGGCGGGCGTGCGGATCGGCAGCGCGCTGGTCGACGCCGGCTTCGCGGTGATCACCGGCGGTGGGCCGGGCGCGATGGAAGCGGCCAACAAGGGCGCCCGCGAGGCGGGCGGCATCTCGGTCGGCCTCGGCATCGAGCTGCCCTTCGAGCAGGGCCTGAACCAGCACGTCGACCTGGGGCTGAACTTCCGGTACTTCTTCGTCCGAAAGACGATGTTCGTGAAGTACAGCCAGGGCTTCGTCGTCCTGCCGGGCGGGCTCGGCACCCTGGACGAGTTGTTCGAGGCGCTGACCCTGGTCCAGACGCAGAAGATCACCCGCTTCCCGATCGTGCTGTTCGGGTCGGAGTACTGGAGCGGTCTGGTCGACTGGCTGCGGAACACGGTGATCGCCCAGGGCAAGGCCTCGGAGAGGGACCTGTACCTCTTCCACGTCACGGACGACGTGGACGAGGCGATCGCGCTGGTCACGAAGGAAGTAGGCAAGTAGCCCCCAGCGGCCGGGCCGGCTGCGGCACCGTTGCGGGGGCTCCGCCCCGAACCCCCGCGCCTCAAACGTCGGCGAGGCTGAATATCCAGCCCGTCCGGCGTTTGAGGACCGGGGTCCGGGGCGGAGCCCCGGTTTCAGGAAGGGGCGGGGTGGGGGACGGCTCCGCGCAGCGGTACCCCGCCCCGGGCCGCGCCTACGGGCCGTCGGGGCCGGGCGTGCGCCGGGGCACCTCCTCGGGCGTCGAACCTTTCCAGGCAGCGGACATGTGAAGCGTGGTTGCGTTCGACGCCCTGCGGGGGCGCCCCACCGCACACCCGACCCCGCCGGCGCGGGGGTGCCCCACCCACACCGGACCCCGGCGGCGCGAGGGTCAGGCCAGGCCTCGGCGGGCCACCGCCGGGGGCCGGTGGCCCTGGATCGACGCGACCATGTCGAGGATCTGCCGGGTCTCGGCGACCTCGTGCACGCGGTAGACCTGCGCGCCCAGCCACGCCGAGACGGCCGTGGTGGCCAGCGTGCCCAACAGGCGTTCCTTGACGGGCCGGTCGAGCGTCTCGCCGACGAAGTCCTTGTTGGAGAGGGATACCAGCACCGGCCAGCCCGTCGCCGTCATCTCGCCCAGCCGACGCGTGGCCTCCAGCGAGTGGCGGGTGTTCTTCCCGAAGTCGTGCCCGGGGTCGATCATGATCGCGTCCCGGCGGACGCCCAGCGCGGCGGCCCGTTCGGCGAGGCCGACCGTGACCTCCAGGATGTCGGCCATGACGTCCTCGTACTCGGTCCGGTGAGGACGCGTCCGCGGCTCCGCCCCGCCCGCGTGGGTGCAGACCAGCCCGGCGCCGTAACGCGCCGCGACCTCGGCCAGCTTGGGGTCCACCCCGCCCCACGCGTCGTTCAGGAGGTCCGCCCCGGCTTCGCAGACCGCCTCGCCGACCTCGTGCCGCCAGGTGTCGACGCTGATCACCACGTCGGGGTGGCGGCGGCGGACCTCGGCGACGAAGCCGACCGTGCGGCGGGCCTCCTCGGCCGCGTCCACGTGCTCGCCCGGGCCCGCCTTGACCCCGCCGATGTCGATGATCGCGGCGCCCTCGGCGACCGCCTGCTCGACCCGGTCCAGGGCCGGTTCGTCGCGGAACGTCGCGCCCTGGTCGTAGAAGGAGTCCGGGGTGCGGTTCACGATGGCCATGATCACCGGTTCATGGGTGTCGAACTCGCGCCTGCCCAGTCGCAGCATCCTGCTCTTTCCTCCTTCGGCGGCCCCCCCGCCTCATCTGCGACCTTAACCTGATGGTCGGAGTCTCTCGTGGGGAGTGATCGTGTTCTTCTTCTTGATGATCGCGCTGGTCGTGGTCGTGGCGGCGGTCACCCTGGCGGTGATCGGCGGGGGCTCGGAGGCGGTCCTGCCGGAAGCGGAACCGGACCGGGTGGCCGACGCGCTGCCGGAGACCCGGGCCGTCGTACGGGCGGACATCGACGCGCTGCGGCTGCCCGTCGCGCCGCGCGGGTACCGGATGGCCGAGGTGGACGACGTACTGGACCGGCTGGCGGCGGAGCTGGCGGAGCGCGACGCGCGGATCGCGCAGCTGACGGCCCAGGTCGCGGCCGAACCGCAGGACGCGGTACCGGCCGGCCAGGTCGACCTGACGAAGCACGGCGAGCGATGAGCGTCGCGGTCGCGGGCCCGGACGGGGCGCTGCGCTGCCCGTGGGCCCTTTCCACGGAGGACTACGTCGCCTACCACGACACCGAGTGGGGCCGGCCGGTCCACGGCGACGACGCGCTGTACGAGCGGCTGTGCCTGGAGGCCTTCCAGTCGGGGCTGTCGTGGATCACGATCCTCCGGCGGCGGGAGGGCTTCCGGAAGGCCTTCGCGTCCTTCGAGATCGCGGCGGTCGCGGAGTTCGGCCCGGCGGACGCGGAGCGGCTGCTGGCCGACGAGGGGATCATCCGCAACCGGGCCAAGATCGAGGCGACGCTGGCCAACGCGAAGGTGCTCGCCGGGTGGGAGCCGGGCGAGCTGGACGCGCTGATCTGGTCGTACGCCCCGGAGGAGCCCGGCCCGGCTCCGCGCAGCATCGCCGACGTCCCGGCGGTCACTCCCGAGTCCACCGCGCTGGCGAAGGCGCTGAAGAAGGCCGGGATCCGGTTCGTGGGGCCCACGACGGCCTACGCGCTGATGCAGGCCTGCGGGCTGGTCAACGACCATCTGGCCGACTGCGCCTCCCGCGAGGCCTGAGCCCCGCGGGAGGGGGGCCTCAGCGGCCCAGGTAGTTCGGCGGCTGCTTCGCGAGGAAGGCCTGGACGGCGATGGCGTGGTCCTCGGAGGCGCCCGCGCGGGTCTGCAGGACGTCCTCGTGCTCCAGCGAATCCGCGAGGGAGTGCGAGGCCCCGTAGGCCAGGGACTCCTTCAGCGCGGCGTAGGCGACGGTCGGGCCGGAGGCCAGGGCGCGGGCCACGGCCTCGGCCTCGGCGCGCAGGGACTCCGCGGGCACCAGGCGGTTGGCGATGCCGAGCTCGAACGCCTCCTGGGCCTTGACCGAGCGCGGGAAGAGCAGCAGGTCCGAGGCGCGGGAGGCGCCGATCAGGCGGGGGAGGGTCCACGAGACCCCGGAGTCGGCGGTCAGTGCGACCCCGGCGAAGGAGGTGTTGAAGGACGCGGTGTCGGCGACGACGCGGAAGTCCGCCGCCAGCGCGAAGCCGAAGCCGGCTCCGGCCGCGACGCCGTTCACCCCGGCCACCACGGGCTTGGGCATCTCGGTGAGCGCGCGGACGATCGGGTTGTAGTGGTCCGCGACCGTGCTCATGGTCAGCGAGGTGCCGCTCTCGCGGTCCGAGGCGAGGTTCCCGATGTGCTCCTTGAGGTCCTGGCCCACGCAGAAGGCCCGGTCGCCGGCCGCGGTGAGCAGGACGGCCCGCACGGCGGTGTCGGCGGCGGCCGCCTGGGCCGCGTCGCGCAGCGCGACCTTCGCCTCGGTGTTCATCGCGTTCATCGCGTCCGGGCGGTTGATCGTGATGGTCGCGAGTCCGTCGGTCACTTCGTAGAGCACGCTGTCGGCCATGGCAGGGGGTCCCCCTTCGTCGCGGGCTTGACTACCGGCCGGTACCGGCCGGTGCAAGGGTCAGCATGGCGGACCCTGAGGCACGCGCACATGTGATGTACGTCAAAGAAAGCGCACCGCGCGAGGGCGAAGTATCGCAGGCGGGTCCCCGAAATGAGTGGTTTTGGTCGAGCGCGTTGCCGAAGCGTTCACCGTTGAGGTTGGTCATCGGGTCCTGACATGCGGGATAATGGCCGGGAAGCAATGTGTTCGATGCCGGGTACTAGGCGCCTGAACGGGGCCGTCGGCTGACGATGAGCTGGTTTCAGGAAGGGGAACGAGCATGGCGGCCATGAAGCCGCGGACGGGCGACGGCCCGCTCGAGGTCACCAAGGAGGGGCGGGGCATCGTCATGCGCGTACCGCTCGAGGGCGGCGGTCGGCTTGTCGTCGAGCTGACCCCCGACGAGGCGGACGCCCTGGGTGACGCCCTGAAGAAGGTCGTCGGCTAACCCGCTGACTGCACTTCCACCAACTGCGTTCTGCATTCTCTGCGCTGCCCCGATCGCCGTGAGCGGTCGGGGCAGCGTTGTGTCCGGGACCGTGCCTTTGATCGTCGGAGAGGCGATCGGTCGCGGTTGGTGGCGAAGGCGCACGCCCCGGCCCGGCGCCTGGCCGGCACCCCACCGGGCGGCGGCGCGGCCCTGACGTTCGCGCTGCCGTGCTGACGGGTCCGGACCTACGGGCTTACGGGCTCAGCGGCGTACGGCGCACAGCAGCCCGTCGCCCACCGGGAGCAGCGCGGACTCCAGCGCCGGGCTCTCCCGGACGCTCCGCAGCAGCTCGCGGACGCGGAGCACCTCCACGGGCTGGGCCGCGGAGTCGACCGTACGGCCGTCGGAGAAGACCCCCTCGAAGCACACCAGCCCGCCCGGGCGCAGCAGGCGCAACGATTCAGCGAGGTAGTCGAGGGACTCGGTCGGGTCCCCGTCGCAGAAGACGAGGTCGTAGCCGCCGTCCGCGAGCCGGGGCAGGACGTCGAGGGCGCGGCCCGGGATGAAGCGGGCGCGGTTGCCCGCGAAACCGGCGGCGCGGAAGGCCTGGCGGGCGAAGGCCTGCCGGTCCTGCTCGGGATCCACCGTGGTCAGCACCCCGTCGGGGCGCATTCCGTGGAGGAGGTGGATGCCGGAGACGCCGGTGCCGGTGCCGATCTCGGCGACCGCCTTGGCGTCCGCGGTGGCGGCCAGCAGGCGCAGCGCGGCCCCGGTGCCGGGGGAGACGGAGCGCAGGCCCGCTTCCCTGGACCGGTCGCGGGCCCACCGCAGAGCGTCGTCCTCGGCGACAAACGCGTCGGCGAACGCCCAGCTCGTCTGCCGGTTGCCGGTAATGACCCTCTCCTGTCCCCATAGTTGGCGCAACGGTGACTGTATCCGTTGACGTCGGGAACCCGCAGATGGGACCGGGCGTTGTGAAGGGTGGAGACGGGAGCAGAAGGGGCGGTGCCGGGCAGATCGACGGCCGAGGCGCCTCTGTGACCTAAGACCCGCGTAAAGATACTGCAAAAAGGCTTATCCGGAGCTGACAGAGGGGGTGGCTATGGTAGGGACTCCGCTGGACACCACCAGAGCCGACAGGGGAGGTGCGGCTGCGCCTGTGGATCGTGGGGGCGTGTTGAGACGTCTCTTCTGGTCGGCCGGTGAGCCGAAATCCGTGACCTACATTGCTGACAGCTTCCACACCGCCACCGCAACCACCGCGACCTTCGCCGCCGATGCGGGCTCGCAGGCGTGGACCCCTCCCTCATGGGAGGAAATCGTCAGCACGCACAGCGCGCGGGTCTACCGCCTTGCCTACCGTCTGACGGGCAACCAGCACGACGCCGAGGACCTGACCCAGGAGGTCTTCGTCCGCGTCTTCCGCTCGCTGTCCACGTACACGCCGGGCACCTTCGAGGGCTGGCTGCACCGCATCACCACGAACCTCTTCCTGGACATGGTCCGCCGCAAGCAGCGGATCCGCTTCGACGCACTCGGCGACGACGCCGCCGAGCGGCTGCCGAGCCGCGAGCCCTCCCCGCAGCAGGTGCTGCACGACACCCACTTCGACGCGGACGTCCAGCAGGCACTGGACACCCTCGCGCCCGAGTTCCGCGCCGCCGTGGTGCTCTGCGACATCGAGGGTCTGTCGTACGAGGAGATCGCCGCGACCCTCGGCGTGAAGCTCGGGACCGTCCGCAGCCGTATCCACCGCGGCCGTTCACACCTGCGCAAGGCGCTCAAGCACCGGTCCCCCGAAGTGCGGGCGCAGCAGCGCGCGCTGGCCGGGGCGGCGGTGGGTGCGCCCGGTGCCGGGGGAGAGGGCGGAGCCGAGTGAGCGGAGTCGGTCCGTCCCCCGCCGAGCACCACCTGGGCGACAGGCTCGCCGCCCTGGTGGACGGGGAGCTGAAGCACGACGCCCGTGAGCGCGTGCTGGCCCATCTGGCCACGTGTGCCAGGTGCAAGGCCGAGGCCGACGCACAGCGCCGGCTGAAGAGCATGTTCGTGGAGAGCGCGCCGCCGCCGCTGTCCGCCGGGCTCCTGGCTCGGCTGCAGGGGCTGCCGGGCGGCGGTCCCGACGGCCCGGCAGGCCCCATGGGGCCGACCGGTGGGCCGGGTTCGGCGGGAGCGCCGGCGGATCAGCCGGCCGATCCCTTCGGCTCGTTCGCGTACGCCTTGGCCCAGTCGGGCGTCCCGTCGCAGCCGCAGGGCTTCCGCATCCACGAGGTCGCCCGCCCGCGCCGCCGGTTCGCCTACGTCGCGGCCGGAGCGGTGTCGCTGGCCGCGCTCGCCCTGGGCGGGACGATGCCGATGGAGACCGCCGAGCCGAACGTACGGGGTGAGCAGCCCGCCCCCGCCTCCCGGCCCGGTCCCGTGGTCTCCGTCTCCGTCTCCGTCGCCGACGCCGCGGTCCGCGACCGCGACCGGGTGCCGCCGCCGGACATCGGCCCGACCCTCCTGTCGACGCTCGCGACCCCGCTGCCGCCGCTGCACCCCAGCCCGCCGGCCACACCACGACCGGTCTCCCTGCTGCGCTGACCCGGGACCTGGTTGAATCTGCGGCACATGCGCATAGGTACGCGGGGAGCGCCCATGGCCGACAGGCAGCAGACCGAACCGGCTCCGTCGTGGTGGAGCCGGCCCGAGGGCACGGCCGAAGGCCGCCACGACACGGTTCCGGCCCCCAGGCCCGACGACGGGTCCGAGGGCCGGTCCGAGGGCTCGGCGGCGGAGGCGGGAAGCGGTGAACCGGAGCCGACCCGCCCGGTCCGGTACGACCCGTGGGGCACCCAGCCCTTCCAGGCACCCCTCCAGGCGGTGGACCGGGGCCGGGAGCGGCGCGGGTTCGGGCTCTGGCAGGTCGTCGCCCTCAGCGTGGGCACCGCCCTCCTCGCGGGCGGCATCGGCGGCTACCTCGGCGTGCTCGCCGAGCGGCAGAGCAGCACCCGCCTGGAGCTGCCCCAGGCGGCGGTCGCGGACAAGGGCCGTGCCCCCGACAGCGTGGCCGGGATCGCGGCCACCGCACTGCCCGGGGTGGTGACCCTGCACGTGCGGAGCGCGAAGGGCGGCGGTACGGGAACCGGGTTCGTACTCGACCAGCAGGGCCACATCCTGACCAACAACCACGTCGTCGCCGACGCCAAGGAGATAGCGGTCACCTTCAGCACCGGCGAGAGCGTCACCGCCGAGCTGGTGGGCCGCGACTCCGGATACGACCTGGCCGTGGTCAAGGTCAGCGGGGTGCGAGGGCTCCAGCCGCTGGGCCTCGGCAATTCCGAGAACGTGAAGGTCGGCGACCCGGTGGTGGCCATCGGTGCCCCCTTCGACCTGTCCAACACCGTCACCGCAGGCATCATCAGCGCCACCGGGCGGCCCGTCACCGCGGGCGGGGACAAGGGCGACGGCAGCGACATCAGCTACGTCGACGCCCTCCAGACCGACGCCCCCATCAACCCGGGGAACTCCGGCGGCCCCCTCCTCGACGCCAAGGCCCACGTGGTCGGCATCAACAGTGCGATCCGGGGAGCCGACAAGGACGATCCCGACCGGCAGGGCGGCTCCATCGGCCTCGGCTTCGCCATCCCGATCAACCAGGGCAAGCGCGTCGCCGAGGAACTCATCCGCACCGGCCACGCCACGCACCCCGTGATCGGGGTCACCCTCGACATGGAGTACACGGGCGACGGAGCCCGGGTCGGGGACAAGGGCGGGGACGGCAAGCCGTCCGTGGTCCCCGGCGGGCCCGGAGCCCGCGCCGGGATCAAGGCCGGGGACGTGATCACCAAGGTGGACGGGCAGCGCGTGCGCGGCGGCGACGAGCTGATCATCAAGATCAGGTCCCACCGCCCCGGCGACAAGCTGACCCTGACCGTGCAGCGCGGCGGGGGCCGGGAGCAGACGCTGGAGGTCGTCCTGGGATCGGCGAACGGCTCGTGAGCATCGCATGACGGGGCGGTGAAACCGGTACGGGGCGAGCACGCAGGTATGGGCGTGCGGACAAGGGCGGGTACCGTGTGTGCGGGCCCGCAGTGAGAGAGACCGAGGAGCGGCAGGGTGTTCAACGACATAGGCGCACTCGAACTCGTCACGATCGTGGTGCTCGCGATCCTGGTCTTCGGCCCGGACAAGCTGCCCAAGGTCATCCAGGACGTCTCCGGGGTCATTCGGAAGATCCGCGCGTTCTCCGACAGCGCCAAGCAGGACATCCGCTCCGAACTCGGACCGGAGTTCAAGGACTTCGAGTTCGAGGACCTGAACCCGAAGACCTTCATCCGCAAGCAGCTGACCGAGAACGAGGACCTCCAGGACATCCGCAGCAGCTTCGACCTCCGCAAGGAGCTGAACGACGTCACCGACGCCGTCAACAGCAAGGAGACCGACGCGGCCACCGCCTCCGCCACGCCCGCCGGCGCCGGCCCCGATCTGCTGAAGAAGCCCGCCTCCCCGGCCGCCGACCAGCGCGCCCGCTTCGACGCCGACGCCACGTAGGCGCTGCGCTTGCCCGCCGATTCCGGGTCCGATGGCTATCCTCCATCTGTCCGGATGTAGGACGCCCGAGGGGGGCGGGCCGTTCCGGACCCCACGGAACGAGAGGCCGCCCCATGGAGACGACGAGCAGTAGCCGGGTAGGTGCGCAGACCGCCGAGGCCACCGCGCCCGCCCCAGCCGCCGAACCCGCACAGGACCCGCAGAACGCCCCGCAACAGCCGCCGCAGGCGGCGCAGCAGTCGCAGGAGGGCGCCGCGCCCGTCCCGGCTGCCCGCCGGACCGCCGAGGGCTACCTGAGGGCCGAGTTCCCCTGGTACGGGCTGGACGGGGCCTTCACCGGCCCCCGCTGGCTCATGCAGGTCGGCACCGGTGCGGACGGCACCGTGGAGCACGGCTCCACCGGCCACGGCGACGAGCCGTCCGCGCGGGGTGAGATCGCCACCGGCGAGAAGGAGCGCTTCGCGGTGGTCGTCACCGTCGCCAGCAACCCGCTGCGCCGCAGCGGAGACGGCACCGGCGTCCTGGAGGCCACCTCGGTCTCCTCGGCGGCCTGGCTGGCCGGCTCCGGACTGCTCGCGTACAGCTGGCCGGGCCAGATGGACCACGCCCTGCGCAACGACTGGCTCGACCAGCAGACGGAGGCCGCGTGGGAGCTCGCCGACGATCTGGACGGCGAGGACTGGTCGACGCTGTCACTGCCGGTGGACGGGGAGCCGACGCCGTTCCACTACCGTGAGTCGGAGTTCGGGTGGGTCCTTGCCGGGTCCACGCGGGGCGGCGTCCATCTGGGTGCGTACGGGCGGGGCATGAGCGCGTACGGGCTCGGGTTCTCGGTGATCGCGGATCTCGGCGCGTACGAGTAGTCCGGGTTACGGGCCGGGGTACGGGAAAGGGCACCGCCTGGCGGCGGTGCCCTTTTCACGCTGCGCGGACCCTGCGGGCCGTCGTTCCGGTGTGCCCACCCGTTCCGCCCTGCGGAACGATTGCCCACACCGGGGCGCTAGAACTTGTTCTTCGGGGTGATGCCCAGGGACATGCCCGAGAGGCCTCGGGCGCGGCCGCCCAGTTTGCCGGCGATCGCGCGCAGGGCCGCGCCGGCCGGGGAGTCCGGGTCGGCCAGGACGACCGGCTTGCCCTCGTCGCCGCCCTCGCGCAGGCGCACGTCGATCGGGATGGAGCCGAGCACCGGGACGGTCGCGCCGACCGTCTTCGTCAGGCCGTCGGCCACCTTCTGGCCGCCGCCCGAGCCGAACACGTCGACCATCTCGTCGCAGTGCGGGCACGGCAGGCCCGACATGTTCTCGACGACGCCGACGATCTTCTGGTGGGTTTGCACGGCGATCGAGCCGGCCCGCTCCGCGACCTCGGCCGCGGCCTGCTGCGGGGTGGTGACCACGAGGATCTCGGCGTTCGGGACCAGCTGGGCCACCGAGATGGCGATGTCGCCCGTGCCCGGCGGGAGGTCCAGCAGCAGCACGTCCAGGTCGCCCCAGAACACGTCCGCGAGGAACTGCTGGAGCGCGCGGTGCAGCATCGGGCCGCGCCACACCACCGGCGCGTTGCCCGGGGTGAACATGCCGATGGAGATGACCTTCACGCCGTTCGCGGACGGCGGCATGATCATGTTCTCGACCTGGGTGGGGCGGCCGTCGACGCCCAGCATGCGCGGCACGCTGTGGCCGTAGATGTCCGCGTCGACCACGCCGACCTTCAGGCCGTCAGCCGCCATCGCGGCGGCCAGGTTGACGGTGACCGAGGACTTGCCCACGCCGCCCTTGCCCGACGCGACCGCGTACACGCGGGTCAGCGAGCCCGGCTTGGCGAAGGGCACCTCGCGCTCGGCGGTGCCGCCGCGCAGGGTGGCCGCCAACTCCTTGCGCTGCTCGTCGCTCATCACGTCGAGGGTGACCGCGACGGAGGTCACTCCCGCGACCTTCCCGACGGCCTCGGAGACCAGCTGCGTGATGGTCTCGCGCATGGGACAGCCCGACACGGTCAGGTAGACGGTGACGGCGACCGCGCCGCCGTCGCCGATCTCCACCGATTTCACCATGCCGAGCTCGGTGATCGGCCGGTGGATCTCGGGGTCGTTCACCGTCGCCAGTGCGTCCAGGATCGCGTCCTGCTCGGGCACGACGGCGTCGGCGGCGGAGCTTGTGTCGGTAGCCATGCCCCGATGGTACGGCTCGGTAGCAGGCCTCAGGAAAGCCTCAGCGGTCGCCTTCGTCACGTTCCTGCGGGAATAGCCGCCGCTCGTCCATCTCCTTGATCAGGTCCTGGAACTCGGACCGGATCCAGTCGCGCGTCGCGACCTCGCCCAGACCCATCCGCAGGGCCGCGATCTCCCGCGTCAGGTACTCGGTGTCCGCGATGGAACGCTCGTTCTGCTTGCGGTCCTGCTCCAGGTTGACCCGGTCCCGGTCGTCCTGCCGGTTCTGCGCGAGCAGGATCAGCGGAGCCGCGTACGAGGCCTGCAGCGACAGCATCAGCGTCAGGAAGATGAACGGGTACTCGTCGAACCGCAGGTGCCCCGGCGCGAAGATGTTCCACAGCACCCAGGCGATGATGACGACCGTCATCCAGACGATGAACCGGCCCGTGCCGAGGAACCGCGCCACCCGCTCCGACAGCCGCCCGAACGCCTCCGGGTCGTACTCCGGCAGCAGCCGGCGCCGCGACGGCCGCGGCACGTCGAGCCGGACCCGCGACCGCGTGAGCGCGCTCGAACCGGTCGCCGAGGCCGCCTTCGCCCGTTCGCCCCGTTCGAAGGCGGAACGTTCCGCCCGCTCGCCCGACTCCACCGTCAGCCCGAGCTCCCGAGCCTGCGCGCGCGCCCGCTCGCGCCGTTCGCGGATCTGCTCCCGGCGTCGCTCGCGCGCCTGCTCCTTCTCGCCGCGCCCCCGTTCAGTGGCCACCCACGGCCTCCTCGGAGTGGAAGTCCTTCTCGCGCCAGTCGTCCGGCAGCAGGTGGTCCAGTACGTCGTCCACCGTCACCGCGCCCAGCAGCGAACCGCTCTCGTCGACCACCGGCACCGCCACCATGTTGTACGCGGCCAGGTAGCTGGTCACCACGGGCAGCGAGGCGTCCGGACGCAGCGGCGGCAGGTCCGTGTCCACGATCGAGCTCACCAGCGTGAACGGAGGATCGCGCAGGAGCCGCTGGAAGTGCACCGTGCCCAGGTACTTGCCCGTCGGCGTCTCGTCCGGCGGCCGGCACACGTACACCTGCGCCGCCAGCGCCGGCGACAGGTCCGACTGCCGTACGCGGGCCAACGCGTCCGCGACCGTCGCGTCCGGGCGCAGCACGATCGGCTCCGTGGTCATCAGGCCGCCGGCCGTGTTCTCCTCGTACGACAGCAGGCGCCGCACGTCGGCCGCGTCGTCCGGCTGCATCAGGGTCAGCAGCCGCTCCTTGTCGTCCTCCGGAAGCTCCGACAGCAGGTCGGCCGCGTCGTCCGGGTCCATCGCCTCCAGGACGTCGGCGGCGCGCTCCTCCTTCAGCTTGCCGAGGATCTCCACCTGCTCGTCCTCGGGAAGCTCCTCCATGACGTCCGCGAGGCGGTCGTCGTCGAGGGCGTTGGCCACCTCGGCGCGCCGCTTCGGCGTCAGGTGGTGCAGGACGTTCGCCACGTCCGCGGGGCGCATCTGCTCGAACGTGGCGACCAGGTTCTCGGCGCCCTGCCCGTGCTCCTCCAGCGAGAAGCCGGTGACCGCCGACCACTCCACGGTCAAGGTCTCGCCGCGGCGGCGCAACGCCCCGACCTTGCCCTTGCGTACGAAGATCCGATCGATCTCCCAGTCGCGGCGGGCCGGCAGCTGCTGGATGGCCACGTCCAGGACCGTGACCTCCTCGCCGGTCGCGGTCAGCGTCACCCGGCGGTCCAGCAGCTCGCCGAGGATCAGCCGCTCGGTGGGGCGCTGCTCGAAGCGGCGCATGTTGACGACCCCGGTCGTGATCACCTGACCGGACTCCACGCCCGTGACGCGGGTCATCGGCAGGAAGATCCGGCGCCGGCTGACCACCTCGACCACCAGGCCCAGCAGGCGCGGCGGCCGTCCGCCGACGCGGAGCATCGCCACCAGGTCGCGGACCCGGCCGACCTGGTCGCCGTTGGGGTCGAAGACGGGTACACCCGACAGATGCGAGACGAAGATCCGCGGGGCGCCACCAGCCATCCGAGCGCCTCCAGACGCGTCCATCAACAGTCCTGCCGCCCCTCAGGCTAGCCCGTGCCCGGTGCAAGCGTCCTGGTGGGGCGGTCCGCGCGGGTAGCCGGGGCGCGGTCGTGGCGGGCGGCGCGGCGCCAGGTACGCTGCCTGCTGCTCGCAGCCGCATGCCGACAGGCCGACAGGCCCTTACGCCCCGTACCGCCCCGCACGCCCGCACGACGAGAGGCACTTGCCCGTGACCGCCTACTTCCCTGCCGTGCGCCTGCGCCGGGCCGCGTTCATCGGTGCGCTGTGCGCGGGACTCGCCGTCACCGGCACGGGCTGCGGCCAGGACCCGGACGAGGGGACGAACGGGGTCGGCAAGCTGTCCGCGGACAAGATCGAGGACAAGGCGAAGGCGGCCGCCACGGGCGCCGACTCCGTGCACCTGTCCGGCACGCTGGTGAGCGGCGGCAAGTCCTTCACCCTCGACATGCGGCTGAAGTCGGACGGCGGCTCCGGCGAGGTGAAGTCGAAGGACGACACCTTCCAGCTGCTGCGGGTGGGGGAGCAGCTGTACCTGAAGGCGAGCGCGGCGTTCTGGGGGCAGTCCGACTCGGCGGGCAAGCTCGGCGACAAGTACGTGAAGGTGCCGGAGAGCGACCCCACGTACAAGCAGTTCCGAGGCTTCACCGACATGCACGTCCTGCTGGACGGGCTGCTCGGCCTGGAGGGCAAGCTCGCCAAGGGCTCCTACACGAAGGTCGGCCACACCCAGGCCGTGCAGATCACGGCGGCGGAGGGCAAGGGCGGCAAGCTCTCGGTGTCCCTGGAGGGGACCCCGTACCCGCTGCTCATGGAACGCGCGGGGGGTGCCGGGCGGGTGGAGCTCGGGGAGTGGGGCAAGACCTTCCCGCTGGACCCGCCGGCGCAGGACCAGACGGTGGACTACGGCACGCAGCTGCCGACGACGAAGGACCAGAAGGCGGACGGGACCTCCGCGGCGCCGTCGAAGGGCGCGGGTCAGGGCTCCAACCCGACGAAGCCGTAGCCTCGCGGGGCGGCGGGCGTCTTGACGCGGCCCGCGGCCCGCGGCCCGCTGCGCGGCGCGGCCGTGGGGGTTGCCGGCCGCCGTCACCCGTACGGCGCTCCGCGCCCGCGCCTCAAACGCCGGCGGGGCTGGACGGTCCCCGAGTCCGGGCAACTCCAGCTCCGCCGGCGTCCGAGGCCCGCGTCCCCCTCCAGCCTCGCCGGCGTTCGAGGCCCGGGCACATCCAGCCTCGCCGGCGTTTGAGGCGTGGGGGTTTGGGGGGCGGAGCCCCCGGGTCTTTCAGCCCGTCCGGTGTCCGAGTCCCGGCGCTTTCAGTCTCGCCGGCGTTTGAGGCGCGGGGTCCGGGGCGGAGCTCCGGGGAACGGTGGAAGGGCGGGTAGGGGAGTGCTCCGCGCAGCGGTACCCCGGGGGTGGCCCGCACGTGAGGGGCCGTTGGGGTCGGGCGTGCGGCGGGGCACCTCCTCGGGCGTCGAACGTGCGGAGGCGGCGGACATGTGCGGCGTGGTTGTGTTCGACGCCCTGCGGGGGCGCCCCACCGCACACCCGACCCCGCCGGCGCGGAAGTGCGGGGCTGCGAGGACACCCCGGCGGGCGCTCGGGCCCGGCGGTGCGGGGGTGGTACTGGGCCGGCCCGCCGGGCACGTGCGTTCGAGGTCCTGCGGGGCCGGCCCGCCGGGCGCGCGGCACAGCGGACCTCGGCGGGAGCCTACGGGCGGGACTTGCGGCGCTTCAGGAGGAGCTTCGGGAGGTGCGCCGGGATCGGGCGGCGGGTGATGGCCGGGGAGGCCAGGGGGGCCGCGGCCAGGGACCCGTCAGGGAGGGCGCCGACGGCCTGCGGCTCCAGCCGCAGCAGCCGGCACTCCCGCGCCCACCGCTCCGTCATGTCCTCCGAGTCGGGCGCGTTCAGCCGCTTGCCCTTGAGCTCCGCGACCGCCGCCGCCCACTCCTCGCCGCGCGGCGGCAGTTCCCGTACGGTCGCGGTCCAGGCGACCAGTCGGCCGCCCTTGTCCTTGCTCCGCACGGTCACCTCGGCCGTCGCACCGTCCGCCAGGGCGGGGAAGGGCTGCTCGCCGGGCCCGTCGCCCAGCACGTGCGCCGCGCCGTCCACCCAGGCGTGCCACAGGGCGCGGTCCGCTCCGGCGCCGCGGACCCAGATCAGGCCGGACTTCTTGGTGGCCTCCTCGACGAGGGCCAGGTCGAGCGTGCTGAGAGTCATGCGCACAGAGTAGGGGAGGTTACGCGGCCACCGCCGGGCGGGCGGCGCCCCGCCACGCGGCGGCGAGCAGCAGTGCGCCTGGGGCCACCCCGGCGACCGCCGCCACCGTGGCGGCCGATGCGCCCCCGATCGCCAGTGCCATCCCCGCCGCCCCGCACACGGACATCGCCGTGGCGAGCACGTGCAGCGCCGGCATGCGCCACACGACGGCCAGCCCGAAGAAGTGCACCCCCACGACCAGGGCGATCCAGCCCACCGTCGCCCGCGGGGTGTCCAGGACGTTGGTCAGGACTGCCGCCCCGCCGAATCCGGCGATCACCTCGGCGGCCACCACGTACCGGTAGTTCCGGCCGAAGTCCGCTCCCGGCGCGGGCTCGCCGCTGTTGCGGCGTATCGACAGGAAGAGGCCGAGGAAGGCGGCGACGGCGACCACTCGGAGGGGGACGGACAGTGCTTGTGGCAGGGCGCCCGCGTTGGCCTGTATGAAGGCCAGCCCGAAGAGGCCACCGATGAGTTGCCCCAGCTGGTTCTTTTTCATGATCGTCAGAATTTCACAGCCAGCCGTGGCGGTGCAGGGCCCGGTGGATGGTGAAGCAGCTGGCGACGATGGCGGCCATCACCATCGGGTAGCCGTACTTCCAGTGGAGTTCGGGCATGTGATCGAAGTTCATCCCGTACACCCCGCAGATCATGGTGGGCACGGCGATGATCGCCGCCCACGAGGTGATCTTGCGCATGTCCTCGTTCTGGGCGACGGTCGCCTGCGCCAGGTTGGCCTGGAGGATCGAGTTCAGCAGTTCGTCGAAGCCCACCACCTGCTCGTGCACGCGGGCGAGGTGGTCGGCGACGTCACGGAAGTACTTCTGGATGTCCGGGTCGACCAGCCGCATCGGGCGCTCGCTGAGCAGCTCCATGGGCCGCAGCAGCGGCGACACGGCCCGCTTGAACTCCAGCACCTCGCGCTTGAGCTGGTAGATGCGGCCCGCGTCGCCGCCGCGGGTGACGCCCTTGGCGGGGGCGGCGAAGACGGCGCTCTCCACCTCGTCGATGTCGTCCTGGACGGCGGCCGCGACCGCGATGTACCCGTCGACCACGTGGTCGGCGATGGAGTGCAGGACGGAGGAGGGGCCCTTGGACAGCAGGTCCGGGTCGTCCTGGAGGCGGTGGCGCAGTCCCTTGAGGGAGCCCTGGCCGCCGTGCCGGACGGTGATCACGAAGTCGGGGCCGGTGAAGCACATCACCTCGCCCGTCTCCACCACCTCGCTGGTGGCGGTCAGTTCGTCGTGCTCCACGTAGTGGATCGTCTTGAAGACGGTGAAGAGGGTGTCGTCGTACCGCTCCAGCTTCGGCCGCTGGTGCGCGTGCACCGCGTCCTCCACGGCCAGCGGGTGCAGCCCGAAGGTGGCCGCGATCCCCGCGAACTCGGCCTCGGTCGGCTCGTGCAGGCCGATCCAGGCGAAACCGCCGTCCTCGCGGACCCGGCGGATCGCCTCACGGGGCGTCAGACAGGCCGTTCCCTGTACGCGTCGGCCGCCCCGGTACACGGCGCAGTCGACCACCGCGCTGCTGGCGGAGGGGTCGCGCGTGGTGTCGTAGCCCGGCTGGACGGGGGTGGACTTGCGGAGCGACGGACGGACGGCCGCACGCAGGTAGGGCAGCATCGACATGGCAGGCTCCTTCTCGCGCACGGCTGCGGACCGTACGGGTGGGAGACCTTCCGGGCGCGCGGGCGGCTGGGCCCGGGCAGGCGGAAGGAACAAGACGGGAGGACAGGGACGTTCTGCCGTCGCTCTTCTACTGAATCAGTGCGTCAGGGAAGCGGAAGAGCGATTGGTACTGCACGATCGACTTCGATCCATCGCAGCCCCACCTCCTCCGGCCGGTCCCCCGTGAGAGACGTCCTGTCGTCCAGAGCCTTGAAACAACGCTTCTGCGTGCGGCCCGAACCAGCTGTCAACACTATCAGCCGACTGATGGTCAAGACCCGCCCTTTACCCGCCTGATACGAGTTCTATGCTCGCTCCATGGCAGAAATTCTGGCCCTCGTCGAGGCCCGGCTGCGCACCGCGTTCGGTGAACCCGACGCCCGCGCCGCCGTCACCTTCCTGGGCACCGACCGCATCGAGGTACTCCGCTTCGCCGAGGGAGACCTCGTGCGGTACGCGACCCTCGGGATGTCCGCGAACCCGATGACCGACCCGACCGACATGGTCGCCGACCCCGTACGCGGGCCGCGCGCCGAGCTCGTGCTGACCGTACGAGCGGGACTCGCGCCCACCGACAAACTGCTCCGGCCGCTCGCCGTGCTGGCGGCCTCCCCCCAGGTCGAGGGTCTGATCGTGGCCCCCGGCGCCTCGCTCGACGTGGGCGAACCGCTCTGGGACGGGGCCGCCTTCAGCTCCGTGCTCGTGGCCGAACCGGGGGGCCTGGTGGAGGACCTGGAGCTCGACGAGCCCATGGAACCGGTCCGCTTCCTGCCCCTGCTGCCGATGACGGCGAACGAGGCCGCCTGGAAACGCGTGCACGGCGCCGCGGCCCTCCAGGAACGCTGGCTCGCCCGCGGAACCGATCTGCGGGACCCGCTGCGCAGCGCGGTCGCACTGGACTGACCCCGCACCGGCGGCTCGGATGGGTGAGCCAGCCTTGACGGGCGGGCGGGCGGGGAGGAGCGTGGCTTCTTATGAGGGGTGAACCAAGTTGCCCGAAGTGCGGTGGCCGGGTCAGGGCGCCCGGACTCTTCTCCGACTCCTGGCAGTGCGCCCTGCACGGCACTGTCCACCCCCTGCAACCGGTCATCCCGCCCAGCGTGGAGGCGCTGGGCGTCGTGGTGCACCGGGCTCAGGTGCCGGTGTGGATGCCCTGGCCGCTTCCGGTGGGGTGGCTGTTCACGGGGATCGCGTCCGCAGGTGACGACCGCAACGGGGGCCGGGCGACGGCCGTGGCCTGCTCGGGCCCCGGGCCGCTGGGCGGCATCGGCGAGCTGGTCCTGGTCGCGGAGGAGCTGGGAGTGGGCCTCGGCGCGCGGTACGCGGGCATCGACGGGCCCGACCCCGGTGCGCACATCGACGTATCGGCGCCGCCCCACGCCAAGGTCGTGGCCGCGGGCCGCCCGACACCGCTGTGGCACCTGAGCAAGGCCCCCGACGACCGGGCCGTCTTCGCGGGCGAGGCGCGGGGGCTGTGGTTGTGGGCGATCGTGTGGCCGGAGCAGACCGGCCTCCTGATGTACGACGAGCTCGTCCTCACCGACCTCCGCGACGCGGGAGCGGAGGTCGAGCTCCTTCCGTGCGGGGCCCTCAGCCCCCGCATCCTGGGCCCCGCGTAGGGCTGCGCCCCGCGCCCCGTACCGTCCCGCCGGGGTGCCCCCGCATTCCCGCGCCGTCGGGGTCCCCCGCGACCCCGTACCGTCCCGCCGGGGTGTCCCCGCAGCCCCCGCACTCCCGCGCCGTCGGGGTCGGGTGTGCGGTGGGGCGCCCCCGCAGGGCGTCGAACGCAGCCACGTCGTACATGTCCGCTGCCTCTGCAGGTTCGACGCCCGAGGAGGTGCCCCGGCGCGCGCCCGGCCCCGACGGCCCCTCGCGTGCGGGCCGCCCCGGGGGTGCCGCTGCGCGGAGCCGTCCCCTACCCGCCCTTCCACCGTTCCCCGGGGCTCCGCCCCGGACCCCGGTCCTCAAACGCCGGACGGGCTGAAAAGACCCGGGGGCGCCGCCCCGGACCCCGGTCCTCAAACGCCGGACGGGCTGAAAAGACCCGGGGGCTCCGCCCCGGACCCCGGTCCTCAAACGCCGGCGAGGCTGGAGGGAGACCCGGGCCTCAAACGCCGGCGAGGCTGGAGGGAGACCCGGGCCTCAAACGCCGGCGAGGCTGGAGGGAGACGCGGGCCTCAAACGCCGGCGAGGCTGGAGGGAGACGCGGGCCTCAAACGCCGGCGAGGCTGGAGGGAGACCCGGGCCTCAAACGCCGGCGAGGCTGGAGGGAGACGCGGGCCTCAAACGCCGGCGGGGCTGGATGGGGACCCCCTCAGAGGAGGGATCCGGGCCTCGGGCGCCGGACGGGTTGGAGGGACCCGGCGGGTGCCGGAGAGGGCGGGGCGCCGCCAGGACCCACGGTTCGAAGGTCGGGCGGCGGCGAGCGGAACGGGCCGCCCACCCCGGCCCGCTCCGCAGGAAGCCGCCTCGGCCGGGCGGAGGCCTCGGCGCGGTTATCCTGGAGTGTCCCCCCGTCCGTACGACCCATGGAGCCCGGCTGTGCGCATCGACCTGCACGCCCACTCCACGGCTTCCGACGGTACGGACACCCCCGCCGAGCTGGTGCGCAATGCCGCCGCCGCGGGGCTCGACGTGGTCGCGCTGACCGACCACGACACCGTGGGCGGGTACGCCGAGGCCATCGCCGCGGTGCCTGCCGGGCTGACGCTGGTCACGGGCGCCGAGTTGTCCTGCCGCCTCGACGGGGTCGGGATGCACATGCTCGCGTACCTCTTCGACCCCGAGGAGCCGGAGCTCGCCCGCGAGCGGGAGCTCGTCCGGGACGACCGGACCCCCCGCGCGCAGACCATGGTCGGCAAGCTCCAGGCCCTCGGCGTGGACGTCACCTGGGAGCAGGTGGCCCGGATCGCCGGTGCCGGCTCGGTCGGGCGGCCGCACATCGCCACCGCGCTCGTCGAGCTGGGCGTCGTGCCCACCGTGTCGGACGCCTTCACGCCCGACTGGCTGGCCGACGGCGGCCGCGCGTACGCCGAGAAGCACGAGCTCGACCCCTTCGACGCCATCCGCCTGGTCAAGGCGGCCGGCGGGGTCACCGTCTTCGCGCACCCCCTCGCCGTCAAGCGCGGCGAGTGCGTGCCCGAGGCCGCGATCGCCGAGCTGGCGGCCGCGGGCCTGGACGGCATCGAGGTGGACCACATGGACCACGACGCCGACACCCGCGCCCGGCTGCGCGGCCTGGCGGCGGAGCTCGGGCTGCTGACCACCGGCTCCAGCGACTACCACGGCAGCCGCAAGACCTGCCGGCTCGGCGAGTACACGACCGACCCCGAGATCTACGGGGAGATCACGCGCCGCGCGACCGGGGCCTTCCCGGTGCCCGGCGCCGGCGGACGCGAGCGCTGACGGACGGCCTTCCGGCCTGCCCGCTCCACCCCTCCCGTACTCCGTACTCCCGTACTCCGGTACTTCCTTCCGCTCTTCTGCGCGGTAGCCCCATTTCGCGACACCCCTCACCTGCAAGGCATCACTGTGTTTGATTTCGCCGTCTTCGGATCCCTATTTCTCACGCTTTTCGTGATTATGGACCCCCCGGGGATCACTCCGATCTTCCTCGCCCTGACCTCCGGTCGTCCCGCCAAGGTGCAGCGCCGCATGGCCTGGCAGGCGGTCTGCGTGGCCTTCGGCGTCATCGCCGTCTTCGGTCTCTGCGGCCAGCAGATCCTGGACTACCTGCACGTCTCCGTCCCGGCGCTGATGATCGCCGGTGGTCTGCTGCTCCTGCTCATCGCCCTGGACCTGCTCACCGGCAAGACCGACGAGCCGAAGCAGACCAAGGACGTGAACGTGGCCCTGGTCCCGCTGGGCATGCCGCTGCTGGCCGGGCCCGGTGCGATCGTGTCCGTGATCCTCGCCGTGCAGAAGGCCGACGGGTTCGGCGGGCAGCTCTCCGTCTGGACCGCGATCGCCGCCATGCACGTCGTGCTGTGGCTGACGATGCGCTACTCGCTGGTGATCATCCGGGTCATCAAGGACGGCGGCGTGGTCCTCGTGACGCGCCTCGCCGGCATGATGCTCTCCGCGATCGCCGTCCAGCAGATCATCAACGGTGTGCTGCAGGTGGTCCACGGCTCCTGAGCCGAGGGTCCGCACGAGGATCCGCGCACATGCGAACGCCCCCGCACCGTGATCGGTGCGGGGGCGTGAACGTATCGCGCGAGCGTCAGTTGGACGCGCTCTCGGCCGGTCGGATCAGAATGCGCTGGCCGACGGCCGCGGCCTGCTGCACGATCCGGTTGACGGAGGACGCGTCCACGACGGTGCTGTCCACGGCGGTCCCGTCGACGTCGTCCAGGCGCAGAATCTCGAAGCGCACGGGCTTCTCCCTTCGTCGGTGTTCTCCTTGCAGAGGTGTTAACGAAGAGTAAGCCGCAATCATTCCCTACGCTAAAGAAATTTTTCGGCTGGCTAAGTACTAGTGGGTACGGGGGTCCCCGGCGGTGTCCCAGAAGGCGGTCAGCGCACCTGCCGTGACCTGCGGGGACTCCGCGTTCGGCGAGTGCTCCGCACCCGGTACGACCACGCGCCGCGCACCCAGCCGTCGCGCCATCTCGTCCATCAGCGGCACCGGCCAGGCGTAGTCGACCTCGCCGGACAGGACCAGCTTCGGCAGATCGGTCCGGCTCAGTTCGTCCACCCGGTCCGGCTCGGAGATCAGCACCCGGCCCGTGACGATCAGCTGCTCGGGGACGGTGGCCAGCCACCGCCCGCGCAGGAACTCCGCCAGCTCGGGGGAGTCCGGGACGGCGTCCTCGGGGTCGTGGGCGCGCATCGCCGCCCAGATGCCGGGCATGTCGTCGCCCATCGCTTCGAGCGCGGCGACCAGCAGCTTCGTACGCGCCTGCTGCTCCTCGGAGATCGCGGCCGGTCCGCTGCTCATCAAGGTCAGCGAGGCGAACGGCGACGGGTCGCGCAGCACGGCGGCGCGCGAGATGAGCCCGCCGAGCGAGTGCCCGACCAGGTGCACCGGCCCCGCCCCGAGCGCCGCCGCCTGCGCCAGGACGTCCTGCGCCAGCTCCTCCAGGGCGTACGGGGCCTCCTCGCGCGGGCCGGGACTCTCGTGCTGGCCGCGCCCGTCGACGGCGACCACCCGGTACCCGGCGGCGGCCAGCGGCTCCAGGAGGCCGATGAAGTCCTCCTTGCTCCCGGTGAAGCCGGGGACCAGCAGGGCGGTGCCGCGGACCGGCGCACCGGCCTCGTGCACGGCGAACCCGCCGCGGGCGGTGGTGAGGAGGTACCCGCGGGCGACGGACGGCAGGGTGAGGCGCGGAGGCTTGCTCATGGCCCGAGGTTACCGGCCCGTAGGGGGCGGAGGGGGCCCGGGTACGCCGACGGCCCCGGCCCCCTCGAAAGGGGACCGGGGCCGTCGGGTGAGGCACGGGAACCGGGGGCGCTTACGCCTCCGGAGCGGCCGCGGCCTTGCGGGTGCGCGTGCGCTTCGGCTTGGCGGGAGCCTCCTCGGCCACCGCGGCGGCCTCGGCGACCGGAGCGGCCGCGGCCTTGCGCGTGCGGGTCCGCTTCGGCTTGGCCGGAGCCTCCTCCGCCACGACGACGGCCTCGGCGGCGACCGGAGCGGCCTCGGCGGCCTTGCGGGTCCGCGTACGGCGGGCCGGGACCGGCTCCACCGGCGGGGCCATCTGGAAGTCCGGCTCGGGCGCGGCCGCCACGACCTTGCGGACGCGGGTACGACGCGGAGCGACCGGGGCCTCGTCGACCACGGGGACCACATCGGCCATGACCGACCGCTGGGTGGGCTTGCGGGTACGCCTCGGCGCGACCGGAGCCTCCTCGGCGACCGGGGCCGGGGCGGAGGCCTCGACCACGGCGGCCACGGGGGCCTCGGCGACGGCCTTGCGGGTGCGGGTCCGCTTCGGCTTGGCCGGAGCCTCCTCGACCACGGAAACCTCGACCGCGGGCGCCTCGACGACCGGAGCCGCAACGGCGACCGGAGCGGCCTCCACGGCCTGGGCCGGCACCGTGCCCACACGGGTACGGCGGCGGCGCGGCCTGCGCGGCTCGTCGGCGGCCGGAGCCGCCGGGACCTGCGGGGCCTCGGCCACGGGTCCGGCGGCAACGCCCTCGGCGCCGACCTCCGAACCACCACGGGTACGGCGACGCTGGCGCGGCGTACGGGTACGCGCGGGGCGCTCCTCCGTCACGACGGCGGCTGCGGCCGGACCGCGACCGCCACGGCCACCGCGGCCGCCGGTCTCGCCCAGGTCCTCCAGCTCCTCGGCCTTCAGGCCCGCCCGCGTGCGCTCGGCGCGCGGCAGGATGCCCTTGGTGCCGGCCGGGATGTTCAGCTCTTCGAACAGGTGCGGGGACGTGGAGTACGTCTCGACCGGGTCGTGGAAGTCCAGGTCCAGCGCCTTGTTGATCAGCTGCCAGCGCGGGATGTCGTCCCAGTCGACCAGGGTGACGGCGGTGCCCTTGTTGCCCGCGCGGCCGGTGCGGCCCACGCGGTGCAGGAAGGTCTTCTCGTCCTCCGGCGTCTGGTAGTTGATGACGTGGGTCACACCCTCGACATCGATGCCGCGCGCGGCGACGTCGGTGCACACCAGCACGTCGACCTTGCCGTTGCGGAACGCGCGCAGCGCCTGCTCGCGCGCACCCTGGCCCAGGTCGCCGTGGACGGCGCCCGAGGCGAAGCCGCGCTTCTCCAGCTGCTCGGCGATGTCCGCGGCCGTGCGCTTGGTACGGCAGAAGATCATGGCCAGCCCGCGGCCCTCGGCCTGCAGGATGCGGGAGACGAGCTCCGGCTTGTCCATGTTGTGCGCGCGGAAGACGTGCTGCGCGATGTTGGCGACGGTCGCGCCCTCGCCGTCCTCGGAGACGGCGCGGATGTGCGTCGGCTGCGACATGTACCGGCGGGCCAGGCCGATGACCGCGCCCGGCATGGTCGCCGAGAACAGCATCGTCTGACGCCGCGCGGGCAGCAGGTTCATGATCTTCTCGACGTCGGGCAGGAAGCCCAGGTCGAGCATCTCGTCGGCCTCGTCCAGGACGAGGGCCTTGACGTGGGACAGGTCGAGCTTGCGCTGCCCGGCCAGGTCCAGCAGGCGGCCCGGGGTGCCGACGATCACGTCGACGCCCTTCTTGAGCGCCTCGACCTGGGGCTCGTACGCGCGGCCGCCGTATATGGCGAGGACGCGGACGTTGCGGACCTTGCCCGCGGTCTGGAGGTCGTTGGTGACCTGGGTGCACAGCTCGCGGGTCGGAACCACCACGAGCGCCTGCGGGGCGTCGGTCAGCTGGTCGGGCCTGGCCCGACCGGCCTCGACGTCCGCGGGGACGACGACCCGCTCCAGCAGCGGGAGGCCGAAACCGAGCGTCTTGCCGGTACCGGTCTTCGCCTGGCCGATGACGTCCGTGCCGGAAAGGGCGACGGGGAGGGTCATCTCCTGGATCGGGAAGGGGGACACGATGCCGACGGCCTCAAGGGCCTCGGCCGTCTCGGGATAGATCCCGAGTTCTCGGAACGTAGTCAGGGTGCTGCCTCTTCTGTGAGACGCGGCGCGAGGCGGCGAGGGGGGTCGTACCGTGCCGTGCTTGCAGTACTGCCACGTACGAAGCTGCGCGGGACCACTGGCCTTCGCTCAAGCGCATCTGCCGCTGAGGGGGCCCCTCGTTGGCGGCGGTACGCATGAACGTACTCACCACGCCGAGGGCGGTCGGTTGGAGCCGATCGGGCCACCGACCGGGCATCCTCATTCGGATGCGCCGCCGAGTATTCGGCAAGCGCATTACCACTGTACCCCGGATTCGCGCAGGTGTGTCGGGTGAATTCACCGGGTCGACGCGTTTAGGTGTCCTGGCAGTGAGTAGGCGTGGTGACTTGGCGCGCCTTTCGGCGGGCTATTGTGCGGAGCATGTCGACCGTTGAAAACGCCTCGCCCGCCGACGACAGCACTCCCGCCGAAGCCGTCGGCATCGCCGCCCAGGACTGGGCGACGGCCTCCGCCTCGCCGCAGTACCGGGCCGCCGTCGTGGACCTGCTCGGCGCCCTCGCGTACGGCGAGCTCGCGGCCTTCGAGCGCCTCGCGGAGGACGCGAAGCTCGCGCCCACCCTCGACGACAAGGCCGAGCTCGCCGCCATGGCCTCCGCCGAGTTCCACCACTTCGAGCGCCTGCGCGACCGGCTCGCCGCCATCGAGGTCGAGCCCACCGCCGCCATGGAGCCCTTCGCGAAGGGCGTCGACGACTTCCACCGCCAGACCGCGCCGTCGGACTGGCTGGAGGGCCTCGTCAAGGCGTACGTCGGCGACTCGATCGCCAGCGACTTCTACCGCGAGGTCGCCAGCCACCTGGACACCGACACCCGCGCCCTCGTGGTCGGCGTGCTCGACGACACCGGCCACGGCAACTTCGCCGTCGAGAAGGTCCGCGCCGCGATCGAGGCGGACCCGCGCTGCGGCGGCCGGCTCGCCCTGTGGGCCCGCCGGCTGATGGGCGAGGCCCTCTCGCAGGCCCAGCGCGTGGTCGCCGAGCGCGACGCGCTGTCCACCATGCTGGTCGGCGGGGTCGACGGAATGGCGGCCGGCTTCGACCTGGCGGCCGTCGGCGAGATGTTCACCCGCATCACCAAGGCCCACACCAAGCGCATGGCGGCCCTGGGGCTCGCCGCCTGAGCGGTACCCGTACGAGACCGAGGCCCCGGCGCGCGTCACGGCGCACCGGGGCCTCCGCCTCGTCGAGGACGCCTCTTACGGGATCGTTCGTCAGCCCCGCGTCGGAAGTGAAAACGGAGTCCCGTGGGACTGCCTGCGGGGCCCTGCGGCCGGACGGAGCAGCAGCGACAGCACCACCGCCGAAACGAGCACCGCACCGACGAAGGTCGCCGTGAGCGTGTTGTGCCCGGGGCCCAGCGCGAAGTGCGTCAGATACGCCCCGAAGAGCGCCCCCAGCACTCCGCTGACCAGGACGGTCCTCGGGGAGGGCAGCCGCTGCGCCAGCGCTCTCGCGGCTGTCGCGGAAAGGGCGAGGCCCAGCAGAGCAGAGCCGAGCGCTTCCATCAGCAGCATGGGTCCCTCCGAAACGTCGGGGCAAACCGGGTCACTGCCGTACTACCCGAAGCGGAAGAAAGGGAAACGGCCCGGTGGAATCAACCACCGGGCCGTTTCGCTCAGTTCTCCGCGCCTTCCGGATGCCTCTCAGAGGTTCCCGAAACCGACCTTGCGTGCGGCCGGCTCGCCCAGGTCGACGTACGACAGGCGGTCGGACGGCACCAGGACCTTGCGGCCCTTGGTGTCGGTGAGGCTCAGCAGCGGCTCCGAGCCGGACAGCGCGGCGGCGACGATGCGCTCCAGCTCCTCGGCGCTCAGGTCGCTCTCCAGCACGATCTCCCGGGGTGCGTGCTGCACGCCGATCTTGACCTCCACGGCTTTGTCCCTCCGACGGTCCGTTTCGCGCGATCAGCCGCGCCGTACGCGGTCCACATTAGCCCGGAGAGGGGACGCGGACTGCGCTGACCGGACACGCTCGCAGCGAACAACGGCCGGTCAGCCCCGTCGGACCCCTCAGGCCCCCGCGCCCTCCGTGCCGTGCAGCGGGAACCCGGCGATGCCGCGCCACGCGAGGGAGGTCAGCAGGCCGACCGCCGTGTCGCGGGCGACCGGGCTCTCACTGGACAGCCAGTAGCGCGCCACGACCTGCGAGACCCCGCCCAGACCCACGGCGAGCAGCATCGACTCGTCCTTGGACAGGCCGGTGTCCTCGGCGATCACGTCGGAGATGGCCTCGGCGCACTGGAGCGAGACCCGGTCGACGCGCTCGCGCACCGCCGGCTCGTTCGTCAGGTCGGACTCGAAGACCAGACGGAAGGCGCCGCCCTCGTCCTCCACGTACGCGAAATAGGCGTCCATCGTCGCCGCGACGCGCAGCTTGTTGTCCGTCGTCGACGCGAGTGCGCCGCGCACGGCCAGCAGCAGCGCCTCGCAGTGCTGGTCGAGGAGCGCCAGATAGAGGTCGAGCTTGCCCGGGAAGTGCTGGTACAGCACCGGCTTGCTCACCCCGGCGCGCTCGGCGATGTCGTCCATCGCCGCCGCGTGGTAACCCTGCGCGACGAAAACCTCCTGGGCCGCGCCCAGCAGCTGGTTGCGCCGGGCTCGGCGCGGCAGTCGCGTGCCCCGCGGACGCGCTGCCTCGGTCTGCTCGATGGCTGTCACGCCGCCTCCCACTTTCTCTATGAACACAGTGCGCTCTGCGCCGCGCCGCCATCGTACTTTTCGGTAACCGAATCTGGAGGGTTCAAGCCGAGTTTTCTCGCGGTACGGACCGGTCGGACGCGCTGGTCAGCGGTCGGTCAGGGGTCGGTCCCAGGTCGGTGACGGGCCGGCCGAAGGCCCCTCAGCGGTAGTCGTCCTCGTCCAGCGGCACCACCCGCGCCTGCTCGGCGGCGTCGCCGTCGGCGGCCTCGCCCCGCTCCCCGCCGCCCAGCGGGTCGTCCTCGCCCGGCTGCAATTCGGCCAGTTGTTCCGCCACGTCCGCCTCGGGCGCCTCCGCGTCAGGGAACTCAACCTCCCGGAAGGTGTCCGGCTCCGCAGGGTCGACAGTCATGCCGCTCCCCTCGCTTCCTTGGTTCACCTATGAGCCTAGGAGGATCGCGGATGTGCCGCTACTGCGCTGTTCACGGGACCTGGAGCTTGGGTTTCAGTCTGATCACACTCTGGCAGTGCAGGCTGAGAAAACAAGCGTTTGCTACTTGAAAAGATGTTTTGTCGGCCTTTTCTGGTCTTGGCGTAGGAGTCGCGGGTCGCCGGGACTGGCGTCGCCGCCATGCAACTCCGCTACTCGTTTCGGATTGAGCCGGGCCCCGGTCAGCGCATCGCGCTCGGCCGGGCGTTCGGGTGTGCACGGGTGGTGTTCAACGATTGTCTTCGGGCACGACAAGACGCCCGGGCGGCGGGTTTGCCGTTCGTGAAGTCGACCGAGTTGTCGAAGCGCTTCATCACGGAGGCGAAGAAGACCCCCGAGCGTTCTTGGCTTGGGGAGGTGTCGGCGGTGGTGCTGCAGCAGGCACTGCGGGACCTGGACGCGGCGTACTCCAACTTCTTCGCGAGCCTCAAGGGCAGCCGCAAGGGGCAGGGTGT
The DNA here is from genome assembly GCF_044762985.1 of Streptomyces sp. NPDC096339. Lineage (NCBI taxonomy): Bacteria > Bacillati > Actinomycetota > Actinomycetes > Kitasatosporales > Streptomycetaceae > Streptomyces > Streptomyces sp. NPDC096339. Next base: position 5,566 of record NZ_JBIWFI010000028.1, on the reverse strand, counting down.
CGGTGAGCCGCGGTTCAAGTCGAAGCGGGACAGTCGGCAGGCCGTCAGGTGCACCGCGAACGCCCGATGGTCGATCACCCCGGACGGGAAACTGAACCTCCCCAAGACAGGTCCCGTACAGGTGCGCTGGTCTCGCTCGCTTCCCTCGGTGCCGTCCACGGTGACGGTGATCAAGGACGCGTCTGGCCGGTACTTCTGCTCGTTCGTCGTGGAGACGGATCCGGCGGCCGAGCTCCTTCCGTCCCTGGAGGCGGATCAAGGTGTCGACCTGGGTCTGACGCACTTCGCCGTGATGGCGGATGGTTCCCGGGTCCGGTCCCCCCGCTTCCTGCGGCGAGCGGAGAAGAAGCTCAAGCGGGAGCAGCGCAGGCTGTCCCGCAAGGTGAAGGGGAGCCGGAACCGGGCCAGGCAGCGGATCAAGGTGGCTCGCGCTCACGCGCAGGTCGCCGATGCGCGCAAGGACTTCCATCACAAACTGTCCACCAAGCTGATCCGCGAGAACCAAGCCATCAGTCGAGAAGGGCGCCGCATCCGCGCGACGACGCCTTAGGAGCGGCACCACCCACCCCAGGACCTGGGGCCCTCACCCGGCAACGGGCGAGGTGAACGCCTGCGGAGCGCATGTAAGACCAGGACCTGTCCCGGCGGAGCGCGCAACCCCCACTCATGTGGGAAGGAACCAGGAACCCGACTCAAGGCGCACCGTACGCGGACGCCAGGGAGGCGATCCTTCACGGATGAGTGAGGGAGGAGGTCAAACGGATCTGCACACTTCTGTGACCGCGAACACAGGAGGTCGGGCGTGATCGTCTCGTAACATTGCCCGCATGTCTTCCACGGAGCTGCCGGGCGTACGATCCACCGCCGAGCTGTCGTCCCTGGTGGGAGCGGCCCCGGTGGCCGAAGGGGAGCGGTCGCGGACCGTCGTGCTGCCCGGTCTGGAGCTCAACTTCCGGGTGCGCCCGCCGCTGGGCACCGACCTGCCGCCCGCGCTGTTCGTCCACGGACTCGGCGGTTCCTCGCAGAACTGGTCGGCCCTCATGGGACAGCTGGCGGACACCGTCGACGGCGAGGCCGTCGACCTGCCCGGCTTCGGCTGGTCCCCGCCGCCCGCCGACCGCGACTACTCCGTGACCGGGTTCGCCCGCGCCGTCATCCGCCACCTCGACGCCGCCGGACGCGGCCCGGTGCACCTCTTCGGGAACTCCCTCGGCGGCGCCGTCTCCACCCGGGTCGCGGCCGTCCGGCCCGACCTCGTGCGCACCCTGACGCTGGTCTCGCCCGCCCTGCCCGAGCTGCGCGTGCAGAAGGGCGCCGTGCCGACCGCGCTGCTCGCCGTACCCGGCGTGGCGGCGCTCTTCAGCCGGATGACCCGGGGGTTGAGTGCCGAACAGCGCACCCGAGGAGTGACGGACCTCTGTTACGGAGACCCCTCCCGGGTGAGTCCCGAAGGGTTCCGGGACGCCGTCGCGGAGATGGAGCGGCGGATGGAGCTGCCGTACTTCTGGGACGCCATGACCAGGTCCTCTCGCGGGATCGTCGACGCCTACACCCTCGGCGGGCAGCACGGCCTGTGGCGCCAGGCGCAGCGCGTGCTCGCCCCGACCCTGCTCGTCTACGGCGGCCGGGACCAGTTGGTCTCGTACCGTATGGCGCGCAGGGCGGCCGCGTCCTTCCGAGGTTCGCGGCTGCTGACGCTGCCCGACGCCGGGCACGTGGCGATGATGGAGTACCCCGGGCTGGTGGCAGACGCCTTCCGGGAGCTCCTCCGGGACACCGAAGACACCGAGGGCTGAGGACCGTGGGACGACATAGTCGCAAGGCCGCTGCCCCCGCGCCGGTGCCCGATCCGGCGCCGGCCCCCGCGCCGGCGCACCCGGAGCCGCAGCTCGGGTACGAGTACGAGTACGAGTTCGGGACGTACGGATACGGCTCCGGGGAACCGGGCGCGCGGCGCCGGCCCGAACCCACCGTCACCCACCACGGGTACGTGCCCCAGGACGTGCGGGCCGGCGGACATCCCCAGCAGTACGAGCACGGTGGCGCCTGGGGAGCCGGCCCCGACCCGGCCCCCGTGTACGGGGACTGGCGCGGGGTGCCGAGCACCAGGGCCGCCGCGCCGACGGCCCTGCTGGACAGTGACACCCCGGCCTTCGGCACGCCCGCGGTGGGCTTCCCGCAGGTCACCCTCGCGCCTCCCGCTCCCGCGCCCACGCCTGCTCCCGTGGCCGGGCCCGCGCCCGACGCGGTCACCTCCACCGGCTCGCACCGCAGGGTGCGCGTGCCCGGGCCGCGCACGCCCGGCGATCCCGCCGTTCCCGAGGCCGAGCGCCCCGGCGCCGGCCGCGGCCGGAAGGCCTGGACGTACACCGGCATGGCCGCGGCGGCCGTCACCACCGCCCTCGCCGTCGTCGTCGCCGTCCAGATGGCCTCGGACGGCGAGGGCGCGAAACCGGACGCGCTCGCCGCCCCCGGCAAGGCCCCGGCCGAGGCCGGCTCCGACGCCAACAGCCCGACGGCGCACGCCCCCGCCCCCGTCGCCGCGGCGCCCGCGGCACCGGCCGCGCCGGAGCTCACCTACGAGCAGAAGATGGCCCAGCAGCTGCCGATCGACGCGAAGCTCACCGGGCCCGGAACCTTCGACACCGTGCCCGGCGTCGCCAAGGCCCCCGGCAAGGGCAAGGTCGTGCGCTACCGCGTCGACGTCGAACAGGGCCTCGGCCTGGACCCGGCGCTCTTCGCCGAGGCCGTCCACCGCACCCTCAACGACGACCGCAGCTGGGGCCACGGTGGCGCGATGACCTTCGAGCGGGTGCCGGGCGGCGAGGCCGACTTCGTGATCACCCTCGCCAGCCCCGGCACCACCGGCAAGTGGTGCGCCAAATCCGGGCTCGACACCACCATCGACAACGTCTCCTGCGATTCCGCGTCCACCGAGCGGGTCATGATCAACGCGTTCCGCTGGGCGCAGGGCTCGCCGACGTACGGCCCCGAACAGATGCTCAACTACCGCCAGATGCTCATCAACCACGAGGTCGGCCACCGGCTCGGACACGGGCACGTGAACTGCAAGACACCCGGCGCCCTCGCCCCGATCATGCAGCAGCAGACCAAGTCCCTCGACATCGACGGAATCCAGTGCAAGCCCAACCCGTGGGTGTTTCCCGGCAATTGACGTCACGTGCTGATCGGGGTCGACGGTCCTTCCGAGCACAGGCAGTCGTTCTCCGCATGTCGCACCACCACGCCATGACCGCGCCCAGGTGTTCTCTCTTCCCGCGGGCGATCACCTTCGGGCGGTGAGGGGTCTCGGGAACCCGAACCGGCGGCCCGGCGGCGGTCGGAGCGGAAGGCGGCGCACGCGTGGTCGCCCACGCTCTTCTTAGCGTGCTCGAACGCGAACCGAAGGCGAAAGTTACGACTCTTCACCCCTTCCGGTGGCGCGACGGACAACCGTCCGTCGCGCCTTCGGCATATCCGCTTGAGTTTTCCGCGGCGGGTCTCCAGACCGACGGCGACCGCCTGAAACGGGAGATCGGGGGTGCCACTCGTGCGGATCGGACTACTCACGGAAGGTGGTTATCCGTATGCGACGGGCGAGGCCAGACTCTGGTGCGACCGGCTCGTGCGGGGGCTCCCGCAGCACGAGTTCGAGCTGTACGCGCTGAGCCGCGACGCCGAGCAGGAGCGGGCACGGGTACCGCTCCCCGACCACGTCACCCAGGTCCGCACGGCCCCCCTGTGGGCCCCCGCGGACGACGGGCGGACGTACTCCCGGCGCGAGCGGCGACGGTTCGCCGACTGCTTCGGGGAGCTGGTCCGCGGCATCTGCGCGGACGAGGCCGGGCCCTTCGCCGAGGGGCTGTACGGGCTCGCCGAACTCGGCCGCGACCAGGGCGGGTTGTACGCCGCGCTGCGATCGGAGTCCGCGGTGCGGCTGCTGGAGTCCGCCTGCCGGGCGCCGGGCGCGAGCCGCGCCGTACAGGCCGCGCAGGTGGTCGACCTGCTGGAGTTCGTCGACGAACTGGAGCGCATGCTGCGGCCGTTGTCCCTCGACTGGTACGAGGAGGACGGCCGGCACGGGAGCCTCGGCGAGGTCGACGTCTGCCACGCGGCCGCCGGAGGGGTGGCCGCCATCCCCGGGCTGCTGGCCAAACGCTTCTTCGGGGTCCCGCTGCTGGTCACCGAGTACGGGGTCCAGCTCCGCTCCCACTACCTGGAGCGGCGGCAGGGCTCCCGGCCCGCCGTGCGGGCCCTCCTCGCCGCCTTCCACCTCCGGCTGGCCGGCGAGATCTACGCCCGGGCCGACCTCCTGACCCCCGGCAACGCGCACGCCCGGCGCTGGCAGGAGCGGTGCGGAGCCCCGCGGGAGCGGGTGCGGACGGTCTACCCGGGTATGGAGGCGGACCGATTCGCCACCGTCGGGGAGTCCGTGGACTGCGGGGACCCCGGGACCCTGGTCTGGGTCGGCCGGATAGAGCCCGCGAAGGACCTCGTCGGGCTGCTGCACGCCTTCGCCGAGGTCCGCAGGGCCGAACCGGGGACCCGGCTGCGGATCTTCGCCACCGCCGTGGCCCCCGGCTACCTCGCCGACTGCCGCTCGCTGGCGGCGCAGCTCTTCCCCGACGAGGCCGCGGACGCCGTGACGGTGGGGGAGAACCCGGTGACCTTCGAGGAGATCGGCGGACCCGACGCCGCGTCCTCGGCGGAGGCGTACGGGGCGGGCCGGATCGCCGTGCTGTCCTCGGTGATCGAGGGCTTCCCGATCACCCTGGCCGAGGCGATGTTCAGCGGCCGGGCCACCGTGTCGACGGACGTGGGCGCGGTGTGCGAGGTCATCGGCGGCACGGGGCTCGTCGTGCCCCCGCGCAATCCGCGGGCGCTGGCCGACGCGTGCCTGTCGCTGCTGCGGGACCCGGAGCGGGCGCAGCGGCTGGGCGCGGCCGCCAGGGCGCGGGCGCTGGAGCTGTTCACCGTCGAGCAGAACGTGGGCGCCTTCCGCGACATCTACTTGTGGCTGCTGGCCCGGGGTTCCGGGGCGCGCCCGGACGGCGAGGTGCCGTTCGCGCAGCCGGCGGAGGCCCGTGTCCCGGGCCACTGGACCAGCCCGACCTGGTCCGTCGCCCCGACCGCGGCCCCGGCCACAGGCCCGGCCCCGGCCACAGGCCCGGCCCCGGCCCCGGCCACAGGCCCGGCCCCGGCCACAGGCCCGGCCACAGGCCCGGCCCCGGCCCTGGCCCCGGGCACGGTCTGTGCCGGCCAGGCGGCGACTCCGGCCCCGGAGGCGGCCGTATGACCACCATGGACCCGGGGCTCCGCCCCGAACCCGGCGCCGCTCCCCTGCCGGGCGCGAACCCGGCCCCGCTGGTGGCATCCCCGGCCCTTGCGGAGGCACCCTCGGCTCCTCCGGCGCGGCACCCTGCCCCGCCCGAGGCCTGTTCAGCCACTCTGGCGGCACCCTCAGCCCCTCCGGCGTTTGAGGAGCGGGGTCCGGGGCGGAGCCCCGGCGGCCGTGCCGCACTCGCACTGCCCTGTCCCGTTGCGGGGTCCGGCGCGGCGCCGTTGC
>NZ_JBIWFI010000027.1:0-113923 GCF_044762985.1 Streptomyces sp. NPDC096339 | reverse complement strand
CGTGCGGTGGGGCGCCCCCGCAGGGCGTCGAACACAACCACGCCGTACATGTCCGCCGCCTCCGCACGTTCGACGCCCGAGGAGGTGCCCCGCCGCACGCCCGACCCCGACGGCCCGTAGGCGCGGCCCGCCCCGGGGTACCGCTGCGCGAAGCAGTCCCCTACCCGCCCTTCCACCGTCCCCCGGAGCTCCGCCCCAGACCCCGCGCCTCAAACGCCGGCGAGGCTGGATGTACCCGGGCCTCAAACGCCGGCGAGGCTGAAGAGGCCCGGTCTGTGCCGGAAGGCGTGGGCGGGGTCGGAGACCTGGGGCCTCCGCCCGCCCCCGTACGCCCAGTGCGACGCCCGCCGAATCCAGCCCCTCCGGCGTTTGAGGAGCGGGGTGCGGGGCGGAGCCCCGGCTAGTCCACGAACAGGCCCCGCGCAGCGGCCCGCGCGTCGAACGCCTCCAGCCGCGCCTGCGCGTCCGGCAGCGCGTCCGCCATCGCCTCCAGCAGCACCCGCCCCAGCAGCATCGGCGCGCACGCCGTGTCGAAGGCCAGGCCGGTGCCGACCGGGGCCGGGATCAGCAGGTCCGAGTGACGGGCCACGGGGGCGAAGGCCGAGTCGGCGACGGTCACCACCGTCAGGCCCGCCCTCCGGGAGCGCTCCAGCGTGTCCACGACCTCCCGGGGATGCCTCGGCAGCGCGAAGCAGAGCAGCGTGCTCGCCCCGGCGGCCACGGCCGCGTCGATGCGGTCGTCCATCATCGAGCCGCCCTCGTCGAGGAGCCGTACGTCCGGGTGCACCTTGGCGGCGAAGTACGCGAACCCGCGCGCCTGCGAGGACGCCGCCCGCAGCCCCAGCACCGGCAGCGGCGTGGAGGCGGCGAGCAGCCGGCCGGCCTCCTGGACGGGCGAGGGATCGGCGAGCATCGCCGACAGCCGGCGCAGGTTCTCGATCTCCCCCTGGACGGCCTGCTGGTACTCGTTGTACGCGTCCTCGTGCTCGGCGGCCGTCCGCTCCACTGGTGGCGCCACCTCGCGCAGGTGGCGGCGCAGCGCCGGATACCCGTCGAAGCCGAGCGCCACCGCGAACCGGGTCACGGACGGCTGGCTCACCCCGGCCAGCTCGGCGAGTTCCACACTCGACAGGAACGGCACCTCCGCGGCCCCCCGCACCATGCAGTGCGCGATCCTCCGCTGGGTCGGCGTCAGCCGGTGCCCCTCGAACAGCTTCTGCAGCCGCGCTGCCGGGCTGTCACTCATGCCGCCCCCTCCGTCCCGGTGAGATATTCAGTCACGGAGCACTCTGCATGCGGTTATGCACGCGGGCAAGCCGTGCCCGGGATCCGGATACGGGGGCCAGCCCCAGTGCGCGGGCCGGGGAGGGTTCCTAGCGTGGGGGGATGGACGCACACGGCCAAGAGCTGAAGAAGGAACTCGGCGCCGCCCTGGACGCACGGCGCGAACTGGGCCCGGAGTACGAGGCCGCGCTGGTGGACTCGTTCGTCGAGAAGGTCGACACGCAGGTCCGGCGCCGGCTGGCGGAGGAACGCCTGTCCGCGGCGCGCGGCGGCGGCAGCCCGCAGGCCCCCGCGGAGGGGAACTTCGGCGAGCGCTTCGGCTTCGCCATCGTCACGCTGGTGCTGGCGATCCCGCTGTCGGCGATCGCCGCCGCGCAGGCGCATCTCTCCGGGCTGCTGGTGGCCTGGGCCGGCATCGTGGGCGTGAACTTCATCCACGCGTCCAAGAGCCTGCGCCGCCGGGACTGACGTCGGGCTCGTACGGCGCCCCTCCCCGGGAGGGAGTAGGCGGGGACCGCCGCACCCCGGTTGCCCGGGGGCGGGACGACGGCGGTCCCCGCAGAGGACACGGGCCGGGTCAGGGCCGTTCCGCGTCCGTGGCGTCCACGCGGTCCGGGAGCCGCTCCGGAGGTGCGTTCGCGCCGTTCGGTGGCGCCGGCCGGGCCCGGTCTCCCGGGGCTTCCCTGCCGACGACCACCACTGTGCCGGAGCCGTGTTAAGGCGGTGCTGCCGCCACGTGTCGAGCCCGTACCGTTTCCGCGACTTCCGGGCCGCCCGCGCCGCCGGGCCGCCCCCGCCGGGCGTCGAACCCGGGTGCCCGGCGGGCCGGCCCCCGACACCCCCGCGCCGTCGGGGTCGGGTGTGCGGTGGGGCGCCCCCGCAGGGCGTCGAACGCAACCCCGCCCGGCTTGCCGGTACCTCGTCACGTTCGACGCCCGAGGAGGTGCCCCGCCGCACGCCCGACCCCGACGGCCCCTCGCGTGCGGGCCGCCCCCGGGGTACCGCTGCGCGGAGCCGTCCCCTACCCGCCCTTCCACCGTTCCCCGGGACTCCGCCCCGGACCCCGGTCCTCAAACGCCGGACGGGCTGAAAAGACCCGAGGGCTCCGCCCCGGACCCCGCGCCTCAAACGCCGGCGAGGCTGAAAGACCCGGCCTCTGACGCCGGACGGGCTGAAAGACCCGGGCTCCGCCCTGGACGGTGCCGGCGGGGCAAATCCGGCCGCACCCGACGGACGGCAGCAGCCAAAATCCAGCCCCGCCGGCGATTGAGGCGCGGGCGCGGAGCGCCGTAGGGGTGACGGGCAGCGAGGGCCCGGGGCCGGGGCCCGGGGCCGGGGCCCGGGGCCGGGGGCCCGGGGTGCGGGCCCGGGGCCGGGGGCCCGGGGTGCGGGCCCGGGGCCGGGGGCCCGGGGTGCGGGCCCGGGGCCGGGGGCCCGGGGTGCGGGCCCGGGGGACCCCCGCCCGCACCCCGCCGAGCGAGCCGCAGGCTACTTCGCGGACTTGGCCAGGAACGCCAGCAGGTCCTGCCGGCTCACCACGCCCGTCGGCTTGCCCTCGACCAGGACGATCGCCGCGTCCGCCTCGCCCAGGGCCTCCATCAGGTCGGAGACCGGCTCACCGGAGCCGACCTGCGGCAGCGGCGCGCTCATGTGCTTCTCCAGCGGGTCGCCCAGCGAGGCGCGCTGCGCGAACAGGGCGGCCAGCAGGTCCTTCTCCACGACCGAGCCGATGACCTCGGCGGCCATCACGTCGGGGTGGCCGGCGCCCGGCTTGACGACGGGCATCTGCGAGACGCCGTACTCGCGCAGCACCTCGATCGCCTCGCCCACCGTCTCCTCGGGGTGCATGTGGACCAGGGACGGCATGGCGCCCTCCTTGTCCGCGAGGACGTCACCGATGCGCGCCGCCGGCCCGGCCTCCTCCAGGAAGCCGTGTCCGGCCATCCACTCGTCCGAGAAGATCTTGCTCAGGTAGCCGCGGCCGCTGTCCGGGAGCAGGACCACGACCACGTCGTCCGGCCCGAGACCCTCCGCGGCGCGCAGCGCGGCCACGACCGCCATGCCGCAGGAGCCTCCGACGAGCAGGCCCTCCTCCTTGGCGAGGCGGCGCGTCATCTGGAAGGAGTCCTTGTCGGACACCGCGATGATCTCGTCGGTGACGTTCGGGTCGTAGGCGGTCGGCCAGAAGTCCTCGCCGACGCCCTCGACGAGGTAGGGGCGGCCGGAGCCGCCCGAGTACACCGAGCCCTCGGGGTCGGCGCCGATGACCTTGACCTTCCCGCCGCTGACCTCCTTGAGGTAGTTGCCGGTGCCGGAGATCGTGCCGCCCGTGCCGACGCCGGCGACGAAGTGGGTGATCTTCCCGTCCGTCTGCTCCCAGAGCTCGGGGCCGGTGGTCTCGTAGTGCGAACGGGGGTTGTTCGGGTTGCTGTACTGGTCGGGCTTCCAGGCGCCGGGCTCTCGCGCGAGGCGGTCGGACACGTTGTAGTACGAGTCCGGGTGCTCGGGGTCGACCGCGGTGGGGCAGACCACGACCTCGGCGCCGTACGCGCGCATCACGTTGATCTTGTCCGTGGACACCTTGTCAGGGCAGACGAAGATGCACTTGTAGCCCTTCTGCTGGGCCACGATGGCGAGTCCTACACCCGTGTTGCCGCTGGTCGGCTCCACGATGGTGCCACCGGGCTTGAGGGCTCCGCTCTGCTCGGCGGCCTCGATCATCCGCAGGGCGATCCGGTCCTTCACGGAGCCGCCGGGATTGAAGTACTCGACCTTCGCAAGGACGGTGGCCTGGAGGCCTTCGGTCACACGGTTGAGCTTCACCAGCGGGGTGTTGCCGACGAGGCTGATCATCGAGTCGTGGAATTGCACCATGTTCTCCAAGGACGGGACTCCACGGGTTCTCCGGGAGGTTCGGCCAGAGTATGCGGAAAGGGATTGGACGACCGTCCGTACGGGGCAGGAAGGTCAACGAAGCCCCAGTCAGCGAAGCGAGGTGGCCTGAAGGGTGTCCAGGGCGAGAACGGCCCGCCGCATCGCGGCGGGCGCAGCGTACGGCGGCGGCGGGCTCGGGCTGGTCGGGGTCGCCGCGGTGGGGCTCGTACTGGCGGAGATGCAGTTCGCCAAGCGGACGGTGGGCAGCGGACTGGGCGATCCTCCGCGCGCGGACGGACTGTACGGGAGCGAGTTCAACGGGCCGGAGCTGAGTCCGGGCCCGCTGCGGCTGGCCATGCTGGGCGATTCCACGGCGGCGGGCCTGGGCGTGCGGCGGGCCAGGCAGACCCCGGCGGCCCTGATGGCCTCCGGGCTGGCGGCGGTGGCCGAGCGGCCGGTGGAGCTGCGCAACGTGGCCCTGTCGGGGGCCATGTCCGACGACCTGGACCGCCAGGTCGGGCTGCTGCTGGACGGGGACCGGCCCGCGCCGGACGTGTGCGTGATCATGATCGGTGCGAACGACGTGACGCGGCGCATGCCGCCCACGCAGTCGGTCCGCCACCTCACGTCGGCGGTGCGGCGGCTGCGCATGGCGGGCGCCGAGGTCGTCGTCGGCACCTGCCCGGACCTGGGCACGATCGAGCCGGTGTACCAGCCGCTGCGGTGGCTGGCGCGGAGGGTCTCGCGGCAGCTCGCGGCCGCGCAGACCATAGGGGTGATCGCGCTGGGCGCACGTACGGTCTCGATGGGCGACCTCCTGGGGCCGGAGTTCGCGGCGAACCCCCGGGAGATGTTCGGCCCGGACTCCTACCACCCGTCGGCGGAGGGGTACGCGACCGCGGCGATGGCCGTCCTCCCCACCCTGTGCGCGGCGCTGGCACTGTGGCCGGAGTCCGACCGGCTGGACGTGTCCCGCAACGAGGACATGCTGCCGGTGGCCAAGGCGGCGTCGGCCGCGGCCGATCTGGCGGGTACCGAGGTCACGGCCGCCCGCGGCCCTTGGGTCCTCCTGAAGCACCGCCGCCGTCGCCGGCTGCCCGCCCAGGACCCGTCCCCCGCCCCGGCCCCGGCCGACCTGCCGTAGCGGACTCGCCGCTGCGCGGAGCCTTCCCCCACCCCGCCCCTTCCCGAACCGGGGCTCCGCCCCGGACCCCGGTCCTCAAACGCCGGACGGACGGCAGCAGCCGAATCCAGCCCCGCCGGCGTTTGAGGCGCGGGGTCCGGGGCAGAGCCCCGGCAGCGGCGCCGCGGGCGCGTGCCCCCGCCACCCCCGCGGGAGCGACCGGCATCACACCGCCCCGGCGGTGACCTCGACCGTACGGGGCGGTAACTTCGCATGCGGTCCCGCAACGACGCACGCACCCCCTTGGAGTCCCGATGCCCGAAGCAGTCATCGTTTCCACCGCCCGCTCCCCCATCGGGCGCGCCTTCAAGGGGTCCCTCAAGGACATCCGGCCGGACGACCTGACCTCCACGATCATCCAGGCCGCCCTGGCCAAGGTGCCCGAGCTGGACCCGCGCCAGATCGACGACCTGATGCTGGGCTGCGGCCTCCCGGGCGGTGAGCAGGGCAACAACCTCGCGCGCATCGTCGCCGTGCAGATGGGCATGGACTTCCTGCCCGGCACCACGATCACCCGTTACTGCTCCTCCTCGCTGCAGACCTCCCGGATGGCGCTGCACGCGATCAAGGCGGGCGAGGGCGACGTCTTCATCTCGGCCGGCGTCGAGGTCGTGTCCTCCTTCGCCAAGGGCAACTCGGACTCGTGGCCCGACACCCACAACCCGCTGTTCGCCGAGGCCGAGGCCCGTACCGCCGCCGTCGCCCAGAGCGAGGGCTCGGACTGGCACGACCCGCGCGAGGACGGCCTGGTCCCCGACGCGTACATCGCGATGGGGCAGACCGCCGAGAACCTGGCCCGCCTCAAGGGCGTGACCCGCCAGGACATGGACGAGTTCGGCGTGCGCTCGCAGAACCTCGCCGAGGCCGCGATCAAGAACGGCTTCTGGGAGCGGGAGATCACCCCCGTCACCACCCCCGACGGCACCGTGGTCACCGCGGACGACGGCCCGCGCGCCGGGGTCACCCTGGAGGGCGTGCAGGGCCTCAAGCCCGTCTTCCGCCCCGACGGCCTGGTCACCGCCGCCAACTGCTGCCCGCTGAACGACGGCGCCGCGGCCCTGGTCATCATGAGCGACACCAAGGCGCGCGAGCTGGGTCTGACCCCGCTGGCCCGGATCGTCTCCACCGGTGTCACCGGCCTCTCCCCCGAGATCATGGGCCTGGGCCCGGTCGAGGCTTCGAAGCAGGCGCTGAAGCGCGCGGGCCTGACGGTCGGCGACATCGACCTGTTCGAGATCAACGAGGCGTTCGCGGCCCAGGTCATCCCGTCCTACCGCGACCTGGAGATCCCCCTCGACAAGCTGAACGTCAACGGCGGGGCCATCGCCGTCGGTCACCCGTTCGGGATGACCGGTGCCCGGATCACCGGCACTCTGATCAACAGCCTGCAGTTCCACGACAAGCAGTTCGGTCTGGAGACCATGTGCGTCGGTGGCGGCCAGGGCATGGCCATGGTCATCGAGCGGCTGAGCTGAGCCGTATCCGCAGCTGAGCGGAGCGTGAGCGGCCCCAGGCGCCGCAAGGGATCGGGCCCGATCCCTTGCGGCGGGGCGGCACCGGATCCAACCCTGTCGCGGCCGAGCTGTGACCGAATCTCCCCCAGGATGTGACCTATCTCCTGGGGGCTTGGCATATATGCAGGTCAGGTGCCATACGGGTGGGCGTCTCGGGACGAAAGCCCTGTCCATTTCATGACGTAATGCACTGCACGCCATTCCCAGGTCGGGACACTCTGATGTAGGAAGTCGGGGGATCGAATCACACCGGGAGTTAGTCAGTGAGCGCCATGTCTCTTGCCCTGCTGCTGACCGCGGCCGCTGCCACGGCCGTCGGCGCTGCTGCGCTGCACGCCGTCCACGGCCTGCGCAAGCAGGTCACGGCCCTGCGCGGTGAGCTGGCGGTGCCGCACCCCCGCGGTGCGACCGTCCCGCACGCCCGCAGCGCCGTCGAGTCCCCCGCCGCGGAGATACGAGCCGCCGTGGCCGAAGCCCTCGCCGAGGAGCGCGAACGCGAGCTGGCCGAAGCGCGAGCCTTCTGGGCCGCGCAGGAGGCCCGTGACGCCGCCGACGCGCCCTCCCTGCTGGGCGGCCTGCCCGGCCTCGGCGACGACGGCCCGCACGTCTTCCTGCCCCGGCAGGCCGACCTGGTGGGCCTGGAGCCGGTCCTCGGCGACGAGGCCCTCGACGAGAACCCGTACCCGGAGGACTCGGCCGAGCTGGCCGCCGCCCGCCGGCGCCACCCCTCGCACCCCGATTTCGTGCCGGTCCAGGCCTCGCACCCCGGCGCCGACCACGAGCGCACGGTCAGCCGCCTGGAGGAGCTCGCGCAGGCCCGTACGGCCCTCGCGGACGTCCGCCCCGGCCCGCTGGGCACCCTCGACGTGTACGTCTTCACGGACGGCACCACGCTCTGCATGACCCCGGGGCACCGGGAGACCGCGGAGCGCCTCGCCGAGGCCCTGCGCTCGGGCACCGCTCCGGTCCTCCTCGGCGGCTCGGGCATCTCCGGCGCCTACGCGCTGACCTTCTCCTGCGGTGACACCGAGGACCCGGACAGCAACGTCTACATCCTCGCGGACCGCGTCATCGCATCGCTGTAGCCTCGGCCCGCTCCACCAGCCGCACGGCCTCGTCCAGCACCTCGGACGGGGCCTTCGCGCCGTCCTGGGCCGGTACGCCGCGCAGCGCCTCCGCCAGATCGGCGCCGGCCACCGCCACCTGGTCGCCGACGACGAAGAGACCCTCGTCCGGCATCTCCCGGACCGCGGAGCCCTCCGCGCCCGCCGGCGCGCCCTCAAGGGCCTGTGCGCGCGCCGACAGCTCGCGGGCCAACTCCAGTGCCGCCTCGGCGGCTCCTTGCCGCAGGCGGCTCTGCGGCGCGGCCCGCAGCCGGTCTGCGAAACGGTCCACGGCGGCGGTCAGGGGTGAAGTATCGAGCACCCGGCCGACCTTACGCGCCGTCCGCGCACCATTGCCAACGGGCGAACTCTCCGGCACGGTGACGTGAAGAGAGAACAGCACGGCAACCTTCCGGAGGCGCCCATGTCCGTAGAGTTCTCCGAGCAGACCCACCGCAACATGATCGACAGAATCCCCCTGACCACCGGTCGTGAAGTGTCCGACTGGCTCCGCACCGTGGACGAAGGCCCCTCCCTCGTCCGGTTCGAGGAGAAGGTCAGCTGGCTGCGCGGCGCGCACGAACTGTCGTACGGCCAGGCCAAGGCGATCATCCACGAGTACGACCTGCGCAGAGCCGCACGCCGGTTCGGCTGAATCCGACCTCGTCCCCGACCCGTCTTCGACCTCGTCACCGTTCCACGATTCCGACCCCGAGACGCGGGAAGGCCCCGCGAGCGGTGTGCTCGCGGGGCCTTCCCCATGCAGTGGGCGAACCGGACGGCTGCCGGTACGACTAGTCGTCGCCCGAGAGGATCTGGAAGAGGCGCAGCATCTCCAGGTAGATCCACACCAGGGTCAGCGTGAGGCCGAAGGCCGCCAGCCAGGCCTCTTCGCGCGGGGCGCCGTAGGTCACGCCGTCCTCGACCTGCTTGAAGTCCATGGCGAGGAAGCAGGCGCCGAGGATGACGCCGACGATGCCGAAGACGATGCCGAGGCCGCCGCTGCGGAAGCCGAGGCCGTCACCGCCGCCGAAGAGCGCGAAGAGCGAGTTGGCGACCATCAGCAGGATGAAGCCGAGGGCCGCGGCCATCACGAAGCCGGTGAAGCGCCGGTTGACGCGGATCCAGCCCATCTTGTAGGCGAGGAGCACGGCGGCGAAGACGCACATCGTGCCCATGACGGCCTGGATGACCACGCCGGCACCGAGGTAGGTGCTGGTGGCCGCGCTGATGACGCCGAGGAAGACACCCTCGAGCGCCGCGTAGCCCAGGATCAGCGCCGGGACCGGCTTGCGCTTGAAGGACTGGACCATGGCCAGCACGAACGCGACGAGGGCCGCGCCGATGCCGATGCCGTACGACTTGCCGAGGTTCGCCGGGTCGACCGGCAGAAGGACCCAGGACAGCGTGGCCGTCACGATGAGCGTGCCGAGCGTCATGCCCGTGCGGCTCACGACGTCGTCCATCGTCATCGCGTTGGTGCGCGCCGGGGCCTGCGGCATACCCGTCATCGGGTCGGTCGCGTACGGGTTCGTCGCGTACGGGTTGGTCCCGGCCTGCTGGTGCTGCGCGTCAAAGCCCGCGTAGCCACCGTTGTCGCGGCTGAACCCCCGTCGCGAGAAGACCGGGTTACTGCTCCTCATCTCACTCCTCAGTGGCCACCGAGCGCGGCCTCGCATCAAGAGTAATGCGCTCGCAAAAAAATCACCCTACTGCTGGAGGAGGATCTTAGGAGAAGACAGGGCGAAGCGCAGGGGATAAATCGACCGGGCCTCGGAGGAGGTGAGGAGTGCCCGGAGCCGGACTTGAACCGGCACGACCCGAAGGTCAGCGAGGTTTAAGCTCGCCGTGTCTGCATTCCACCATCCGGGCAGGGTGTGGTGGCCCCCGATAAAGCCTTCAGCGCTGCCCCGAGCCTATCCGGAACACCCCTGCCGCCACCTGGCCCTCTTTCCGATGTTGTCTGATTTTATTGGCGATTGAGGGAGCGTCAGGGTGCAGAAGGCACGGTGGGCCCCTTCTCCGGGACGATCACCGCCGATGCGGGAATGACGGGATTTCGATGTCCCGCGCCACCCCGCCCGCCACCCGGCACGCCACCCCGCGCCTCCCCGGGTCCGCGCAGGTGGATCAGGGTCGCCGTCATACCAGAGGCGTATGCGGACGTGTCCGCGGTCAGACTCCAGTGGGCCTGCGAACCGGCACCGCGGCTGATCCCGAGCGCGTTCGGTGCGGAGACGATGGAAAAGTCCCCGCACCGCAGACCGAGGAGCCCTCCCGTGACCACCATGAACCACGCCCCGCGCACCATCCAGGCCGTGGCCGCCCGCGCGACGGGCCTCTCCAAGGTGTACGGCCAGGGCGAGACCCAGGTGGTCGCCCTCGACAACGTCTCCGTGGACTTCGCGCAGGGCCAGTTCACCGCGATCATGGGCCCCTCGGGCTCCGGCAAGTCCACGCTGATGCACTGCGTCGCCGGCCTGGACACCTTCTCCTCCGGGTCCGTGCGCATCGGCGAGACCGAGCTGGGCTCCCTCAAGGACAAGCAACTCACCCAGCTGCGCCGGGACAAGATCGGCTTCATCTTCCAGGCCTTCAACCTGCTGCCGACCCTGACGGCCCTGGAGAACATCACGCTCCCCATGGACATCGCCGGCCGCAAGGCCGACAAGCAGTGGCTGGACACGGTCATCGAGATGGTCGGCCTCTCCGGCCGCCTCTCCCACCGCCCCACCCAGCTCTCCGGCGGCCAGCAGCAGCGCGTGGCCGTGGCCCGCGCCCTGGCCTCCCGCCCCGAGATCATCTTCGGTGACGAGCCCACCGGAAACCTCGACTCCCGCTCCGGCGCCGAAGTCCTCGGCTTCCTGCGCAACTCGGTGCGCGAGCTCGGCCAGACCGTCGTCATGGTCACCCACGACCCGGTCGCCGCCTCCTACGCGGACCGCGTCATCTTCCTCGCCGACGGCCGCATCGTCGACGAGATGTACGGACCCACCGCGGACGGCGTACTGGACCGCATGAAGGCCTTCGACTCCAAGGGCCGTACGAGCTGAGGGACGCCCCCTCCCCGTCCCTGCCGACCCCTTAGACCTGGATCCCTCCACCATGTTCCGTACCGCCCTGCGCAACGTCCTCGCGCACAAGGCCCGGCTGTTGATGACGGTGCTGGCCGTCACCCTCGGCGTCGCCTTCGTCTCCGGCACCCTCGTCTTCACCGACACCCTCAGCAACGCCATGTCCAACCAGTCCGCGAAGTCCTACAGCGGTGTCGCGGTCTCCGTGACCGACCGCGGGGCCTCCCGCAACGAGGACGGCGAGAAGCAGGGCGACCCCGGCATCAGTCAGCAGACCCTGGACAAGGTCAAGGCGCTGAACGGCGTCGACTCCGTCTCCGGCCGGGTCACCGGCTTCGCCGGCGTCGGCGACGAGCACGGCCGGCTGATCGGCAGCGGCTGGGCCAACGCCGGCTCCAACTACGCCCCCGTCAAGGACGGCAAGGACCCTCGCTACGACTTCACCGACGGCACCGGCCCGGCCGCCGCCGACCAGGTCGCCCTCGACAAGGAGACCGCCGCCAAGGGCAAGTACAAGGTCGGCGACAGGATCCGCGTCGCCACCAACGGCCCGGTGAAGGAGTACACCCTCTCCGGCGTCTTCACCACGGAGGACGGCGCGGTCAACGCGGGCGGCAGCCTGGTCCTGTTCGACACCAAGGTCGCCCAGGAGCTCTACCTCCAGCCCGGCTTCTACAGCGAACTGTCCGTCGGCGCCAAGGCCGGCACCACCGCCGAGCGACTGCTGACCGAGATCAAGCCCCTCCTCGGCAAGAACTCCGAGGCCAAGACCGGCGCCGCCCTCGCCGCCGAGCAGGCCAAGGACATCGAGCGGGCCATGTCCGGCATGAGCACCGGCCTGCTGATCTTCGCCGGCGTCTCCCTCTTCGTCGGCATCTTCCTCATCTACAACACCTTCACCATGCTGGTCGCCCAGCGCACCAAGGAACTGGCCCTGCTGCGCGCCGTCGGCGCCAACCGCGCCCAGGTCAGGCGCTCCGTCCTGATGGAGGCCGGAGTCGTCGGCCTCGTCTCCTCGGCCATCGGCATGGTCTCCGGCGTCGGCCTGGCCGTCGCCATGCGCTCCGCGATGGGCCTGTTCGACGCGAAGATCCCGGCCGGCGATCTGATCATCGCCCCGGCCACCGTCGTCATCGCGCTGGTCATCGGCGTCCTGGTCACCATGGCCGCGGCCCTGCTGCCGGCCTGGCGGACCTCGCGGATCGCCCCCGTCGCCGCCATGGGCAGCGCCCACCTGCCCGCCACCATGAAGTCCCTGGTGCTGCGCAACTCCATCGGCAGCGTCATGGCCTTCGCGGGCATCGGCGTGGTCCTGCTCGGCGTCAGCCAGAAGAGCGACGGCCGCACGACCATCGCGGGCGGCGCCTTCCTCCTCCTCATCGGCCTGTTCGTCCTGCTGCCGATGCTCTCCCGCCCGGTCATCGCGCTCGTCCGCCCGCTGCTGGAGAAGGTGTTCGGCGTCGCCGGCAAGCTCGCCGCGCAGAACGCGGTCCGCAACCCGCGCCGCACCGCCGTCACCGCCGCTTCCCTGACGATCGGTCTGACCCTGGTCACCGCCATGTCGGTGATGGGCATCACCGTGGGCCAGGCCGTCGACAAGGCGACCACGCAGAACGTCAAGGCCGACTACAAGGTCACGATGGCCGGCGAGGGCATGACCCTCGACAAGTCCGTGCTCCCCGCGCTGGAGAAGGGCAAGGGCGTCACCGCCGTCTCCCCGAAGACCACCGAGATCGTCAAGCTCGCCGGCACCTCCCAGGTGGTCAACGGGATCAACCCGGCCGCGCTGGCCGACGTACTGGACGTGAAGACCACCGGCGGCAGCCTCGCCGCTCTGGGCGAGGGCAAGCTGATGGTCTCCGCGAAGGAGGCCGAGAAGAAGGGCCTGAAGGTCGGCTCCACGCTCGACGCCCAGTTCTACGACGGCCAGAAGGGCAAGCTCCAGGTCGGCGCGATCTTCGACGGCAAGGACCAGCTCGACGACTACGTCCTCGACAACAAGATCCTCAGCCTGCACAACGACGAGCAGTACCTGCCCGAGGTCCTGGTCAAGACCGCCGGCGGCGCCTCCGAGGCGAACCAGCAGGCCGTCGTCGACGCCCTGGGCAAGAGCCCGGCCATCAAGGTCTCCGACAAGGCCGACATCCGCAACGAGATGGCCGGCTCGATCAACACGGCGCTGAACATCATGTACGGCCTGCTCGGGATGGCCCTGATCATCGCCGTCCTCGGTGTGGTCAACACCCTGGCCATGTCGGTCTACGAGCGCCAGCAGGAGATCGGCATGCTGCGGGCGGTCGGCCTCGACCGGCCCCGGGTCAAGAACATGATCCGTCTGGAGGCCGTGGTCATCTCGCTCTTCGGCGCGGTCCTCGGCATCGGCGTCGGCGTCTTCCTCGCCTGGGCCGGCGGCAGGACCATCGCGGGCTCGGTCCCGGGCTACGAGCTGGTCATCCCCTTCGACCGGATCGGGATCTTCTTCGCCCTCGCCGGACTGGTCGGCGTCCTGGCCGCCATGTGGCCGGCCCGCAGCGCGGCCCGCCTGAACATGCTGACCGCCATCAAGACGGAATAGCACGCGGCGCGACGCGCGGAAGGGCCCCGGGGCAACAGCCCCGGGGCCCTTCCGCGTCCCGTGCCCTACTCGGTCCAGGTGCGCAGCCGCAGCGGCAGGCCCGACTCCCCCTTCGCGGAGGTCCGCACCGCGAGGACCTGGTTGACGCCGAGCCGGCCCCGCTCGAAGCCCAGGGCGCAGGCCGCCATGTACAGCTGCCAGACCCGGGCGCGGCCGGGCGAGGTCAGGCGTGCGCACTCGTCCCAGTGCGCCTCCAGCCGCGCCACCCACGCCCGCAGGGTCAGCCCGTAGTGCTCGCGCAGCGCCTCCACGTCGCGGACCTCGAAGCCGGCCCGCTCCAGCTCGCCGACGGTGCTGCCGAGCGGCGAGAGCTCCCCGTCGGGGAAGACGTAGGCGTCGATGAACTCGTCGATCCGGTAGGCGTCTTCGTCGGGCTCCGGGGGCCGGGCGATCTGGTGGTTCAGCAGCCGTCCGCCCGGGCGCAGCAGGGCGTGCAGGGTGCGGGCGTAGTCCTGGTAGCGCTCCGCGCCCACGTGTTCGGCCATGCCGATGGAGGAAACGGCGTCGTACGGGCCGTCCTTGACGTCCCGGTAGTCCTGGATCCGGATCTCCACCAGCTCGGTGAGACCCTCGTCGGCGACGCGTTTGAGGGCGTACGCGGCCTGCTCGCGGGAGAGCGTGACCCCGGTGACCCGGACGCCGTACTCGCGGGCCGCGTGCACCGCCATGGAGCCCCAGCCGCAGCCGACGTCGAGGAGCCGGTCGCCGGGCCGCAGCGCGAGCTTGCGGCAGACGAGGTCGAGCTTGTCGTACTGGGCCTCCTCCAGGCTCCCGCCGGGGGTCCAGTAGGCGCAGGAGTACACCATCGAGGGGCCGAGCACGCGTTCGTAGAACTCGTTGCCGACGTCGTAGTGGTGGCTGACGGCCTGCCGGTCGCGTCCCTTGCTGTGCTGCGGCCCGCCGCGCCGTACGGCCGCCTCCTCGGCCGGGGGCGCGGGCGGCGGCAGCGGTCCGGCGAGCGCGATCAGAGCGCGTACGGCGGCCCGCCGCTCGGGGTCCCGCAGCAGCCGGGCGGCCTCCGGCAGGGCGGCCGGGCGGGCCTCCCTCGCGCGGTCGGCGACGGCGCCCAGGGCCGCGAGCGGCCGGGTCAGGCCGGCCCGCCTCCCGGCCTGGCCTGCGGGCGCGGACAGGGCGGCCGGCGGCCGGTCGCGCTCCTTCTCCCAGACGAGGCCGGCCACCCGGTCCAGCAGCTCGAACAGGTCGCCGTCGACCGTCAGGTCGCCCGCGACCCAGGCGCGGGCCAGGCCCAGTTCACCCGGCTTCCACAGCATCCGGCGCACGGCACGGCGGCGGCGGAAGACGAGCACGGGACCAGTGGGCGGGCCCGCCTCGCTGCCGTCCCATGCGCGGATGCGCACGGGCAGCGGGGCTCCCAGCAGGGTCTCGGCTAGAGCAGCGAGCCGCGGCGCGGCGTCGTTCATTGCGCACCTCCACAAAGCTCCGACGAATCCGTCTACCCATCCCGGGCTCCGGGTACGCCGAAGGGGCCGCCCGCACCACGGATGGCGGGCGGCCCCTTCGGGGTCGTTCAGTTGCGCCGAAGCGCTTACGAGGCCTTGGCCTTCTCCGCCGGGGCGGAGGCGGCGGCCGGAGCCGGCGCCGGCTTGGCGGCTTCGTAGAACTCCTCGCGCGGGGTCTCCAGCGCTCCGAGGGAGACGACCTCGCGCTTGAGGAACATGCCGAGGGTCCAGTCGGCGAAGACGCGGATCTTGCGGTTCCAGGTCGGCATGGCCATGCCGTGGTAGCCACGGTGCATGTACCAGGCGAGACGGCCCTTGAGCTTGATCTTCATCTTGCCCATGACGATCATCGCGACGCCCTTGTGGAGGCCGAGGCCCGCCACCGCACCCTTGTTGGAGTGCGAGTACTCGGTCTGCGGGAAGCCCCGCATGCCCGAGATGACGTTGTCGCCGAGGACCTTGGCCTGGCGCAGCGCGTGCTGGGCGTTCGGCGGGCACCAGGCGTTCTCGACGCCGGCCTTGCGGGCGGCGATGTCGGGAACCTGGGCGTTGTCGCCGGCGGTCCAGATGTAGTCCGTGCCCTTGACCTGGAGGGTCGGGTCGGCGTCCACGTGGCCGCGCGGGCCCAGCGGCAGGCCGTAGCGGGCCAGCACCGGGTTGGGCTTGACGCCCGCGGTCCACACGATGGTGTTGGAGTCGACCTCGAGGCCGTTCTTCAGCACCACGTGGCCGTCCACGCAGGAGTCCATGGAGGTGTTGAGGTAGATCTCGATGCCGCGGGACTCGAGGTGCTCCTTGCCCCAGGTGCCGAGCTTGGGCCCGACCTCGGGGAGGATCTTGTCGGCCGCGTCGACCAGGATGAAGCGCATGTCCTCGCGCTTGATCGTGGAGTAGTACTTCGCGGCGTCGCGGGCCATGTCCTCGACCTCGCCGATGGTCTCCGCGCCGGCGAAGCCGCCGCCGACGAAGACGAAGGTGAGGGCCTTGCGGCGGACGTTCTCGTCCGTCGTGGACTCGGCCTTGTCGAGCTGCTCGAGGACGTGGTTGCGCAGGCCGATGCCCTCTTCGACGCCCTTCATGCCGATGCCCTGTTCGGCGAGGCCGGGGATCGGGAAGGTGCGGGAGACGGCACCGAGCGCGATCACCAGGTAGTCGAAGGGCAGCTCGTACGCCTCGCCGACGAGCGGCGTGACGACGGCGACCTTGCGGTCCTGGTCGATGCTGGTGACCCGGCCGGTGAGTACCTCTGCCTTGGGCAGCACGCGTCGCAGCGGGACGACGACGTGCCGAGGCGAGATGCTGCCTGCGGCCACTTCGGGGAGGAAGGGCTGGTAGGTCATGTACGACCGCGGGTCGACGACCGTGACGGTCGCCTCGCCGTAACGCATCTTCTTCATGATGCGCTTGGCCGCGTACAGACCTACGTACCCACCTCCTACAACGAGGATCCTGGGACGCTCCGTGGTGCTCATGGAACGAGTATCCAGCACCCCCAGGGGTGATGCTCGTGAGCCCCTTCACAAGGTGCCGGGAACCCTCTGCTACACTCCGCGGCCCGCGTGACCGAAGTCATGGCGCGCAACGGGAACCGCAGCACATCGGGAATCGTTGTTCACCCGTCCTGAACTGGGCCGTAGGCCCTCAACCGGACTGGACCACCGGCCTTTGTCCATACGTCTGACGCGGAACCCGTCGGCTCCGACATTCGCACGAACGCTCGGAGAAACGGGCCTGAGGGCCCCGGAAGAGCCTCGAACGGCCCCTCCAGCTGCCCCGCAGACCCCTTTTCCTTGTGAAGAACTTCACGAAGTTCATGTGGATCAAGGGACCAAAGTCCCCCGCAGACCCCTCCAGAGGCAGCCGAGGAGTCCGTTCCGCCTGGGAATCCGCTGCCCGCCGCGCCCTGTCTCAGGCTACGGACCAGGCGATCCCGTCCAGGATGTCGTGCTCGGACACGACGACCTCCGAGGCCCCGACGCGTTCCATGATCGCCAGCAGGACGAGGGCGCCCGCGCCGATCACGTCCACCCGGCCCTCGTGCATCACCGGGATCGCCGCGCGCTCGGCGTGCGTCTGCGTCAGCATCCGCCCGGTGATCTCCCGGACCTGCTCGTAGGAGATCCGGGAATGGTGGATCCGCTCGGAGAGGTACTCCGGCAGGCCGAGCGCGATCCCGGCGACCGTGGTCACCGAGCCGGCCAGACCCACCAGGGTGCGGGCCTCGTGCAGCGGGACCGATTCCTCGGCCAGGTCCAGCGCGGCCTCGATGTCGGCCCGCATCGCGTCGATCTGCGCGGCGGTCGGCGGGTCGGTGACGACCCCGTCGACCACCAGGTGGCGCTCGGTCATCCGGACGCAGCCCACGTTCACGGAACGGGCCGCCCGCACGTGTTCCTCGCCGACCACGAACTCGGTCGAGCCGCCGCCGATGTCCACCACCAGGAACGGCCGCTCCAGGTGCTCGTGGGAGGTCAGCTCCTTGGTGGCACCGGTGAAGGAGAACTCCGCCTCCTCGTGCCCGGTGATCACCTCGGGCTCGACGCCGAGGATCTCCTTGACGCCCCGCACGAAATCGTCGCGGTTCTCGGCGTCCCGCGAGGCGGAGGTGGCCACGAAGCGCACCCGCTCCGCGCCGAGCTCCTTGATGACCTCCGCGTACTCGCGGCAGGCCGCGAAGGTGCGCTCCAGGGCCTCCGGGGCCAGCCGGCCCGTCTTGTCCACGCCCTGGCCGAGCCGGACGATGGTCATGCGGCGGTCGAGCTCGACCAGGTCGCCGGTGGCCGGGTCGCAGTCCGCGACGAGGAGCCGGATGGAGTTCGTACCGCAGTCGATGCCCGCGACCCGGGTCACTTCGCGTCCTCTTCCTTCTTGTCCGCCTTGTCGGCGCACGGGGTGACGCAGGGGCCCTTGGCCCACCACTCCGGCAGCATCGCCAGGGCCTCGTCGCCGAACGGGTTCACGCCCGGGCCCGCGGCCAGGGAGTGGCCGACCAGCACGTGCAGGCACTTGACCCGGTCCGGCATGCCGCCGGCGCTCGGGAAGCCCTGGAGCACCTCGATCGCGTCGCGGCGCCGGATGTAGTCCTCGTGCGCGGCCCGGTAGGCGGCGGCCAGCTCCGGGTCCTCGGCGAGCCGGGCCTGCATCTCCTTCATCACGCCGTTGGCCTCCAGCGTGCCGATGGCGCCGGCGGCGCGGGGGCACGTCAGGTAGTACAGCGTCGGGAAGGGGGTGCCGTCGGGGAGCCGCGGGGCGGTCTCCACCACGTCCGGCTGGCCGCAGGGGCAGCGGTGCGCGATGGCGCGCAGCCCGCGCGGCGGGCGGCCGAGCTGCTGCTGGAACGCATCGACGTCGGCGTCGGTCGGCTCGGTCCGGTCGGTCTGGGGCGGGGGCGTCTGCATGCCTGGAGGAAGTCTCTTCGTTCTCGTGGATGGGTGCGGTGCTCAGTCGCCCGGGCGGTCGGCCTTGTCGACGCCGTCCCAGACGTTGGAGTACCAGGGCCGGACGGTACCGGCCTTGCCGGTGCGGTGCCGCTCGGCGGCCTCGGCTCCGGGGTCGGTCATGATGTAGCCGATCTCCCCCGGGCGCAGGAAGTGCAGGTGCTTGCGCGCCTGCTGCTCGGCGTACGCGTCGTCCTGCCAGCGGGCCTTCTCGTCGCGGAGCCGCTCCAGGCGGTCCCGCGCCGCGGCGGCCGCCTTCTGCTGCTCCGCGATCTCCGAGCGCTGGGAGACGTACTGGCGCATCGGATACGCGAGGGCGACGACCAGCGTACAGAGGACGAGCACCAGCAGGGCCGCGCGTCCGGTGAGCCGGCTGCGGCGGACCTGACGGCGCGACTGGGAGCGGTAGACGTGGGCGGCGGTCCGCTCGCCGAGCTGCTTGAGCCTGGTCGCGGTGGAGAAGGTGGAGAACCGATCCCGGTTCCCGGCCATTGATCCGCCTCCCCTGTGTACACGTACACGTACCAACCAATACGTCCCCGCACACGGTACGGGACCGAGTGCGGGGACGTACGGAGGCTAGACCCGGAGGTCCGGATCAGCCCTTGAAGCGCGGGAAGGCGGAGCGGCCCGCGTACACCGCGGCGTCGTCGAGGATCTCCTCGATGCGCAGCAGCTGGTTGTACTTGGCGACGCGGTCCGAGCGGGCCGGGGCACCGGTCTTGATCTGACCGCAGTTCACGGCGACGGCGAGGTCGGCGATGGTGACGTCCTCGGTCTCACCGGAGCGGTGCGACATCATGCACTTGAAGCCGTTGCGCTGGGCCATCTCGACGGCGTCGAGGGTCTCGGTCAGCGAACCGATCTGGTTCACCTTCACGAGCAGGGCGTTCGCGGAGCCCTCCTCGATGCCGCGGGCCAGGCGCTCCGGGTTGGTGACGAAGAGGTCGTCGCCGACGATCTGCACCTTGCCGCCGATGCGCTCGGTGACGGTCTTCCAGCCGGCCCAGTCGTCCTCGAACAGCGGGTCCTCGATGGAGACGAGCGGGTACGCCTCGACGAGCTCGGCGTAGTAGTCGGTCATCTCGGCGGCCGAGCGGGACTGGCCCTCGAACTCGTACTTGCCGTCCTTGTAGAACTCGGACGCGGCGACGTCGAGCGCGAGCGCGATGTCCTTGCCCGGGGTGTAGCCGGCCTGCTTGATGGCCTCGACGATGAGGTCGAGCGCGGCGCGGTTGGACTCCAGGTTGGGGGCGAAGCCGCCCTCGTCACCGAGACCGGTGGACAGGCCCTTGGTGTGCAGGACCTTCTTGAGGGTGTGGTAGACCTCGGCACCCCAGCGCAGCGCCTCGGAGAAGGACTCCGCGCCGATCGGGGCGATCATGAACTCCTGGATGTCGACGTTGGAGTCGGCGTGCGACCCACCGTTGAGGATGTTCATCATCGGAACGGGCAGCAGGTGCGCGTTCGGGCCGCCGAGGTAGCGGAAGAGCGGAAGGTCGGAGGCCTCGGACGCGGCGTGCGCCACGGCGAGGGAGACACCGAGGATGGCGTTGGCGCCGAGGGAGCCCTTGTTCTCGGTGGCGTCCAGGTCGATCATCGCCTGGTCGATCAGGCGCTGCTCGGTGGCGTCGTAGCCGACGAGCTCGGGGCCGAGCTGCTCGATGACGGCGAGGACGGCCTTCTCGACGCCCTTGCCGAGGTAACGGTTGGGGTCACCGTCACGGAGCTCTACGGCTTCGAATGCACCGGTGGAGGCACCGGACGGAACTGCAGCACGGCCGGTGCTGCCATCGTCGAGGCCCACCTCGACCTCGACCGTGGGGTTGCCTCGGGAGTCCAGGATTTCCCGGGCTACGACGACGTCGATGGACGGCACGAGCATCTCCTTCTGGGATGTGACGCTGGGTGTGCGGCGGCATGTCAGGCCGTGGGACGGCCTTGCCGCTTAGAGCCTAACCGGCTCCGGGCACTCGGCCCGCCGACCGCCCGGGTCCTGGGACGAAAAAGGGCCCGAATACCACCGTTCCAGGACATACGACTCTGGAGGAAGGCGCCTTGGCCCGTACACACGCCACCGCCCGGCGCGTGGAGGGGAAGGCGCGCCGGGCGGTGGGGCTGTTACGTGTGGTGAAGACGCCTGCGGCTATTGCCGCATTGTTCAGCTGAGCTTCAGCTTCTGACCGGGGAAGATCAGGTCGGCGTCGGACACGATGTCCTTGTTCAGCTCGAAGAGCTTCTCCCAGCCGCCCTTGACGCCGTTGGCGTCGGCGATGGCGCCCAGGGTGTCGCCGTCCTTGACCTCGTACGAGCCGTTGCCCGTCTTGGGGGCCTCGGTGCGCTCGGAGCGGGTGGTCGGGGCCGGGGCCTCGGAGCGCTTGGTCTCCGCCTTCTTGGTCTCGACCTTCTTGGTCTCGGCCTTCTTGGTCTCGGTCTTCTTCGGCTGGGTCTTCTTGGTCTCGGTCTTCGGGGTCTCGGTCGAGCCGCCGCCGGCGTAGGAGGAGTTCGACAGACCCACGCCGCAGGACGGCCAGGCGCCCTTGCCCTGGCCCTTGAGGACCTTCTCCGCGATGGCTATCTGCTGGGACTTCGAGGCCTGGTTGGCCTGCGGAGCGTACGCCTTGCCGCCGTACGCGGCCCAGGTGGAGGAAGAGAACTGCAGGCCGCCGTAGTAGCCGTTGCCCGTGTTGATGGACCAGTTGCCACCGGACTCGCACTGGGCGACGCGGTCCCACTCGCCCGCGGTGGCGGCGCTCGCGGTGCCCGCGGCCATCAGCGGCGCGGCGACGACGGCGCCGGCGACACCGGCGAGCGTGGCGATGCGGACGGCCTTGGTGGCGCGACGGTGCTTGCCCTTGCCGGAAAGCAGCATGAGGTTCTCCTCACCGACGCCTACGAGGTGAGCTGTCGGGTTCGGGCGGATGAGTTGCCCGGCCGTGCGACCTAGCGCACGTCTTGACCCCTAGCCGGTTGCCGCCGTCTCTCAACGGCCGCGCCCGGCGCCTACCTTGGTTCCCCCGCTCCTGCCTTCGGCGCTTGACGCGACGACTGTTCCCCCCGTCCGCCGGCAGGACTCGGCGATGCGGTCGAAGGAGCCCGCGGTGGCGGGCGATTCAGAAGGTAGGCAGGTCTCTCCCCGATGTTCAACGCGCGACATCGGGGAGAAACGGCCCCTACTTGCGCCCTTCTCGGGGGTGTTTGCGCAGGTGAGGACGGGGTTTGCGCAAGCCCCGAGGCGAGACACGCCAGTTGACCGGAAGAGACACATGTCTCACTTACAGAAAACGGACAATCAACTCTTACCGGTCCGGTGAAGTGCCCTTATTTGCCGGTTAGATCCAGGTTCTGTCCAGGCTTGATCAAGTTGGCGTCCCCACCGATGACCTGCTCATTGGCCTTGTAAAGGGCGTTCCAGCCGCCCTTGACCCCCTTGGCATCCGCGATGGCCGCCAGGTTGTCGCCCGTCTTCACCGTGTAGACGGGCTCCGACGCGGCGTCAGGCGCGACCGGCACCTCGGCGGCGGGCGCCCCACGGTGCTTGCCGCTGCCCTCACCGGGCGTGGCGGACGGTGCCGTCGTGGCGTCAGGCGCCGTGGGGGCGCTCGGGTCGACCGGGTTGGTCGGGTTGACCGGAGGCAGGGTCGGGTCGGTCGGCGCCGTCGTGGGAGGTGTGGTCGGGACACCCGGGTCCGCGGGCTTACCCGAGTTGCCCTGATTGCCCTGACCGCCCGGGTTGCCCTGATTGCCCTTGTCGCCCGGGTTGTTCGAGTTGCCCGGAACCGTGGGCTCCTCAACGGGGAGGTCGGCCGGGGGCATGACGGGCAGTCCGAGGTTCGGTCCGAGCGGTCCGTCGGCGATCCCCGGGGTCGGGGCCCCGAAGTCGGTGGACGGCGGTACGGCTCCGGAGGGCGGCACGACGTCGTCGGGGCGGGAGGGCGCGGGCTTGACGCTGCCCGGCCGGCCGGGGTCGACCACCGCGGCGGGGCCCTGGGCGTCCAGTCCGGCGGGCGCCGCGCACATGGGCCACGCCTGCGGGCCCTTCGCCGCGAGCACCCGTTCGGCGATGGCGATCTGCTGGGAACGGCTGGCGAGGTCGGCCCGCTCGGCGAAGTCGAGGCCGCCGGCCTCCGCCCACTCATCCTGGGTGAACTGGAGGCCGCCGTAGGCACCGCTGCCGAAGTTGGCGCTCCAGCTGCCGCCGCTCTCGCATTCGGCGACCTTGTCCCACGTGGAGGTGTCGGCCGCGCTCGCGCCGGTGGCGGCGAGCAGCGGCAGAGCCAGCGCGGAGCCGGTGACTCCGGCAGTGACGACTATCGCGGGCACCTGACGGGGGCGTCTGTGGCGGCCGTTCCCGGAACGCATGAGGCTGCACCTTTCGCATAACGGCGGGGTAACGGCAGAACCTAGCGGCCTTCGAACGGATGTCACAAGTTCGGTCGGGAACTGACTTCGGGTCAGGCGGCGCTCAGGCGTTCGGCACTGCGAACCGAACGGGAAGAGTGCGCAGGCCACGCATGATGAGTCCGCCGCGCCAGCGCAGGTCTTCGGCCGGAACGGCGAGTTCCAGATCCGGCAGACGCGTCAGCAAACTCGCGAGCGCGGTCTGTCCTTCAAGTCGTGCGAGCGGAGCGCCCAGGCAGTAGTGGATGCCGTGCCCGTAGCCGAGGTGCTGATTGTCACTCCGGGAGAGGTCCAGGGTGTCCGGGTCGGCGAACCGCTCGGGGTCCCGGTCGGCCGCCGCGAGGACGACCAGGACCGGATCCCCGACCGCGATCTCCTCGCCGCCGAGGGTCATCGGCTCGGTGGCGAACCGCCAGGTCGCCAGCTCCACGGGGCCGTCGTAGCGCAGGAGTTCCTCGATCCCCGTCTCCAGCAGGCCGCTCTCCCCGGCGGCGAGGGAGGCCTGGAGGCGCTCGCGCTGATCGGGGTTCATGAAGAGGGCGTGCAGCCCGTTCCCGATCAGGTTGACCGTGGTTTCGAAACCGGCGAAAAGCAGGATGAAAGCCATCGCGGTGGCTTCGGCTTCCGTCAGGTGGTCGCCGTGGTCACTCGCCCGGATCAGATCCGAGATGAGGTCATTGCCCAGATCGTCCCGCTTTCGGTGGATCAGTTCCCCGAGGTAGGTGCGCATCTGCTTCACGGAACGGGCGACTCCGCCGCGCGGACCACCGCCGTGTCGGATCATCATCCCGGCCCAGTCGCGGAAGTCGTCCTGGTCCTCGCGCGGTACGCCGAGCATCTCGCAGATGGCGTAGATGGGGAGCGGAAAGGCGAACTCGTGGATGAGGTCGGCCTCCCCCTTCTCCGCGCCGTGCTGCCTCTCGACGATGCGGTCGATGAGGTGGTCCGTGAGCTCCTGGACCCGCGGGGTGAACTCGGCCACCCGGCGCGGGGTGAACGCCTTCGACACCAGCCGCCGCAGCCGGGTGTGGTCCGGCGGGTCGATGTTGAGCAGGTGCGTCATCAGCTCCGCCTTGCGCTCCCCCGGGATCCCCGTCTTCCCCTTGGCGTGAGCGGGCTCCGCGTGGTGCGCCGGGTTCTTGCTGAGCCGCTGGTCGGCGAGGGCCTGGCGGGCATCGGCGTAGCGGGTGACCAGCCAGGCCTCGACCCCGCTGGGGAGCCTGGTGCGGTGCACCGGGGAGTGCTCGCGCAGCCAGGCGTAGGCGGGATACGGATCGGTCGCGAACTCCCAGTCGAAGAGGGTCGGCCCTTCGGCGGAAGAGGGGTCTGCGGGGACGTCTGCGGGGGCTGCGGGAGTCTGCTCGTGCACCCGACGACCGTATCCCGCCTCCCGCCCGTCACCCCATATGGCCGGTTCGCCGCGGCTGTCCGTAGATGGCCCTCAGCTTGACCTCGCGTGCCGCGGCGTTCCTACTTTCGGTTCTGTGGACGTGAGGATCTTGAAAAGCAGTTTCGCGGTGGTGGAGAGACGGGCCGAACACGCGGTCAAGTTCTTCTACTCCCACCTCTTCTGGCACAACCCCGGATTCCGTGAGCTCTTCCCGGCCTCCTTCGAAGACATGGAAAGACAGCGGGACCGGCTCTTCGCCGCGCTCACGCACGTGATCGCGCACCTGGAGAACGAGGACCTGGGCCCCTACCTACGCGACCTGGGGCGCGACCACCGCAAGTTCCTGGTCGGTCCCCAGCACTACGCGGCCGTCGGCTCCAGCCTGCTCGCCGCGCTCGCCGAGACCTCCGGCGACGCGTGGACCACGCAGACGGAGAAGGCGTGGTCCGAGGCCTACCAGGTGATCGCCGACTCGATGATGGCCGGCGCCGCCGGGAGCGACGACCCGCCGTGGTGGGACGCCGAGGTCATACGGCACCTCCAGTACGGAGAGGACATCGGCGTGCTCACCCTCAAGCCCGAGGTCCCCTTCCCCTATCTCCCCGGCCAGTACACGAGCGTGAGCAGCGAACGGGTCCCGACGACCTGGCGCACGTACTCGATCGGCAACGCGCCCCGCCCCGACGGCACCGTCGACCTGCACGTCAGCCGTATCGACCGGGGCCGCCTCAGTACCTCCCTGGTCCGCGACACCCAGCCGGGCGACGTGCTGCGCCTCGCCGCCGCCGGCGGGCGGATGACCCTGCGCCGCGATGGCCGGCCGGTCAGCCTCATAGCCGCCGGCACCGGCTGGGCACCGGTCCGGGCCATGCTGGAGGAACTCGCCGAGCATCCTCCCGATCAGGACGTGCGGCTGTTCGTCGTGGCGAGGGACGCCGCGCACCTCTACGACCGGCCGCTGATCGACGAGCACGCCGCCGGCTGCGACTGGCTGGGCGTCACCTACATCACGCCCGCTCCCGGCCGGCACCGCAACCAGGCCACGGACCGGCTCGTCACCGCCCTCGGCAACCGGGGGCTCTGGCCGGACCAGGACGTCTACGTCAGCGGGCCACCGCGGTTCATCAACGAGACCGCCCAACTCCTTGAGGAGCTGGGTGTCCCTCCCGACCGGATCTTCCACGACTCCGTACCCGCCGGCGGAAAGGGCCAGGGTCGCCCCCTGGGCTTCGGCGAGTGGTTCCTGAACCGCCCGTCACCGCACTGGCACGACCCTTCGAGCCGAGCGCCCGACGACGGCCGGAGCACCTGAACACCGCTGCCGGCGGCTACTCGCCGACGCCCTCGGCCGCACGGATCGCATCCCGGTAGACGCGGGCCGCCGCTCGCAGAGCCGTCTCGGGGTCGACCCCCTCCTCCTCGGCGCGCGCCGCCAGCGCCAGCAGCTCGTACCCCACGCCCTCACCCCTGGGCAGCTCCACGGCCAGTTCCCCCGCACGGGCACGGCCGGCGAGCTTCGCCGCGAGCGCGAGACCGGGCTGGCCCAGCGGGATCCCGTCGGTGACCGACTCCCGCCGCTTCTCCACCGCCTTGGTGCGCTGCCAGTGCTCGTGCACGTCCTCGGGGGTCTCGGCCGACGCGTCGCCGAACACGTGCGGATGCCGGTTGATCAGCTTCTCGACCAGGGTCCCGGCCACGTCGTCGATGGAGAACGCCCCGTCCACGCCCTCTTCGTCCTCGTCGCCGTCATCGCCCGTGCCCTCCTGCGCGATCCGCGCGTGGAAGACCACCTGGAGCAGGACGTCGCCGAGCTCCTCGCGCAGCTCCCCGCGGTCGCCGGCCTCGATGGCCTCGACGAGTTCGTACGCCTCCTCGATCGCGTACTTCGCCAGCCCCTCGTGGGTCTGCCGCGAGGTCCACGGGCACTCGCGCCGGACCCGGTCCATCACCTGGACCACGTCGAGCAGCCGCGCGCCCGGCAGGTCGTACGAGCCCGGCAGCAGCTCCAGGTCGGGCATCGAGAAGCGGCCCGAGCCCGCGAGCCGCGCGAGCCCGTCGGTGAGCCGCTGGTCGCCCTCCCCGCCGGGGAGCACCACGACCGTGCGGCCGCCCGCGCAGGCCTCGACGAGCGCGTGCGCGTCGGGGGTCTCGTGCTCGACCTCGATGCCGGCCTCCCGCAGGTACGGCAGCTGCGGGTGGCCGGGATCGGCGCACAGCACCCGGTCCGCGGCGTGCAGGGTCTGCCACGCCGGCCAGGACAGCACGCCGGGGGCGACCCGGTGGCTGGTGGTCAGCAGGACGATGCGGCCGGTGGGCTCCGCGGTGGACGCGGGGTCGGCGGATGCGGGGTCGGTGGGTGCGGGGTCGGTGGGTGCGTGGTCGGTCACCCTTCGAACCTACCTCTGCGCGGCCGCCATCGGATCCACGGGGGCGCCCTCGGCCCGGGAGCGCTGGACGATCCAGGGGGTCTCCCCGGCGCCGAGCCTGATCTGCTGGTCGTCCCAGGCCCCGTAGCGCGGGTTCACCTCGATGTGCAGCGCCTTCACGGCGGCCCGGGCGGGCTCTTCGAGCTTCCCGTTGCCGTACTTGGCGGTCAGCTTGGCCAGCAGCACCCGGTTGCGCAGGAAGCGGTCGGCCTGGTCCGGGGCCATGGCGCCGCCCTGGAGGAGCTTCGCCTCGAACTGCTTGGTGCCGCCCTCCTCGGCGACGAGCGCCTTGCGGGCCTCCTCGACGTCCTTGTCGGTGGCCTCGATCCCGGCGGTGTCGGCCATCTTGTCGATGATCCGGCTCTGGAGCATCGCGTCGAGCTTCTGCCGCTCCAGGTTCGGGGTGCTGGCGATGAGCTCGGCGGAGCCCTGCCCGGTCCGGTTCTGCGCGGCCCGGACGTCGTTCACCTGGGCCTGGAGCGCGGAGGTCGTGATCCGTTCGCCGCCCACGACGGCCGCGGTACCGGGGCGGGTCTCGCCGGAGCAGGCGGACAGCAGGGGGGCCGCCAGGAGCAGGGCGGCGGAGACGGAGATCGCTGTGCGACGGTGCAAAGGAGCCTCCAGGGCCGGGAGATTGTGCGTTCTTGCACAAGGCCGTGCGGTGATCGATGTTATGAGGTCGGGGTGATCCGAGCCACTGGTTCGACCAACGATTCGCGCACGGACTGAACACGCCCCGCCCGTGGGCGAGTCGGCCGCCATCGGCGTGTCCGGCGGCCGCGTCGGCACCCGGCCACCCGCACGCCATCCCCCGGCCACCCGGTACTGCCAAGGTCGGCCCACCATGTCGACACCGCACCGCTCTCCGCGCGGCGCACCGCGCCGCCGCAGCCTGCACGGCTCCGCGCTCGCCGCCCTGCTCACGACGGTGGCCGTGTGCGCCGGGGACGCCGTCGCCCGCGTCTTCCCGTACGGGCCGCGCCACCGCAGCATCAACGACCTCGGCAACCAGTTCGTGCCCTTCCACGCGCAGCTGTGGGACCTGCTGCACGGGCGGGCGGAGGGCGGGCTGCTGTTCAACTGGCGCTCCGGGTACGGCACGAGTTTCCTGCCGGATCTGGGCACCTATCTGACCAGCCCGTTCGCCCCGCTGGTCGGACTGTTCCCGCGCGCGGACATCGACCTCGCCGTGTACGTGGTCACCGTGCTCAAGACGGCGGCCGCCGCTGCGGCGATGGCCTGGCTGCTGCGCACCCAGCGGCGCGGCCCGTGGTGGGCGGCCGGGCTGCTGGGGGCCTCGTACGCGCTGTGCGGCTGGTCGGTGATCGAAGCCTCCTACAACCCGATGTGGCTGGACGGGCTGATCGCCTTCCCAATGCTGTGCCTGACCGGGGAATGGGCGCTGCGCGGGCGCCGCCCCGTGCTCGGCGTGCTGGTCGTGGCCGTCTGCTGGACGGCGAACTTCTACACCGCCTACATGGCGACGCTGGGCGCCGCGCTGGTGGTGCTCGTACGGGTCGTACTGGCGCGGGAGGGGGTCCGGGCCCGGCTCGCCGTGGTCGGGCGGGCGGCCGGGACGACGGTGCTGGGGATCGCGCTGGCGGCTCCGGTGCTGCTGCCGCTGTTCCTCAGCTCCGGGCAGGCCTACCCGGGGTGGGTCAAGGAGTTCCGGCCGGTGTCCTGGGCCGACCTGTTCGCGCGGCTGCTGCCGGCGACGTACTCCTTCTCCTCCCCCGCCGTGTTCGTCGGCACCGGCACGCTGCTGCTGGTGGCCGCGCTGCCCTTCCACCGGGCCGTGCCCGCGCGGACCCGGCTGTGCTGGGCGGGGCTGACCGCGGCGGTGGCGCTCTCGCTCCAGTGGGCGCCGACGCACCTGGCCTGGCACCTGTTCGCGACGCCGAACGGCAGCCCGTACCGGCAGACCTTCGTCCTGGCCGGGATCGCCGTGATCGCCGCCTGGGCCGGGCTGTCGGCGGGGCTGCCGGGGCCGCGCGCCCTGGCGGGCGGGGCGGGGCTGCTGACGGCGGCGGCCTCGTGGGCGGCCGACAGCCCCCTCACGACGCGGATCGGATACGTACTGTTCGCGGGCGGGCTGGTGCTCGCGGGCGCCGCCTGGTGGGCGCTCGGCCACCGCCGGCTGCTCCTCCCGGCGGCGGCGCTGCTCGCGGCGGTGCTCGCGGGTCAGGCCGCCGCGACCACGGCCTACGGCCACAAGGGCAAGCTCGGCGGCCTCGACGACTACCCGTCGTGGTCCGCGGCCCATACGGCGCGGGCCGAGGCCCTGGCGGGCGCCGAGGGCTGGCCCGCGTACCGCACGGACCCGAGCCGGCCGGCCCTGACGGGCAACGATCCGGTGCTGCTGGGCGGGGAGGGCGGCGCGTACTACAGCAGCCACACCCCGGCGGTGTTCACGAACACGATGGTGGCGCTGGGCGCCGGCTGGACCTCACGGGGCCGCAACGTCCAGAGCATCGACAGCCCGGTGACGGACGCCGTGTTCGCGGTCGGCGCCCGCCTGCAGCCCGACGGCACGGTCCGCCGCGCGCAGGTGCCCCCGCTGGTGACGACCCGCCCGCCGGGCGCGCCCGGCTCCTACGGGGACTCGCCGTTCGCCAACCAGGAACTGCTGCTGGGCGCGAAGGTGTACGAGGAGCCGCAGGCGCCCGGGGTGTGCCGCGCGGGCACCGAGGCCTTCCTGTGGGCCCCGGAGTACAACGCGACGGCCCGCCTCGCCGACGGGCCCGCGTTCCGGCTGAACGGCAACGCCCCCCGCAACCGGGCGGCGGTCCAGCCGCTGGGGGTCTCCCGCGGGGCCTCCTCGGCGCTGGTCTTCGACGCGGCCGCGCCGCCCCGCTGGACCCTGTCCTGCCTGGACCGCTCGCGCCTCGAACCGGCGGTGGTCGCCCTGCGCGCCACGGCCGCGACCTCGGTGCGGGTCGACTCCTCGGGGGTCCGGGCGACCCTGCCGCCGGGCGCCACGGGTACGGCGGTGCTGTCCGTCCCGGCGATCGCGGGCTGGACCTGCAACGACCGCCCGGCCGGGGGATACCTGGGCCTGGTCGCGGTCCCCCTCGACGGCCGCACCACCACCGTCGCCTGTTCCTTCCGCCCGCCGGGTCTGCTGCCGGGCGTCGCTGCGGCGGGTGCGGCCCTGGCCGTCCTGCTGGGGTTGGCGCTGCGAAGGCGTCGTCAGCGCATCTGACCCAGCCACTGGAGGGTCCGGCGCACCTCGGCGGGGAAGGGGTGGGCCGGGCCGTGCAGGCGTTCCGCGTCGAACAGGAGCCGGACCAGGGTGTCGTGTGCGGACTGGCGGTCGCCGAGGGAGAGCTGCAGGTGCGCTATCCGGCGGCGGACCTCCAGGGGCAGGCCCGGGTCCGGGTTGGCGTAGTGGTTCTCGAAGAGCGGGAGCAGCGAGCGGTACTCCGCCAGGGCGGCCGCCGGTTCGCCCAGTTGCTCCAGGCACTGGGCCGAGTCGTAGCGGAAGCGCAGGGCCTGGGGGTCGCCCGCCGGGAACTCGTCCGCGAGGCGGCGCAGTTCGGGCAGGGCGCGGCGGTACTGGCCGTCGTCCATGAGCGTGGCGGCGTACTGCTTGCGCAGGGAGCGGACCACCGGGGAGTGCTCGCCGTGCTCGGCGGCGGCCGCCGGGAGGATGCCGCCGAGGATGTCCACGGCCTGGGTGAGACGGCCCTGGGAGAGGAGTTGCCGGGCCTGGTCCACGGCGCCGGGGATGTCCGGCTTGGCGGGCGCCGTCGGCGGCGCGCTCGGCCGGGGCGGGACACCGGGGACGGACGGGATTCCCGAGGTCGACGAGACGCCCGAGGTCGACGGGGCGCCCGGGGTCGCGGTGAGCGAAGGGGCCCGGTCGGGCCAGGGGGCCTGCGGCCGCAGGAAGGGGCGGGTGGGGTCGAGCGGACCGGCCGGGGCGGCGCTGCCGCGGGCGGGCAGCAGCGGGGTGAGGGCCTCGTAGACCTCCTGCGCGGAACCGGGGCGCTCCTGGGGGTCCTTGGCGAGGAGGCGGAGCAGGATCGCCTCCAGCTCCGCCGGGACCTCCGGACGCAGCCCGCGCACCGGCTGCGGGGGCTCGTAGAGGTGGCGGTGCAGGACGCCGAGGGCGGTGGAGCCGGCGAAGGGGACGTTGCCGCTGAGGAGTTCGTACAGCAGCACGCCGAGCGCGTAGAGGTCGGTGTACGGGCCCACCGCGCCGCCCATGGCCTGTTCGGGTGCCATGTAGGCGGGGCTGCCGATGGGCGATCCGGTGCTGGTGAGGCGGGTGGTGTCGGTGTCCATCACCGAGGCGACGCCGAGGTCCAGGACGAGCACGGTGCCGTCGGGACGGATCATCACGTTGCGGGGCTTCAGGTCCCGGTGGACGATCGGCACCGAGTGCACGGCGGACAGCACCGAGCACAGCTGCGCGACGACGGACACCGCCCACTGCCACGGGTAGGGGTCGTGCTCGGCGAGGTGGTCGGCGAGGTCCGCGCCCTCGACGTACCCCATGACCAGGAAGAGTTCGTCGCCGTCGCTGCCCGCGTCGTGCACGGTGACCAGCCCGGGGTGGTCGACCTGGGCCGTCACCCGGCATTCGCGCACGAAGCGGCGGCGCAGTTCCTCGGCGACGGTGCCGGGGCCCGCGACCTTGTCGGGGCGCAGCAGTTTGACCGCGACGCGCCGGTCGAGGCGCCGGTCGTAGGCCGTCCAGACCTGGCCCATGCCGCCCTGGCCGAGGATGGTGGCGAGCTGGTAGCGGTCGCCGATGAGCCGGTCGGTCACTGGTGCGGGTCCTGGAAGGAGGTCGGGCCCTGGTTCGGGGGCTGGTTCGGGGGCTGGTTCGGGGGCTGCTGCTGGCGCAGCAACTCGCTGAGCTC
Source organism: Streptomyces sp. NPDC096339 (assembly GCF_044762985.1). Taxonomy (NCBI): domain Bacteria; kingdom Bacillati; phylum Actinomycetota; class Actinomycetes; order Kitasatosporales; family Streptomycetaceae; genus Streptomyces; species Streptomyces sp. NPDC096339. The sequence goes on along the minus strand of NZ_JBIWFI010000027.1, from coordinate 82,274 downwards.
GTCGAGTTCGGCGCGCACCTGCCCGATGCGCGGCACGTCGGGCGCCTGCGGGGGCACTCCGGGTCCGTGCAGTTGGCCCGGGACGGGCGTGGGCGCCTGGGGCGGATACCCGTAGCCCGGCTGCTGGGGGTAGGTGACGGTGGGCGACTGCTGCCCGTACCAGCCCTGGGCCGGGGCCGGGGCCGTGTGGGCTGCCGAGTAGTGCCGGATGTCCTCGTAGAGGAAGTAGGCGATGACGGCGATCGCGGTGGTCAGCGAGGTGATCATCGCGATGTTGGTGTTCGGCCCGGTCTCGCCGTCGGGCGAATCGTCCGAGCCGACGAACGCGATGCACACGACGTTGATCACGACCGTGCCGACGAAGAGGAGCCAGTTCCGGGGCGCCCGCGTGACGATGGCGACCTTCAGCATGGCGGCCCACGACAGGAACCCGCAGCTGAGCACGGTGAGCGCGACGAAGAGCACGCGCAGCGATACCTGCAGCCCGTTGCCGGACTGTTGACCGGGCTGCGGCGGCGGGAAGCCGGGGCCGTGCATCGTTGCTCCTGACGGGCCGTACGGAAAGGGTTGCGGGTCTGAGGGTATAAGCCTTTCCGGCCAGTGGTGAGGGCGTGTGCGCAACCGTTGCACGCTCGCAGCACACGGGCCGGGCCGAGCGGCTATTCCGGCGAGACCGTGCCGTCCGACAGGCCGTCGTACAGGCCCTGTACGAGCTGTTCGCCGAGGCGTCCCGCCAGCCGCAGCGCGTCCTCGAACTCGGCGAGCGCGCGGAACCGGGTCCCGTAGCGCCGCTGTTCGGCCAGCGGCTGGCGGGGCAGCCGCAGCCGGCGCACGTCGAGCCGGGTGGCGGTGGAGGCGTGGCTGCTGGCGCGGCGGGTGCCGGCGGTGCCGCGCAGGAACCCGGCCAGGAACCACGGGTCGAGGGCGGCCGGGTCGGGGCGCAGCAGGACCAGGCCCCGGCCGGGGACGGCGCCCGCGGTGTCCGCGTCGATGACGCGGGCGACGGAGGCGGCGCCCACGACGGGGACGAGGACGTCGCCGGGGGCGGTGAGCAGGGGTGCTTCGGGGCCTGCCGCCAGGGTGCCGGAGGGGCCCGTTCCGGCGTAGACGTCGTGTTCGGTGAGGACGGGGGCGCCACCGCTCCCGGCGCCCGTGCCGGTGTGGAGCTCCAGGGCTCCGGCGCGGGCCAGTTCGCCGATGGTGGTCAGCGGCGGCCTGGCCGCGGCCCCGGCGGGCGGGGCGGCGGGCGGCGGGGTGAGCCGGGCCGCCCGGCCGAGGGTCTCGGTGAGGCGCTCCCGTACGGCGGTCAGCTCGGCGGGGCCGCCGCCCGCGGCGGGCGGCGGCAGGTGGCGGGCGGGGGTGAGGTCCACGTCGTCGTCGAGCAGTTCGACGACGGGCACGACGCGGGTGGCGCCCGGCACCTCCTCCACCGTCCCGGCGGTGTCGTAGGCGGCCCAGGCGGCCTCCACCGCGCCGTCCGCGGCGGCCGCCGAGTCGATGAGCAGCAGCCCTGCCGGGGGCGCCGCGTAGGGGGCGGGCCTGCGCAGCACCCACAGGTGCAGGGGGATGCCGTACGGGGGCGCCGCGCCGGCCGGGAGGGCCACGACGGCGCGCAGTGCGCCGCGGCGCAGCAGGTCGGCGCGGATGCGGCGGCCGGAGCGGCGGGCGGCGACGGCGGGCGGCATGAGCAGGACGGCGGTGCCGCCCTCGCGCAGGTGGGCCAGGCAGTGCTGGACCCAGGCGAGTTCGGATTCGGTGCGGGCCGGGAAGCCGTACTCCCAGCGGGGGTCGTAGGCGAGTTCCTCGTGGCCCCAGTTGCGTTCGTTGAACGGGGGGTGGCACAGGACCGCGTCCACGGCCGCGCCCGCGAAGGCGTCGGCGCGCAGGCTGTCGGCGGCGGCCGCGCGGACCGGGGCGGGCCCGCCCAGGGCCAGGCGCAGCGCGGCGAGGGCGGCGAGTTCGGGCGAGGAGTCCTGGGCGTACAGGGCGGTCGCGCCCGGGAGCGCCCGCAGCAGGGTGCCGGTGCCGCAGGCGGGGTCGAGCACGGTGCGGGGGGCCGGCCCGGTCGGGTCGGCGGGTGCGATGAGGGCGGCCATGAGCGAGGCGAGGCCGTCCGGGGTGAGCGTGTACTGGCGGGGGTTGGCGTCGAGGTGGCGGCCGAGGAGGAACTCGAAGGCCTCGTGGGCGCCGAGTTCGGCGGCGAGTTCGGCGGCGGCCCGCAGCAGCGGCACGGTGGCGGGGGGCAGCGGCACCTCGGTGAGGGCGTGGCCGGGCCCGAGGCGGGCGCGGAGCACCTCGTCGAGAACGGGCCGCAATTGCCCGGCCATGTGCTCGTCGGGGCCGGCGGCCAGCTTCAGCCACTCGGCGGGGCGTTCCCGTACGACGAGCAGCGCGCTGCCGGCCTTGACGAGCGCGGCGACCGCCCCGCCGGGGTGGGCGGCGATCTGCTGCCAGACGCGTTCGCGCAGCGGGACTTCGGCGAGCTTGCCCTGGGCGCGCAGCCACTGTTCGACCTCGGGGAGGGCGAAGGAGGGGCTGGTCTCGGTGCCGCCCACGGGTTTGGGGAAGTCGGCGTGGCGGCGGCGCCAGTTGCTGACGGCGGCGCGGCCGACTCCGGCCAGGCGCGCGACCTCGGCCGCGGTGACTTCCGCGGGAGCGGTCGCGGCAGGGGCGGGTGCGGTCGTGGCGGGGGTGTCGGGGGCCTGGGGTGCGTGGGGGGCGTGGGGGGCGCCGATCTCCTCGGACATGCCGCGGAGCATACCCGTTCACACGCAAGAGACTCCTTCACAGCGTGAACTCAACTTCTTCCGTGAATCCTGTTGACTCGGTTCACAGGCATCTGATGTGATCACCTCGTCGAACAGAGAACGCTCGGTAGCCGGAACACGCCGGAGAGGCAGGAGTCACCCATGTCCCACACCTCGCGCAAGAGCTGGACCACCCGTCACAAGGCCCTCACGAGCGGCGGCGCGGTCCTCGCGCTGATGACGCTCGGCGCCTGCACCGACACCGACACCGCCGGGAAGGACGACGCGGCGAAGAAGCCGGCGGCCTCCGCCTCGGCCCCGGCGGCGGGTGGCGACTCCGCGCAGAAGAAGACCGCCTTCAAGGGAAGCGGCACCTTCGAGGTGGGCAAGGACGTCCAGCCGGGCACCTACCGCACCACGGGCAACGGCAGCGCGGGCTGTTACTGGGAGCGGGCCAAGGACTCCTCCGGCGAGGCCGACTCGATCATCTCCAACGACAACGTGACCGGCGCGAGCTACGTGACCATCGCGGACACCGACAAGATCTTCAAGACGAACGACTGCAAGGCCTGGGAGGCCGTCGACCCCAAGGCCGCGGGCGGCTCCCCGAAGACCGAGTTCTCCGGCAAGGCCGGGATGCTCAAGGTCGGCACGGACATCGCGCCGGGCACCTACAAGACCACCGAGGCGGGCGACGGCTGCTACTGGGAGCGCATGAAGAGCGCGAGCCACGACCTCGACTCGATCATCGCCAACGAGAACCCCACCGGCCCCGCGATCGTGACGATCGGCGCCGACGACGCCTACTTCAAGACCAACGACTGCGGGGACTGGAAGAAGTCCTGACCCGCCCCCGTCCGGCAGGGCCCCGTCCGGCCCGCCGCCCAGTCCGGCAGGCCCCCTTAGGCCCCTCCCTCGCCGACTCCCCCACCCGTTGACCGGACCCCCGGGTTCCGGTTGATTCTCCTCCCCCCATAGCCTTCCCCCCACTCGTCTACACCTGCCCGAGAGAGTCCCCCCATGCGCACCCTTCGCCGTCCCGTCACCACCACCGCCGCCCTCGCCTGCGCCGCCGGCCTCGCGCTCACCGGCTGCTCCCTGCTCAAGCCGGCCGCGTCCGGCCCGTTCCCCGACATGACCGGCTCCCAGGTGGCCAACAAGTCCGTGACCGCCCTGCGCGGCACGAACTCGCTCACCGTCAGCGGAAACGTCTGGGACGCGGGCAAGGAGATGAAGCTGAACATGGCCGTCAGCAAGGGCGGCGACTGCAAGGGCACGATCTCCAGCCAGGACGGTTCGTTCGAGCTGATACGCAACGCCGACTCCGTGTTCATCAAGGCCGACGAGCCCTTCTACCGCGCCCAGATGAAGGACCTGCCCAAGGAGCAGGCCGACGCGGCGGTCAAGATGCTGGCGGGGCACTGGCTGAAGTCGAAGGCCACGGACCAGGACTCGAAGGAACTGTCCTCCCTGTGCGACCTGAACGAGCTCCTCAAGGAGTTCGACAAGAGCGAGGGCGCCGAGAAGGGCAAGGTGACCACGGAGCGCGGCCAGGAGGCCCTGACCCTCACCACGAAGACCAACGACGGCACCGAGACCCTGCTGGTGGCCACCAAGGGCGAGCCGTACCTGCTCAAGGCGACCAACACCGGCAAGGAGCCGTCCGAGATCTCCTTCAGCGGGTTCAACGAGCCGGTGAAGGCCGACGCCCCGACCGGCAAGGACGTCATCGACGCCGACAAGATGGGCTGAGAGCGCCCCACGACGGACACATGAGGAGGCCGGGCCCCGACGGGCCCGGCCTCCTCGTGCCGTTACGACACCGGCGTCACGACACGGCCGTCACGACACGGCCGTCACGACACGGCCGTCACGACACCTCCGTCACGAGCCGAGGATGGTGGTGAGGAACTCCCCCGTCCAGGCCAGCAGTTCCCGGCCGACCAGCGGCTTCCCGCCGATCTTCCCGGTCTTGGGACGCGGGACCAGCACCTGCGAGGTGGCGGGCTTCAGCACCGACCCGGGGTAGATCCGCTTCAGCCGCAGCTCCTGCGATTCGCGCAACTCCACCGGCCCGAAACGGATGTTGGGGCCCTGGAGGGTGATGTCGCCGACCCCGCACGCCCGGGCCAGCATCCGCAGCCCGGCCACCAGCAGCAGGTTCTCCACCGGCTCCGGCAGCTTGCCGTAGCGGTCGGTGAGTTCCTCGCGCACCGCCTTGATGTCCGCCTCGGAACTCGCGGCGGCGATCGACCGGTACGCCTGCAGGCGCAGCCGCTCGCCGGGCGCGTAGTCGTGCGGGACGTGCGCGTCGACCGGCAGCTCGATCTTCACCTCCAGCGGCGGCTCCTCCTCCACCCCGCCTTCGACGGCGGCCCGGTAGTCCGCCACGGCCTCGCCGACCATGCGGATGTACAGGTCGAAGCCGACGCCCGCGATGTGCCCGGACTGCTCGCCGCCGAGCAGGTTGCCCGCGCCGCGGATCTCCAGGTCCTTCATGGCCACGTACATGCCGGCGCCCATCTCGGTGTGCTGGGCGATCGTCGCGAGCCGCTCGTGCGCGGTCTCCGTCAGCGGCTTCTCCGGCGGGTAGAGGAAGTACGCGTACCCGCGCTCGCGCCCGCGTCCCACGCGGCCGCGCAGCTGGTGCAGCTGGGAGAGGCCGAAGTTGTCGCCGCGCTCCACGATGAGGGTGTTGGCGTTGGAGATGTCGATGCCCGACTCGACGATCGTCGTCGAGACGAGGACGTCGAACTTCTTCTCCCAGAAGTCCACCACGACCTGCTCCAGGGCCTGTTCGGACATCTGGCCGTGCGCCGTCGCGATCCGCGCCTCGGGCACGATCTCCCGCAGCTTGGCGGCCGCCCGGTCGATGGACTCGACCCGGTTGTGGATGTAGAAGCACTGGCCCTCGCGCAGCAGCTCGCGCCGGATGGCCGCGCCGATCTGCTTCTCCTCGTACGGGCCCACGAAGGTGAGGACCGGGTGGCGCTCCTCCGGCGGCGTGGTGATCGTCGACATCTCGCGGATACCGGTCACCGCCATCTCCAGCGTGCGCGGGATCGGAGTCGCGGACATCGTCAGCACGTCCACGTTGGCGCGCAGCTTCTTCAGCTGCTCCTTGTGCTCGACGCCGAACCGCTGCTCCTCGTCGACGATGACCAGGCCCAGGTCCTTGAACTTGGTCTCCTGCGAGAAGAGCCGGTGCGTACCGATGACCACGTCCACCGAGCCCTCCTTCAGGCCCTCCATGGTGGCCTTGGACTCGGTGTCGGACTGGAAACGGGACAGCGCCTTCACATTGACCGGGAACTGGCTGTAGCGCTCGGAGAAGGTCCCGAAGTGCTGCTGCACCAGCAGCGTGGTGGGGACGAGGACGGCGACCTGCTTGCCGTCCTGCACCGCCTTGAAGGCAGCACGGACCGCGATCTCGGTCTTTCCGTAGCCGACGTCGCCGCAGATCAGGCGGTCCATGGGGACCGACTTCTCCATGTCCTCCTTGACCTCGGCGATGGTGGTGAGCTGGTCGGGCGTCTCCGCGTACGGGAAGGCGTCCTCCAGCTCCCGCTGCCAGGGGGTGTCGGGGCCGAAGGTGTGGCCGGGGGCCGCCATGCGCGCGCTGTACAGCTTGATGAGGTCGGCGGCGATCTCCTTGACCGCCTTCTTCGCCCGCGCCTTGGTCTTGGTCCAGTCGGCGCCGCCGAGCCGGTGCAGGGTCGGGGCCTCGCCGCCGACGTACTTGGTGACCTGCTCCAGCTGGTCGGTGGGGATGTACAGCCGGTCCCCGGGCTGGCCGCGCTTGGCGGGCGCGTACTCGACGAGGAGGTACTCGCGGGTGGCGCCCTGCACGGTGCGCTGCACCATCTCGACGTAGCGGCCGACGCCGTGCTGCTCGTGGACGATGTAGTCGCCGACCTCCAGGGTCAGCGGGTCGATCGACTTGCGGCGCCGGGTCGGCATCCGGCCGAGGTCCTTGGTCGCGGTGCGCTGCCCGGTCAGGTCGGTCTCGGTCAGCACCGCGATCCGCAGGCCCGGGTCGACGAACCCGTTGTCGAGGGAGCCGCACGCCACGTGGACGATGCCCGTCTCCAGGGTGGCGAGGTCCGCTTCCAGCCGGGCCGCGATGCCCTCGCCGCCGAGCACCTCGACGGTACGGGCGGCCGGGCCGTGGCCCTCGGTGAGGTAGACGGTGTGCCAGCCGTCGGCGATCCACCCCTTGGTGTCGGCCAGCGCGCGAGCGGTGTCGCCGCGGTAGGCCTCCGGGGCCTGCATGCCGAGCTTCAACGTGTCCCCGCCGGTCGTCTCGTCCGCGGCGAAGGGGGACACCGACCACCACATCATGCCCAGCTCGCGCGCGTGGTCCCGGACGTCGGCGATCCCGCGCAGCGAGGCCGCGCCCACGTCGATGGGGGCCTCGCCGCCGCCGGCGGTCGCTGCCCAGGAGGCCATCAGGAACTCCTGGCTCGTCGCCACCAGGTCAGCCGCCCGGGTCCGCACCCGCTCGGGGTCGCACACCACGGCCATCGCCCCGGCCGGCAGCACGTCGATCAGCAGCTCCATGTCGTCGACGAGGACCGGGGCGAGGGACTCCATGCCCTCGACCGCGATCCCCTCGGCGATCTTGTTCAGCAGTTCCCCGAGCTCGGGGTGGGCCTCGGCGAGGGCCGCGGCCCGCTCCCGTACCTCGTCCGTCAGCAGCAGCTCACGGCAGGGCGGGGCCCACAGCCCGTGCTCGGCGATCTCCAGGGAGCGCTGGTCGGCGACCTTGAAGTAGCGGATCTCCTCCACCTCGTCGCCCCAGAACTCGATGCGCAGCGGGTGTTCCTCGGTGGGCGGGAACACGTCGAGGATGCCGCCGCGCACGGCGAACTCCCCGCGCTTCTCGACGAGCTCGACGCGCGCGTACGCGGCGGCGGCCAGCGCCTGGGTCACCTCGCCGAGGTCGGCGCTCTGCCCCTGCCGCAGCCCCACCGGCACCAGGTCCCCGAGCCCCTTGACCTGCGGCTGGAGCACGGAACGGATCGGCGCGACCACCACGGAGACGGGCCCTGCGGCCGGGTCGTCCTTGCTCGGGTGCGCGAGGCGGCGCAGTACGGCGATCCGCCGGCCGACGGTGTCGCTGCGCGGGCTCAGCCGCTCGTGCGGCAGCGTCTCCCAGGACGGGAAGTCCACCACTTCGTCGGGCGGCAGCAGGGACCGCAGCGCCGCGGCCAGGTCCTCGGCCTCGCGCCCGGTGGCGGTGACCGCGAGGACGGTCCGCTCGGTCCGCCGGGCCAGCGCGGCGATCACGAACGGCCGCGCGGCACCGGGCCCGACGACGTCGACGTGCATACGGTTGCCGTCCCCGGCCGCGGTGACCGCCTCGGCGAGCGCGGGATCCCGGGTGACGGCGTCGAGCAGTCCGTGCAGGCTCATGAAACGGCTTCCATCCGGTGAGGGGGCAACGCGAAGGACCCGACACGCTCGCGGGCCGGGGTTTCCCACCCTACGCCCGCCCGTCTCCCGACCACCGCCCCTCACGGAGGCGCTGCGCGCCGCCCCTCTCGTACCCGGGTGCGTCGCGCTCTCGTACCCGGGTGCGTCGAGCGAGGGATTCCGGTCCCCCGTGGGGGTGACGGAACCCGACGCCGCCGGCCGGGCCTGCTTACGCTGGGTCCAGCGCCCGACCCCTGCCCCCAGCCCTGGAGAGCCTCATGGACGCGGCCCGGCAGTACGACGTCCACGAGGCGGAAGCGCATTTCCCCGAGATCCTCGACGCGGTCGCGAGGGGGGAAGAAGTGATCATCAGCAGGGCCGGTGAACCGGTCGCGAAGGTGGTCCCCCCAACGGGAGGGGGCCCGCGGACCGCGCGCGGCACCGCCCGCGAGCCCGTGGTCCTCGACGAGGACTTCGACGACATGTCCGTAGACCCCGGCTTCCCCGGGGCCTTCGGATTCCTCCCCGACTCCGGGGACGCCGAGGACACCGGGTAGCGGCACGTTCATCCCGCTCTACGATGTCGATGTACTGACCGTCTGAGCTCGCCGCGTCACCATCGCCGGAGAGACGCCGACCGGCCGAGGGGCACGACTCCGTGACGAGTGACGCGATAGCACTCCCGGCGCCGGTGACACGGGCCACCGGGAAGCCGGGCCGGGCCTGGTGGCCGGGGCCGTACGTGGTGGCCGGCGGACTGTTCCTCGTCTACCTCGTCCTCTCCATCGGACGGTTCCGGCGGATGGAGTGGGCCTCCTGGGACCTGGGGATCTTCGAGCAGGCCATCCGCGCCTACGCCCACCTCCAGGCGCCAGTCGCCGATCTCAAGGGGCCCGGGGCCAACATCCTCGGGGACCACTTCAGCCCGATCATCGCGGCTGTGGCACCCGTGTACCGGGTCTTCCCCGGCCCCGTCACCCTGCTGGTCGTACAGGCCGCCCTGTTCGCGGTGTCCGCCGTGCCCGTCACCCGCGCCGCGGGCCGGCTGCTCGGGCGGCCGCGCGGGATCGCCGTCGGGGTGGCGTACGGGCTGTTCTGGGGGATCCAGCGCGCCGTGGAGTTCGACTTCCACGAGATCGCCTTCGCCGTGCCGCTGATCGCCTTCGCCCTGGAGGCGCTGCTCGCCGGGCGCTGGTGGGCCGCTCTGCTGTGGGGGCTGCCGCTGGTCCTCGTCAAGGAGGACCTCGGCTTCACCCTCGCCGCCCTGGCCGTCGTCGTGGCCTGGCGGGCCCGGACCACCGACCGGCGGACCGCCTGGACCGCGCTCGCCGTCGCCGCCGCGGCCGCCGTCTTCGCCGTCCTCGTCTTCACCGTCTTCATACCGGCCTTCGCCACCGCGGGCTACGGCTACTGGGACAAGATCCACGGCGCGGGTCCCCTCGACGGCCTCGGCACCAAGCTCACCACCCTGACCTGGGTCCTGCTGCCCACCTCCGGGCTGCTCGCGCTGCGCTCCCCGCTGCTGCTGGTCGCCGCCCCCACCCTCGGCTGGCGGTTCCTGTCCGGGGACGACCACTACTGGTCCACGGACTGGCACTACAGCGCCGTCCTGATGCCCGTCGTCGCCCTCGCGCTCGTCGACGCCGTCGACACCCTGCGGCGCGGCGAGCGGCCGTGGCTGCGCTCGTACGCCCTGAACATGCCCACCGCCGTGCTCGCCGCCTCCCTCGCGCTGGCCGCCACCTCGATGCCGACCGCCAAACTCGTCGAGGCGAAGACGTACGAGAAGCCCGCGCGCGTGACGGCGATCGAGCACCTCCTCGACACGATCCCCGACGGGGCGACCGTGGAGGCCGACACCGGGCCGCTGACCCGGCTGACCTCCCGCTGCCGGGTGCTGTGGATCGGCGGGAGCAAGGGCGTGGTCCCCGACTGGATCACCATCGACAACGGCTCCAAGTGGGCGGGCCAGGACCCGACCGGGTACGCCACCCAGCTCCACCCCGGCGAACGGTACGCCCTCGTGGGCGAGGCCGAGGGCGTCGTCCTCATGCGGCGCGTCCACTGAACGCACGGCGCCGGCCCGGAACCTCCCCCGTGGGTCCCGGACCGGCGCCTCCCCCGTACGACCGGGGCGGTGCTACTCGCTCGCGATCGCGTTCAGGACGTTCATCCGCCCCGCCCGGAAGGCCGGGACCAGCGCGGCGAACAGGCCCACCAGGGCCGAGCCCGCGAACACCCCGAGGACCGTCGGCCACGGGATCTCCAGCACCTTCAGGCCCTGGAGCGCGAGCAGCTGGTGCGCGGTGGCTCCCCAGCCCATGCCCAGCCCGAGGCCGAGCAGGGCGCCGAAGAGGGCGATGACCACCGACTCCAGGCGGATCATGCGGCGCAGCTGACGGCGGGAGAGGCCGATGGCGCGCATCAGGCCGATCTCGCGGGTCCGCTCGACCACCGACAGGGCGAGGGTGTTCACCACGCCCAGGACCGCGACGATGATGGCGAGAGCGAGGAGCCCGTAGACGATGTTCAGGAGCTGGCCTACCTGGTCCTTGAGGGACTGCTTGTAGTCGGCCTGGTTGCGGACCGCGTACTGCGGGTACTCCGCCAGCCCCGTCTTGACCGCCGTGTACGCGGCGGCCTCGTCCTGCCCGTCCTTCGCGCTGGCCAGCAGCATGAAGGGGCGCGGCAGCCGGTCCGCCGGGACGTTCGCCTCGGCGACGGCGGTGCTGATGTACTTCACCGTCTTGTCGAGGTTGCCCTCGTCGCTGGTGATCGCCGCGACCTTCAGCTTGACGGTGTTGCCGCCGGTAAAGGCGACCGTCAGCTCGTCGCCGAGCTTGACGCCGTGCTTGTCGGCGTACTCCGAGCCCACCGACATCGAGTTCGCCCCGTACGCCGCCGCGTGCTCGCCGGCGACCATCTTGCGGCGGATGTCCTTGGCGTACGTGGGATCGGTTGCGGCGAGCCCCACTTCCTCGGTGATGCCGTCGGGCGCGGTGACCTTGGCGTCGACCTCCCGGTAGGCGGTGACGTGGTCGAGGCCCTTGACGGCGCGCATCACCTGCTCGGCCTGCGGCATGACCGGCTGCCCGGTCTGGGAGTTCACGATGAAGTCCGCGCCGACCGACTTGTCGAGCTCTTCGGTGGCGGAGGCCACCATCGAGGAGCCGACCACCGACAGGCAGGCGACCAGCGCGAGGCCGATCATCAGGGCGGCGGCGGTGGCGCCGGTGCGGCGCGGGTTGCGCAGCGCGTTGCGCTCGGCGAGCCGGCCGACGGACCCGAAGGGCCGCAGGACGATGCCGGAGAGCACCCGCACCACGCCCGCGGCGAGCAGCGGGCCGATCACGATGAAGCCGATGAGGGTGAAGACGACGCCCAGGCCCAGCCAGAGCGATCCGGGGCCGGCCTTGTCGGCGGCCGAGGCCAGGTAGAGCCCCGCACCTCCCGCCGCGGTGAGGACCAGGCCGAGGACGGCGCGGACCACGCCCGCCTTCTTGTCGCCCGGGGTGCCCGACTCGCGCAGGGCGGCCATCGGGGAGACCTTGCCGGCCCGGCGGGCCGGGATGAAGGCGGCGACGACGGTGACGACGACACCGAGGACGATGCCGACGACCGGGGTGGTCCAGGCGACGGTGAGGTCGTCCGTGGACAGGTTCATGCCCATCTGGCCCATGAGCTTCATCAGTCCGACGGCCAGGCCCACGCCCACGCCGACGCCCGCGACCGAGCCGACGAGACCGAGGAGGAAGGCCTCCAGGACCACGGACTTGAGGACCTGGCCGCTGTCGGCGCCGATGGCGCGCATCAGGCCGATCTCGCGGGTGCGCTGGGTGACCAGCATCGCGAAGGTGTTGAAGATCAGGAAGATGCCGACGAGGAAGGCGATGAGGGCGAACCCGAGCATCGCGTACTTCATGACGTCGAGGAACGAACCGACGTCCTTGCGGCCCTGGTCCGCGGATTCCTTGGCGGTCTGGAGCTTGTAGGTGTCGGCGCCGACGGCGGCGGCGATGCTCGTCTTGAGCTGCTCGTCGCTGACGCCGTCCTTGGCCGTGACGTTGATGTTGGTGAACGTGCCGGGGGCGCCGAGCAGTTCGCGCTGCGCGGTGGCGGTGTCGAAGTAGACGACGGTGGCGCCCGGGTTGGTCACCTTGAAGGTGGCGATGCCGGAGATCGTGGCGCGGAAGTCACCGGTGACGGCGATGGTGCGCAGCTCGTCCCCGATCTTCAGCTTGTGCTTCTTCGCCGTGTCGGCGTCGACCATCACCTCGGTGGGGCCGCGCGGCTCGTGGCCGGAGCTGACCTTCATCGACTTGAGCTCGTTGTCGTTCCAGCTCGCGGCGATCGTCGGGGCGCCGGAGGTGGGGCCGACGTTCTTGTTCCCGGCAGCCACGACCGTCACGGACAGGGAGACGACGCTGCCCTGGGCGGACTGGACACCCTGGACGGCCGCGACCTTCTGGACGGCGTCGCCGGGGATGACCGCCGGCCGGGCGTTGCGCGGGTTCTCGACGTCGTCGTCCCCGGCTCCGGCGGGCTTCGCGGAGACCGTGACGTCCGCCCCGGTGGTCGCGAAGAGCTTGTCGAAGGTGGCGTTCATGGTGTCGGTGAACACCAGGGTGCCGCAGACGAAGGCGACGGAGAGCAGGACGGCGATGGCCGAGAGCGCCATCCGCCCCTTGTGCGCGACGAAGTTGCGCCGCGAGGTCTTCAGGACGGTGTTGCTCACGAGGTCCGCCCGCGCGCGTCGAAGTCCTTCATGCGGTCGAGGACCTGGTCGGCCGTCGGCCCGTACATCTCGTCGACGATCCGGCCGTCGGCGAGGAAGATGACGCGGTCCGCGTAGGAGGCGGCGACCGGGTCGTGGGTGACCATGACGATGGTCTGGCCGAGTTCGTCGACCGAGCGGCGCAGGAAGCCGAGGACCTCGGCGCCCGCCCGGGAGTCCAGGTTTCCGGTGGGCTCGTCACCGAAGATGATCTGCGGGCGGGCCGCGAGGGCGCGGGCCACGGCCACGCGCTGCTGCTGGCCGCCGGAGAGCTCGGTCGGGCGGTGCTTGAGGCGGCCGGCGAGGCCGACGGTCTCCACGACCCGGTTGAGCCACTGCGCGTCCGGCTTGCGGCCCGCGATGTCCATGGGGAGCGTGATGTTCTCCAGGGCGTTGAGCGTGGGCAGCAGGTTGAAGGCCTGGAAGATGAAGCCGATCCGGTCGCGGCGCAGCTGCGTGAGCTTCTTGTCCTTCAGCCCGGTGACCTCGGTGTCGTCCAGGAAGATCCGGCCGCTGGTCACCGTGTCGAGACCGGCGAGGCAGTGCATCAGGGTGGACTTGCCGGAGCCGGAGGGGCCCATGATCGCCGTGAACTGGCCGCGCATGATGTCCACGTCCACGTCGTCGAGGGCGACCACGCGCGTCTCCCCGGAGCCGTAGGCCTTGACGACCTTGCGTGCCCGGGCCGCGACGGCTTCATGCCCTCCAGTACCCCCGTGCCTGGTTTCGGTCATAGCCGTTGTCACGGTCTTTCTCCTTCTTCGGAATGCGGTTGCCGCCGTTGTGAAGTCTCTGGCGGGAGGGGGGTGCGGCGCGCTGGTGCCCATCGCCGTATCCGCCCGGGGGTTAACCCCACCCCCCGACCCCGGCCCGTATGTTCCAGTTAAGGAGCCGCCCCGGCCCGTTGCCTCCTCCGCCGGGACGAACGGCCCCTGGGCCGTAATACGGAGGTCCCCTTAGGGGTTGTCCACCCTTCGGACGATGCGTCCTGGGGGATACCCGGGGACACCGCAGCGGTGAGATGGTGTTCCCCGCATATACGTGTACGGGGAAGGGATCTTGTGGGCGCAAGGGAAAGCGCGGCCGGCACAGCCGAGACCACGGGGACGGCGCCCGCCGGACGGCCGCCCCGGGCGGTCGTCGCCTCGCTCATGCTCGGGATGGCGCTGGTCGCCCTCGAAGGCACCGTCGTGGCCACCGCCGTCCCGCAGATCGTCGGCGACCTCGGCGGCTTCTCCGTCTTCTCCTGGCTCTTCTCCGGCTACCTGCTCGCCGTCACCGTCACCCTGCCCGTCTACGGGAAGCTCTCCGACACCCTCGGCCGCAAGCCCGTGCTCCTCTTCGGCATAGGCCTCTTCCTCGTCGGCTCCCTGCTCTCCGCGGCCGCCTGGAACATGGCCGCCCTCATCGCCTTCCGGATCGTCCAGGGCCTGGGCGGCGGCGCCCTCCAGGGCACCATCCAGACCCTCGCCGCCGACCTCTACCCGCTCGCCGAACGGCCCAGGATCCAGGCCCGCATGTCCACCGTCTGGGCCACCTCGGCCGTGGCCGGCCCCGCGATCGGCGGGCTGCTGGCCTCGTACGCGCACTGGCGCTGGATCTTCCTGGTCAACCTGCCGCTGGCCGCCCTCGCCCTGTGGATGATCTCCCGCCACCTCGTCGAACCCGTACGTTCCCCCGGCCGCCGGGGCCCGGTCGACTGGGCCGGCGCCCTCGGCGTCTTCGCCTGCGGCGGGGTGCTGCTCTTCGCTCTCGTCCAGGGCGGGGTCGCCTGGCCCTGGCTGTCCGCGCCCTCGCTCGGCCTCTTCGCCGCCGGCGCGCTCCTGGCCGCCGTGGTCGTCCGGGTGGAACGCCGGGCCGAAGAACCGATCCTTCCCGGCTGGGTCTGGCGCCGGCGCACCATCGCCGCCGTCAACCTGGCCATGGGCGCGCTCGGCCTCCTGATGGTCGCCCCGATGGTGTTCATGCCGACGTACGCCCAGTCCGTGCTCGGTCTCGGGCCCGTCGGCGCGGGCCTGGTCATGTCCGTGATGACCCTGAGCTGGCCCATCAGCGCCGCCCTCAGCCAGCACGTCTACCGGCGCATCGGCTTCCGCAACACCGCCGCCCTCGGCATCGCCCTGGCCGCGGCCATCCTCTTCTCCTTCACCCTGCTCCCCTACCCCGCCCGGCCCTGGCAGCCCGCACTGATCATGCTGCTCCTCGGCGGGGCCCTCGGCCTCTTCCAGCTCCCGCTGATCGTCGGGGTCCAGTCCACCGTCGGCTGGGCCGAGCGCGGCACCACGACCGCCTCCGTGCTGTTCTGCCGCCAGGTCGGCCAGAGCGTCGGCGCGGCCCTGCTGGCGGCCGTCGCCAACGCCACCCTCGCCGCCCGGCTCGCACACGCCCCCGTGGCGGGACTGCCCGGCCACCTCGACGACGTCGCGAAGGCGCTGGAGCGGCCGGGCCTCCTGCCGGGGGCCGCCGCCGACTACCTGCGCGAGGCCGTGGCCGCCGCGGTGGAGCACATCTTCCTCGGCGCGACGGCGGCCGCCGTCGCGGCCCTGCTGATCCTGCTGCTGGTGGCCCCGCGCCGGTTCCCCGTCCTGCCCGACCAGGAGCAGTAGCCACTTGTCATGACCCCGGCCATTCGGACACCCTGTGGCCAGGACCGCATCCGGGGGGACGACATGGCATCCGCACTCTTCGCACTGGCGTTACTCGCCGCACTGACCGTGCCCGTCGGCCTGCGCCTGCGCCACCACCCCGGTTTCGTCACCGGCCGCGACGGCCGCCTCTCCACCTCGACCGTCCTGGCCCTGGCCTGGACGGTCATCCTCGTCTGGCTGCTGCTCGCGATCCTCGCCCACGGCCTCACCGCCGGCGGCGGCGTGTCGTACTTCCAGGGGCCCGACGGCCCGCTCTCCACCCTCACGACCGTCTACCTGCCGCTGCTCGGCGGCCCGTACGCGGCCCTGATCGGCGCGAAGACGGTCGTCGGCATGCGGCTGGAGAACGGCACCATGGCCAAACCCGCCCCGAAGCCGACCGCTTCCGGCCGCAGGCCGCTGCGCGAGCTCGTCGCGAACGACAGCGGCCGCGTGGACCTCGTCGACCTCCAGTACGTCGCCCTCAGCGCGGTCACGATGGCGTACGTGGTCCTGTTCTTCCTCGCGGACGTCGACGGCGGGCTCCCCCACCTCCCCTCGGAGATCTGGGCCCTGACGGGCGCCCCCGCCGGCGCCTACCTGATCAACAAGATGGCGGTCCGCGCGAACCCGGTCATCACCGGCGCCACCCTCACCGGCCCGACCCTCACCATCGAGGGCGGCGGCTTCACCGACGACCCCGCGGTCACGGTGAACGACAGCGCCACCCCGGCCACCTCCGACCCCGCGACGGGCACCCTGACGGCCACCCTCCCCGAGGGAACGCGCCCCCCGCTCACGGTGGTGGTGACCACCGACCGCGGCCTGCGCAGCGACCCGTACCGCCTGGAGGCCTAAGCCTCGCCCTTGTGGCGGGCGTAATAGCGGGCCACCCGGGCCCGGTTGCCGCAGACCGACGCCACGCACCAGCGGCGGCGCGGGTGCGCGGGCAGGAAGAGCAGCACGCACCCCTCCCCCTCGCACGCGCGCACCGAACCCACCCGGGGATCCGTCAGCAGGTCCGCCACCGCGTCGGCCAGCTCCGCCGCCAGCCGCCGGGCGGGGGCGGCCGTCCTGCGCGGGGTCGCGGCCAGGCCGGCGCCCGCCTCCCAGGCCAGCTCGCGGTGGGCCGGCGCCCCGGCCAGGGCCCCGTTCAGCACGCCCAGCGCGTCCGCCGGCGGCCGCTCCCCGCACCGCACCGCCCCGATCACCGCACGCGAGGCCTCCCGCACCCCGCACACGGCCGCCACCTCGGCCGCGCCCACCTCCCCGACCGGGGCGAGGCGCCCCGCCTGCTCGGCCAGCCACGCCGCGAGACCGGCCGGGTCGGCGATCAGATCGCCGAGGGCCGTACGGGTGTTGAGGAGGTCAAGGGCGAGGGGCTCACCGATGAGCGGAAAGTCAGCAGTCACATCACTAATGCTACCAACCCCCCTTGACCCATTAAGGATCATCGACAAGACTAATGGAACCAACACCCCAGGAGGCATGTGATGAGCAGCTCGGCCGCAGTCGCAGTCCAGCACCGCACCGTCGACGTCGACGGAGTCCGGGTCGCCTACCGCGAGAGCGGCCCCGCCGACGGCCCCGTCCTGCTGCTCCTGCACGGCTTCCCCACCGCCTCCCACCAGTTCACCCGCCTGATGGACGCCCTCGGCGACACCCCCTGGCGCCTGATCGCCCCCGACTACCCCGGCTTCGGCCGCACCGAGGCCCCCGACGGCTTCACCTACACCTTCGACCGACTCGCCGACACCCTCGAGAACTTCACCGACGCCCTCGGCCTGGACCGCTACGCCCTCTACGTCTTCGACTTCGGCGCCCCCGTCGGCCTGCGCCTCGCCACCCGCCGACCGGACCGCGTCACCGGCCTGATCGTGCAGAACGGCAACGCGTACGAGGAGGGCCTCTCCGACATGGCCCGCGAGTTCACGTCCCTGCGGCGGGACGTCCCCGGCAACGAGGAGCAGGTCCGAGGCCTTTTCACCCTCGAAGGCACCCGCTTCCAGTACGAGGCCGGCGTCGCCGACACCTCCCTGATCTCCCCCGACAACTGGACCCTCGACGCGCACTACCTCGGCCTGCCGGGACGCGCCGACGCACAGGCCGACCTGGCGTTCGACTACGCGTCGAACCTGACCCACTACCCGGAATGGCAGGCCTGGCTGCGGAACTCCGCAGTACCGGTCCTGGTCGTGTGGGGCGCGGGCGACCCCTTCTTCACCCCGGCGGGCGCGAAGGCGTACCTCCGGGACGCGCCGGACGCCGCCGTGCACGTCTTCGACGGCGCGGGACACTTCGCCCTGGAGACCCACCTGAACGTGATCGCGCCGCTGATCGCGGCCTTCCTGACCACCCTCCCCTAACCCCGCCCCGTCGGCGCGGCCCCCGTTGCCGGGCCGCTGCCCCGGACCCCGCTCCTCAAACGCCGGAGGGGCTGGGGTGTGGTGCCCATGGGCGGGGCTTAGACCGTGGAGCCCGGTCCGCGGCGTCCCTCCGGGACGTCTCCTCGTCGTCGCGCACGAAGGCACCGCTCGCCGTGAAGCGTGGCTGCGCGCTCCTCCTGTGGGGACGCACCGCAGTGACCCCGCTCCCCACGCTCAGGCCACGACCCCGCCCCGGCGGGCCGGCAGTGCGCGGTCGGGGTGAGCGTCGCCGGACAGCCATCGCCCCCGCCCTGGAAGGGCGTGGCCGGGGTGGGGACACGCCGGAGTGTCCCCGCAGGACGAGCGCGCAACCGGGCTCCCTTGTCGAAGCCACGGCAACGTGCGCGAGGACGAGGAGACACTCCGGCGGGGCACCGCCCCGACAGCCAGGTCCCGCCCGGGGGACACCACCCAGCCCCGCCGGCGTTTGAGGCGCGGGGTCCGGGGCGGAGCCCCGGCAGTGGCACCGCCCCAACCGGCCGGTCCCGCCCACGGGTGAACCGGCGGCGCAGCCGAACCCGCACACCCGCGGCCCCGCCAGGGGCGCCACCTCACCCTGCCGCGCCCCCCGCAGGCGGCCCGGCAGGGGCCCGCCCCGTCAGCGCCGCCAGGCTCGCCCGCACGTGGTTCATGTGCGCCCGCATCTCCTCCTCCGCCTCCGCGTGCTCCCGCAGGACCCGCTCCGTCTCGCGCCCCACCCGCTCCTCCTCCACCCGCGCCCCCGCCAGCGCCTCCCCCGCCAGCGCATCCGCGTCCTCCTGGCCGTGCCGCGCCGCCTCCTGCGCCTCCGCGAACCCCCGCCGCGCCCCCGCCAGGCGGGCCTCCGCCTGGCGCTCCGCCTCCGCGGCCCGCACCACCAGCTCCGCCTCCCGCGCCGCCAGCTCCCGCTCCGCCGCGTCCCAACGGTCCACCTGCTCCTGCTCGCGCTCCGCCAGCAACGCCTCCGAGCGACGCCGCACCGCGTCCAACCCCGCGGCCGCCTCCGACCGCCACCCCGCCGCGTCCTCCCGCGCGGCCCCCCGCACGTCGTCCGCCTCCCGCTGGGCCCGCGACAGCCCCTGACGGGCCCGTACCTCCGTCTGCTCCCGCACCGCCACCGCGTCCTGCCGCGCCAGCTCCGCCACCCGGTCCGCATGCGCCTCGGCCGCGCCCGCCGTCGCCGACGCGTCCGCCCGCGCGTCCGCCCTCAGCGTCTGCGCCTCCTCCTGGGCCAGCAGCAGGATCCGGCGGGCGCGCTCGCTCAGCTCGTCGTACGCCTGCGGCTGCGGCGCCAGCGCCGCCACCGCCTCCCGCAGCCGCTCCGCCTCCGCCTCCATCCGCTTGGCCAGGACGGTCAGCCGCGCCACCCGCTCCCAAGCCTCGTCCCGGCTGCCCGACAGCCGGGCGAGGTACCGGTCCACCGCCTCCACCCGATAGCCACGGCCGCGCACGATCGCAATGGGTGCACTCATCCTGACAGCGCCTCTCTCGCGGGGATTCCCGTCAAGGATGCGCCATTTGCTCCCGGAAGCCCGAATGGCCGGGCCGAAACCGTCGTTCAAGGCCCCCCGGTCGTTCACCATCGGTCTGAAGCGATTCCGAAGTGCTCCGATCGCTGGGCCAGGGCAGGCCGGCCAGGCGCTCGAGGTGATGCCGGACGAGTGACAGGCTCACCCGGTCACACTCGAAGTCCGCGCCCACGCGGCGCGGGATCTTCTTCGGCCGCATCACCACCCGTCGAGCCAACCGGCGGCGGGACTTCACGCACAAGCTCACCACCGACCTCGCCAAAAGCCACGGCCTGATCGGTATCGAGGACCTGCGTATGAAGAACATGAGCAAATCCGCGAAAGGCACAACCGAGGCCCCCGGGAAGAACGTGCGGCAGAAGGCCGGACTCAACCGGTCGATCCTCGACAACATCCCGGGAGAACGGCGGCGACAGCTGGAGCACAAGACCCTCATGTACGGGTCCGTACTCATCGCCGTCCCGCCGTTCCACACCTCTCAGACCTGCGCCGCCTGCGCCCAGGTCGATCCCGAATCCCGCAAGGGATGCGGCCGACTGTTCGCCTGCACGCTATGCGGACATGAGGACGACGCCGACCACAACGCCTCGGTCGAGATCGAGGCCCGAGCCCGCCGGACGGGCGGCTCGGACATCAACAGCACGCGCAGCACCAAAACGGTGCGAGTCCCGGCTGCCAGCCGGAGGCGGATGCGTGAAGCCCCGAAGCCCGCTCACGCGAGCTGATGGGAATCCCAGCGCTTCTGCGCTGGGAGGATCGTCAAAGCAGTCCGTCCCACATCTGCTCCAGCAACACCGACCACCAGCTCTCCGGCGAAGCCAGCGCCGCACTGTCGAGCCCCGCCAGGTTCGCCTGGAAGTCGACCGTCCAGCGCCCCGCCTGCTCCGGCGTCAGATGCTGCCGCAGCCGCCACATGTGACCCAGCATCGCCAGCGACCGCACGAACTGCGGCAGGCTCGAATTCACGAACTGCGGCGGCACCGGCGCACCACCCGGACCACCCTCCACCGGCACCGCCACGATGTGCGCGGTCCCGTACTGCACACACAGCGCCTTGCCGAAGTCGCTGCCGACCACCAGGTACGAACCCGCGTCCGAAGCCGGCTGCACCTGCCGCTGCGCCGCCAGCTCGGCCAGCGTCGGCACCGGCTGGCCCGGCACCGCCTGCGCCCAGAAGAAGGGCCCGAAATCGACCGGCAGACCCGACCACACCAGCGTCTGCGCCACGATCTCCGGCACACCCTGACGGGACACCGCCCGCTGGTCGAAGCGGAACACGCCCTGCGGACCGAACGCCCCCGCCAGCTCCGCCGCGATCGCGTCCAGCGGGATCGCCGGCTGCAACGGAACCTGCGGCAGCGGCGCCCGTACCGGCGCGGGGCGCGCCGGGCCGTCAGCCACCTGGTGGAGTTCGCCCTGATGGGTGAGCAGATGCCGCATGCCCTGCTGACGTCCCGCGTGGTCCTTGCCGTACGGAGCCACGCTGGTGATCCGCACCTGCGGCCACGTCTCCCGGATCATCCGAGCGCAGTAACCGCCGGGCAGCTCACAGGACTCCAGCTCCGTGTGGAGCTCCAGCACCTGCTGCGGCGGCACGTTCATGGCGCGCAGCTCGTGCAGGATCTGCCACTCCGGGTGCGGGGTACCGGGCGCCGAGCGGCGGATGAGCTGCTGCTCGGAACCGTCGGGCGCGCGGTAGCGGAGCACGGCCTGGTAGCCGGGCCCGACCGTGGGCAGGCCGGAGGGAGCCTGCGGCGGCGGCTGGTGCGCCGGCGGAGCCTGGGGCGCCGGATGCCCCGCCACGGGTCCGCCCGGAGGCGGGCCGGGAGGCGCCGGCGGCTGACCCGTGATCGCCGGACCCGCCAACATCGTCGCCGCATGGTCCAGCCCACCACCGAGCGACCCGCCACCGGGCACCCCCGGCGGACCGGGCGGCTGCGGCACCCCGCCACGCGGAGCCCCCGGAGGACCGGGAGGCGCCGGCGGCTGACCCGTCACGGCCGGACCCGCCAGCATCGTCGCCGCATGGTCGAACCCACCACCGAGCGACCCACCACCGGGAACCCCCGGCGGACCGGGCGGCTGCGGAGCACCACCGGGAGCCCCGGGAGGACCGGGAGGCGCCGGCGGCTGACCCGTGATCGCCGGACCCGCCAGCATCGTCGCCGCATGATCCAGCCCACCACCGAGCGAACCGCCACCGGGAACCCCCGGCGGACCGGGCGGCTGCGGCACCCCGCCACGCGGAGCCCCCGGAGGACCGGGAGGCGCCGGCGGCTGACCCGTGATCGCCGGACCCGCCAGCATCGTCGCCGCATGGTCGAACCCACCACCGAGCGACCCAGCACCGGGCACCCCCGGCGGACCGGGCGGCTGCGGAGCCCCCGGCGCTCCCGGCGTACCCGGCACTCCCGGCGCACCCGACATCCCCTGTACCCCCTGCACTCCCTGCGCTCCCTCCGACAACGGTGCACCCGGCTCCCCGGACGGCGGCACCGGCGCACCCCCCACTCCGGAACCACCCGGCACCCCGGGCGGCCCCGGAGGCGTCGGCGGCCCCGGCACACCCGCGCCCGGACCGGCAACGCCGGCGGCGCCCCCGCCCGAGTCGCCCGGCCGGGAGATCCGGGCCCTGCTCGTGGGCGCGTCGGCGATGTCCGCCGCCTCCGACCCGAGCGCCGGCACGATCCGGGTCTTCGGCAACCTGCTCCCGCCCGGGATCAACGTGGTCTTCGCCTCCGGGGCCACCCCGGAGGACGGCGCGTCGTCCAGGTCCGATCCGGACAACGGCGGCGCGAACACGGTCGCGGGCAGCGGCACGGAGGCGTCGTCCGTACCGGAGTTCACATCGGTCCCGGCCCACGGAGTGGCCCCGACCTGCACCCCGTCGTTGGCGGTCGGCTCGTACGGGATCTCACCCCCGCGCCGCAGCGGCACCGCGTCCACGGGCTCCGCACCCCGAACCGGCACGGCATCGACGGGCTCCGCGGAACCCTCGGCCGCAACAGACGCGCCCACACCGGCACCCACAGGCACCCCAGCCCCCGGAGCCGCAGCCGCGCCCGCACCGTCCGGCCCGGCCGCACCAACGCCCGCACCGTCTGGCCCGGCCGCAGCCACACCCGAAGGCCCGGCCGCAGGCGCACCCGCATCCGAACCGCCACGCCCAGCCGCAGACGCAGACGCAGACGCCCCGGCAGGCGTAACCGCCGGCGGAATCCCCGCCCGGTCCGCCGCCTCCTGCAGCCACTCCGGCGGACTCAGGATGAACGAGGTCTGCTCCGAATCGATCCGCGGCGGCGGAACCGAAGCCTCCGAAGCCGACGCGGCCGCAGCCGCCCCGTACTCCTCCTCGTACCGGCGAATCACCTCACCCACAGGCAACCCCGGCCACAGCGTCACCTCACCGCTGTCCCGCGCGATGACCAGCCGCTGCCGCCCACCACCGGACACCGGACCGGCCGCGCGGTCCTCCGCCCACACCACGAACCCGAGCCCGAACTCCCGTACCCGCACCTCACGATGCTGATAACCGGGCACGTCCCCGTTGATCCACTCCTCGGCGCGCTCCTGCGCCTGCGCAAACGTCACCATCGCGCGCTCACCCCTCCACCCGCGCCGGACCCACCACGGGAACCGAGCGTGCGAATCCGCCGTCCACCATCAGACCGGCCACCGTTTCCAGTTCCGGCGGATTGCCCGCCAAGCGCTCCAGGAAGGCATCGAAATCAGCGCCGCACGGCAGCAACAGCCGCTCCACACGCTCCTGGACGGACCACCCGTCCCGGTCGCGCGCATCGTCGTACGGGGAGAACCACACCGAACCGACCGCCTCGCCCCTGACCTTCAGCGCGAGCAACCCGCCCTGCGCGAAGGCCACGCACAGGTAGTCCTTCGTCAGGTGGTCGCGCAGGCACTTGTTGACGTAGACGAGGTCGTTGACCGCCGCCTCCTCACGCACCGTGAAGAACGGCTGGTCCACCAACAGCCCGAGGTCCACGTCCAGACCCGCACCCACCGGAGCGCAACCGCCCGCCGCCTTCAGGAACGACCGGTACGCCTCCGGCAGCCGGTAGCCGAGGTCCTCCTCGACCCCCTGCACCTGCGACTCCGAGACCGAGACCACCGACTTCGGCAGCCCCATGTGCACCGGACGCACCTCCTGCAACGGCCGCGTCCCACGCTTCTCGTGGTCCACCGGAGCCGTCGCCAGACCGGCGTGATGCCGCAGCAACGCCTTCACCTCGACCGGTACCAGCTCCATGCGCCGCGAACCCGCCACGTGGTGCCAGGTCCAACCGTGCGGGGTCGCCACCGGGCCGACCGTGTCCCACAACTCGTGACCCGCCGCCTTCATCGCGGCGTTCGCGGACACGTAGTCCGTCAGACGCAGCTCGTCCACGCCGAAGCCCTCCGGCGGTTCGGCGATCTCCACCGCCGCCCGCGCGTACGCGGAGAAATCCGGATGCCCCGCGCCGCCCATCCGCACTCCGTGGGGATGCCGAGCAGCCCGGACCGGGTCCGGGAAATGCACGACCTGCCCCGAGTACGCGGCGTTGGGTGGCGCGGCATGCTGCCCGAGCCGACCTGTCGTCATGGCGGTAGCCCCCTGCTGGATCTGGCTGGTTCACCACAGCCTATGCGCTGGGGCAAGAGCGTCACTCGCCCCCGACCGGCGCACCCACCCGCAGGCCAGGAACATCCGAATTGATACGAATATTCGACCCCGCTTCCGTATGACAGATGACATTTGGCAGGCTGTCCCCGCAGCACGGGGGCGTGCGCACAGCGGCGACCACCGCGGCCACGGGAGGGAAAGCGCGAACATGCACAACACGGCAACACGTACAGACCGGGCCGACTCCACAGGCCCCGGAACCGGCCCCTCCACGGGCCCGGCCACCACCCAGGCCACCGATTCGGCCGCCGCCCAGGCCCCCGAACCGGGCGGCCCCGCCGGCGACCCCCGCCTGCGCTGGAGCAACACGAACGGCCGCCCCACCGCGCCCGTCCTGCGCTTCCGCCGCGACGGCATCCTGCCCACCATCGCCGCCGCCCTCTCCGCCCGCGGCGAAACCCTCACCAGCACCGCCGGCAAGGGCGACCAGCCACCCGCGCTCCACCCCCTCGTCCAGGACTTCCTCGACACCCTCACGAGCGGCCAGCGCGAACGGTTCACCGGCCGCTGCCCCGAGGCGATCCTGCTCTCCCGCCACCTCGCCACCGTCGAGGGCGCCCGCTCCAAGCGGGCCTCCCGCAAACCCCTCTCCCCCAGCGAGGCCCGCCGCTCCCTGAAGCACTCGAAGATCACCGCACGCCGCATCCGCGAGGACGGCGACCCCCTCCACGGCAGCTACGCACCCCCCTGCCGCTCCTGCGAGGCCCTCCTCGACCACTTCGGCGTACGCCACGTCGACCTCACCCCCGCCGAGTAGCCATGACCACCACCTCAGCCTCCTACGACCGCTCCTCGGCCACCCGGTTCCCCGTCTCCGTGGACTCCGCCCTGCGCACCGCCGGCTGGGAACCCGGCCGCTGGGACATCAAGCAGGCCGAGTACTGGGCCGACGCACTCCGGGACCACACCACCCCCGCCGGCCACCGGCACACCGTCTTCCCCGCGGCCGTCGAGGCCTGGGCCGAGTTCGGCGGCCTCACCGTCTCCACCCGCGGACCGGGCCGCCAGATAGCCCCAGCGGTGATCCGCGTCGACCCCCTCACGGGCCTCCACCTCGCCCGCACCTTCGCCGACCTGGGCCGCGCCCTGTCCACGGAACTCTGCCCCCTGGGCACCGA
The DNA here is from genome assembly GCF_044762985.1 of Streptomyces sp. NPDC096339. Classification (NCBI taxonomy): domain Bacteria; kingdom Bacillati; phylum Actinomycetota; class Actinomycetes; order Kitasatosporales; family Streptomycetaceae; genus Streptomyces; species Streptomyces sp. NPDC096339. Next base: position 56,981 of record NZ_JBIWFI010000027.1, on the reverse strand, counting down.
GGCCGACGGCAGCTCACACCTGGCCATCGACCGCGAGGGCCGCGTCTACGGCATCGACCACACCGGCGACTGGTACCTCGGCACGAACCTCGACGAAGCCCTCACCCTCCTCCTGACGGGCCTCCAACCCACCCGCCTCACCACAGGCTGATCCCCCACCGGCGGCCGCCCCTCCCCGCCACACCACCACCCCCGCCGGGGGCAAAACCAGCCCCGCCACACCACCACCCCGCCGGGGGCGCAACCAGCCCCGCCGGCGTTTGAGGCGCGGGGGTCCGGGGGCAGCGCCCCCGGCAACGGCGCCGCACCCGACCCGCCCACCGCCCGGCCCGCACGGCACGGCAAGGCACCGCACCGCACGGCCACGCGCCAAGCGGCCCTACCCCCCAACCCCCACAGGAAGCACCGCCGACACCCGGAACCCACCCGCATCCGTCGGCCCCGACACGAACACCCCGCCCAGCCCCAGCACCCGCTCCCGCATCCCCACCAGCCCGTTGCCCCCACTGGGAAGCCCCGGCTCCGGCACCTCCCCGTCACACGGACCGTTCTCCACCTGCATCGCCACCTCCCCCTCCCGATGCGCGAGCCGTACGACGACCCGCGCGCCCGGAGCGTGCTTGTGGCAGTTGGTCAGCGCCTCCTGCACCACCCGGTAGGCGGTCTGCTCCACCTCCGCCGCATACGCGGCGACCTCCCCGTGCACCACCATCTCCACCGCCATCCCGGCCACCCGGGACTGCCCGACCAGCGCCTCCAGCTCACCGAGCGAAGGCCCGTCCTCGAAACCCGGACCCCCCACCAGCGCCACCGGCACGGCAGCGGCCATCGGTGCGGCCCTCACCACCGGCTCCTCACGCCGCAGCACCCCGAGCATCTCCCGCAGCTCCGTCAGCGCCTGCCGCCCCATGTCCCCCACCAGCGCCGCGTTCTTCGCCGCCCGCGCCGGATCCTTCGCGGCCACCGCCTCCAGCGCCGCCGCGTGCACCACCATCAGCGACACCCGGTGCGCCACCACGTCATGCATCTCCCGCGCGATGCGGGTCCGCTCCTCCGTACGGGCCCACTCGGCCCGCTCCTCCGCCCGGTCCGCCAACAGCGACAGCTCCCGCTCCAGCGAGTCCGCCCGCTCTTGAAGGCTCTCCATCAACCGCCGCCGGGCCCCCATGTACAACCCGAGCAGCACCGGCGGCACGGTCAGCGCCACCGCCACGAACACGGACAGCATCAGCACGACCGTGGGGCCGGCCTCCTCCACGTCCCCGCTGCTCCGCAGGTACATCACGGCGAAGGTCGCTGCGAGCGCCATCGAGGTCAGCGTGGCGGTGATCCGGCGGGGCACCTCGGAGGAGGCCACCGTGTACAGGCCCACCACCCCGAGCAGGAAGCCCATCACGGCCGGCGTGACACCGATCCCCACCAGCACCACGGCCACCGGCCACCGCCGGCGGAGCAGGAGCACGGCCCCCACCGCCACCCCGAACAGCACCCCGGCCCAGGCGGGCACCCCCGCCTCCGCGGCGAAGCCGATCCCCTCCCACCCGCACTCCACGGCGGACGCCACACCGAGCGCCACGTCCACCACCGCGTCCCGCCGACTCCCCCACCACCACACAGGCGGGCCCGCGCGGCCTTCCACATCCCCCGTACCGGTCATGCCGTCCAGCGTACGCAGGGGCCGCAGCACAGAGCCGAACGGATTTCCCGCAAACCCCGGGTAATCGCACATACGCGTGAATGACCCGGAATCCGAGACCCGCATCCCGAATTCCGGACGACATTGAACACATGACCGAAATCCGACGTCGCCCCGGCGACGGCACCGGCGGGCTCCGCCACGGCACGACGACCTTCGAGTCCCTCCGCGAGCAGGCGGTCTCCCTCCGCCGCGAGGGCCTCAGCCGCCGCCAGATCCGCGACCGCCTGCACGTCCACAACAACGACATCCTGAACCGCCTCCTGGACGGCGAGCCGGCCCCTGAATGGACGAAGCGCCCGAACGCGAAGGACGACCTCCGCGCGAAGGCCCGAGAACTCCGCCTCCAGGGCCTCACGTACGACCAGATCCAGCTGGAACTGGGCTGCTCGAAGAGCTCGATCTCCCTCTGGGTCCGAGACCTCCCGAAACCCGACCGTCAACGGAACCCGGAAGAGGCTTCCGCCATAGCCAAGCGCGGATGGGAACGCACACTCCAGCTGCGCGAGAACGAGAGGCAACGGGCCAAAGAGCAGGCATCGGACGAAATCGACACCCTCTCGGACCGCGAGCTCTTCATTCTCGGCGTCGGCCTTTACTGGGCCGAGGGCAGCAAGGACAAGCCCTACGAGCGGCGCGAACGCGCCATCTTCGTGAACAGCGACCCAGGCATGATCGGCGTCTACCTTGCCTGGCTCCGCCTCCTCGGGGTCGAGGAGGAGCACATGCGCTTTCACGTGATGATTCACGAAAGCGCCGACGTCGCGGGGGCCGAGAAGTTCTGGACGGACTTCGTCGGCGGCGACCCGACGCGATTTCACAAAACCACACTGAAGCGGCACAACCCGACGACCCAGCGCAAGAACACCGGCGAGGGGTACCGCGGCTGCCTCGTCGTTCGAGTACTCAAAAGTGCGGATCTGTATCGTCGCATCGAAGGCTGGTGGTGCGGCATAGTAGGGGCTGCAGCGCACCATGATCCGAGAAATCGGACATAAGGGTAATCCCGGGTCGTCTAAGGGCAAGACGTCAGATTTTGGTTCTGATCATGGGGGTTCGAGTCCTCCCCCGGGAGCCTGTGCGGGTTCGGGTCCTGACCTCCACGGTCAGGACCCGCCCTCGTTTCCGGCCCTTAACGCCCCGGTATCCTTCACGGGTCCACTCCCGAAAGCCGAAGGGCACACCCGTGAGCGCCAACCGCCCGGCAGCCGTCGTCGTACTCGCAGCGGGTGAGGGCACCCGCATGAAGTCCGCGACTCCCAAGGTTCTGCACGAGATCAGCGGGCGCTCGCTCGTCGGTCACGTCGTCGCCGCCTCCCGCGAGCTGGACCCCGAGCACCTCGTCGTGGTCGTCGGACACGCCCGGGAGCAGGTCACCGCGCACCTCGCCGGCATCGACGCCGGCGTCCGCACCGCCGTCCAGTACGAGCAGAACGGCACCGGGCACGCCGTCCGCATGGCCCTCGAAGAGCTCGGCGGCAGCCTCACGGGCACCGTGATCGTCGTCTGTGGCGACACCCCCCTGCTCACCGGCGAGACGCTGAACCAGCTCGCCGCCACCCACACCGCCGACGGCAACGCCGTGACCGTGCTGACCGCCGAGGTGCCGGACTCCACCGGCTACGGCCGCATCGTCCGGGACACCGAGAGCGGCGCCGTGAAGGCGATCGTCGAGCACAAGGACGCCACCGACGCCCAGCGCGCCATCCGGGAGATCAACTCCGGGGTGTTCGCCTTCGACGGTGCCCTGCTCGCCGACGCGCTCGGCAAGGTCCGCACGGACAACAGCCAGGGCGAGGAGTACCTCACCGACGTCCTCGGGATCCTGCGCGAGGCCGGCCACCGCGTCGGCGCGGCCGTGGGCGCCGACCACCGCCAGATCCTGGGCATCAACAACCGCGTGCAGCTCGCCGAGGCCCGCGCCCTGCTGAACGCGCGGCTGCTGGAGCAGGCGATGCTCGCGGGCGTGACGGTCGTCGACCCGGCGTCCACCTTCGTGGACGTGACGGTGACTTTCGGCCAGGACGCGATCGTGCACCCCGGCACCCAGCTGCTCGGCACCACCCACATCGCCGAGGGGGCCGAGGTGGGCCCGAACTCGCGCCTGACGGACACCCACGTGGGGGCCGGCGCCCGGGTGGACAACACGGTGGCCGACAGCGCGGTCATCGGCGCGCAGGCGTCGGTCGGCCCCTTCGCGTACCTGCGTCCCGGTACGAACCTGGGCGTGAAGGCCAAGGCGGGCACGTACGTGGAGATGAAGAACGCGACGATCGGCGAGGGCACGAAGGTGCCGCACCTGTCGTACGTCGGGGACGCCACGATCGGCGAGTACACCAACATCGGCGCGGCGAGCGTCTTCGTGAACTACGACGGTGAGCACAAGCACCACACCACCGTCGGCTCGCACTGTAAGACGGGTTCGGACAACATGTTTGTGGCGCCCGTCACCATCGGGGACGGTGCGTACACCGCTGCCGGGTCCGTGATCACGAAGGACGTTCCGCCCGGCGCGCTGGCCGTGGCCCGGGGCCAGCAAAGGAATATCGAGGGCTGGGTGGCTCGCAAGCGCCCGGGAAGCGCCTCGGCGACGGCGGCTCAATCGGCGGTCCAGGTGGACTCCGACGCCCGTTGAGGTGAACTGACCGGAAACGGGTACGTTCAGGACGGCGTACCGTGATAGGTGCACCCAATTCGGCTGGCTCACCGTGTGCGGGACGGACGCACATGGGGGCGAGCAGCTTTCAACACGTCTGAGGAGACAGTGCTGTGACCGGGATCAAGACGACCGGCGAGAAGAAGCTGATGCTCTTCTCCGGCCGCGCCCACCCCGAGCTGGCCGAGGAGGTCGCGCACCAGCTCGGTGTCGGCCTCGTGCCGACCAAGGCTTTCGACTTCGCGAACGGCGAGATCTACGTCCGCTTCCAGGAGTCGGCGCGCGGCGCGGACTGCTTCCTGATCCAGAGCCACACGGCTCCGATCAACAAGTGGATCATGGAGCAGCTGATCATGATCGACGCGCTGAAGCGTGCGTCGGCCCGCTCCATCACCGTGATCGTCCCGTCCTACGGGTACGCCCGTCAGGACAAGAAGCACAAGGGCCGTGAGCCGATCTCGGCCCGTCTGGTCGCCGACCTGCTGAAGACCTCGGGTGCGGACCGCATCCTGACGGTCGACCTGCACACGGACCAGATCCAGGGCTTCTTCGACGGCCCGGTGGACCACCTTTCGGCCCTGAACGTCCTCGCGGACTACGTGGGCGCGAAGGTGGACCGCTCGAAGCTGACGATCGTCTCTCCGGACGCCGGCCGCGTGCGTGTCGCCGACCGCTGGTGCGACCGTCTGGACGCGCCGCTGGCGATCGTGCACAAGCGCCGTGACAAGGACGTCGCCAACCAGGTGACCGTCCACGAGGTCGTCGGTGAGGTCAAGGGTCGTGTCTGTGTCCTGGTCGACGACATGATCGACACGGGTGGCACGATCTGCGCCGCCGCGGACGCGCTGTTCGCGCACGGTGCGGAGGACGTCATCGTGACGGCCACGCACGGCATCCTGTCGGGCCCGGCCGCGGACCGTCTGAAGAACTCGAAGGTCAGCGAGTTCGTGTTCACGAACACCCTGCCGGACCCGTCCGACCTGGAGCTCGACAAGATCACGGTGCTGTCGATCGCCCCGATGATCGCGCGCGCGGTGCGTGAGGTCTTCGAGGACGGTTCGGTCACCAGCCTGTTCGAAGAGGACCACTGACTCCTCTAGAAGATCCTTTTGAAGTGCGGCCTTCCCGCCGGGTAGACTCGTGAAGTTGCTCGGCGAGGGAGGCCGCACTTTTGTGTGCGGGCGCTCCGTTATCGACGCGCTCTTCGTAGCAGGCCGTTTCGGCCGGGTGACTCTGTCCTTCTTTCCGTCACCCCACGAGGAGTGAGCATGTCCGAGGTCAAGCTTTCCGCCACCCTGCGCGACACCTTCGGCAAGGGCTCTGCCCGCCAGGCCCGTCGCGACGCCCTGATTCCCGGTGTCATCTACGGTCACGGCAACGCCCCGAAGCACGTCAACGTCGAGGCCCACGGCCTGGCGCTGGCGCTGCGTACCCCGAACGTCCTGATCTCCCTGGACATCGCGGGCGACGGCACCGAGCTGGTCATCCCGAAGGCCGTTCAGAAGCACCCGCTGAAGCGTTCGATCTCCCACGTCGACTTCCTGATCGTCAAGAAGGGCGAGAAGGTCACCGTCGAGGTTCCGGTCGTGACCGAGGGCGAGCTCGCCGCCGGTGGCAACCTGCTGGAGACCCTGCTGGCGACCGTCACGGTCGAGGCCGAGGCCACCCACATCCCGACCGAGATCACCGTCTCGATCGAGGGCCTGGAGGCCGGTGCCACGGTGCACGCCTCCGACCTGAAGCTGCCGGCCGGCACCACCCTGGCCGTCGACGGTGAGACCGCCGTTCTGCAGGTCGTCGCCCCGCAGGCCGAGGAGCCGGCCGCCGAGGCCGAGGCCGAGGGCACCGAGGCCTGAGTTTCGCCTTCACCCTTCAGCAGTTGCTGACCGACCGCCGTCCGGCTCCACTGGAGCGGGACGGCGGTCGTCTTCGTTCTATGGCGGTAAGGAGCTTTTGATGTCGGACGACGCGGCGGCTCCCTGGCTGATCGTGGGCCTGGGCAATCCGGGTGGCGAGTACGCGGGGAACCGGCACAACATCGGTTTCATGGTCGCGGACCTGCTGGCCGAGCGGATCGGCGGCAAGTTCAAGGCGCACAAGGCCCGTGCCCAGGTGGTGGAGGGGCGCATCGGGCCTCCGGGGCCGGCGAACCGCCGTGTGGTGCTGGCGAAGCCGATGTCCTTCATGAACCTGTCGGGGGGTCCGGTGACGGCGCTGCGTGACTTCTACAAGGTGCCGCTGGACCGGATCGTCGCGATCCACGACGAGTTGGACATCGATTATCCGACGCTGCGTCTGAAGCTGGGCGGCGGGGACAACGGCCACAACGGTCTGAAGTCGATGACGAAGTCGATGGGTGCGGACTACCACCGGGTGCGTTGCGGGATCGGCCGGCCGCCGGGCCGGATGCAGGTCGCGGATTTCGTGCTGAAGGACTTTTCCTCGACGGAGCGCAAGGATCTGGACTGGTTCGTGGACCGGGCTGCGGATTCGGTGGAGTGCCTGATCACGGAGGGTCTGGAGCGCGCCCAGTCGGCGTACAACTCCTGAGGTGTGGCGGTCGGTCGGCAAGGTGGACCGACCGCCCCATTCCGGGCATAGGGAACATGGGCCCCCAAGAGCGCACGAATACTCGTGCGTACCTCTTGACCTCGGTGGGGCGGCGTCAGCAAGCTTGGCGGCGCCACCCCCACGGCCCGTTCCCCTCACCTGTGCCAGAGGTGCCCCATGCCCATTCTCAGCCAGCGCTGGGCGGCGACTGCGGTTCCGGCCGCGGCTTCCCTCGTGCTCGTCGCCGGTGCCGTGCCCGCTCTCGCGTCCGATTCGTACACCGTTCCGTTGCACCAGGCGGTTCCCATCACCGCGGCTTCCTACGGTGAGAAGGAGGCCTCGTGTGCGGGTGTCCCGTCGTCCCAGGACGGCTGGCACTTCGTGCTGCCGGGCAGCTCGACCGATTTCAAGAAGCTGACGGTGACGTTCGAGCCGGGTGGCACTCAGGTGATCACCGTTTTCGGTCCGCCGTCGGAGAAGCACGCGTACGCGGCTTCCGCGGCCGGTGCCAAGCTCACGGCGGCCTCGGCGGTGGTCGAGGGCGGCTCGGTGGAGTGGTTCAACCTGTCGCACACCTGCCCGGCGTCGGTGACTCCGAGCGGTACGCCGTCGAAGACGCCGTCCGGCACTCCGTCGCACACGCCGTCACACACGGCGTCGCACACGGCGTCGCACACGGCGTCGCACACGCCGTCGAAGTCGCCGTCGGGCAGCGCTTCGTCCTCCGCGTCGGCCTCGCCGTCCACGTCGGTGTCGGCGAGCCGGAGCGGCAGTGGTGCGCCGTCGGGCTCGGTCTCGCCGAGCTCCTCGGCGAGCTCTGCGGCTCCGGTCACGGGTGGCACCTCGGGCGGCGGCGGCCTGGCCAATACCGGTTCCGGTCTGCCGGTGGCCCTGTTGTCGACGCTGGCCGCCGCGCTGGTGGCCGCGGGTTCGGTGCTGCTGGTGCGCCGCCGCCGCGCGCGGTGGTAGGAGCGGTTGTCTGACGGGGAAGCCCCCGCACCGATCCACGGTGCGGGGGCTTCGTCGTGACTGCCGGTCGGTTCAGCCGGTGTTGCGCAGGCCGGCGGCGACGCCGTTGACGGTGAGCAGCAGGGCGCGGGCGAGGAGCGGGTCGGCTTCTTCGCCGCGGGCCGCGGCGGCGCGCTGGCGGGCCAGGAGGGAGACCTGGAGGTAGGAGATGGGGTCCAGGTAGGCGTCGCGTACGGCGAAGGTCTGCTGGAGCACCGGCTGGGAGTCGAGGAGCTCGTCGCCTCCGGTGATGCGCAGGACTTCGGCGACGGTGAGGGCGTGTTCGGCCTGGATGCGGTCGAAGACGTGCTTGAGGTCGTCGGGTACGAGGGTGTCGACGTAGTGGCGGGCGATCCGCAGGTCCGTCTTGGCCAGCGTCATTTCGACGTTGGAGAGGAAGTTGCGGAAGAAGTGCCAGCGCCGGCCCATTTCGCCGAGGACGTCCTCGTGGCCGGCTTCGCGCAGGGCCTTGAGGCCGGAGCCGACTCCGTACCAGCCGGGGACGATCTGGCGGGACTGGGTCCAGCCGAAGACCCAGGGGATGGCGCGCAGGCCGTCGAGTCCGGCGCCGGAGTCGGGGCGGCGGGAGGGGCGGGAGCCGAGGTGGAGGTCGGCGAGTTGGTCGACGGGGGTGGAGGCGAAGAAGTAGGAGGGGAGGTCGGGGTCCTCGACGAGTTCGCGGTAGGCGGTGTGGGCGGCGTCGGACACGATGTCCATGGCCGTGTCCCAGCGGGTGAGGGCGTCGGGGGACTGTCGGGGTGCGGTGTGCAGGGCGGATGCCTGCAGGGTGGCGGCGACGGTCAGTTCGAGGTTCTCGCGGGCGAGGGAGGGGACGAGGTACTTGTCGGAGATGACCTCGCCCTGTTCGGTGACCTTGATCTCGCCTTCGAGGGTGCCCCAGGGCTGGGCGAGGATGGCGTCGTGGGAGGGGCCGCCGCCTCGGCCGACGGTGCCGCCGCGGCCGTGGAAGAGGCGCAGGCGGACGCCGTAGCGGTGGGCGACGTCGCGCAGGCGGCGCTGGGCGCGGTGGATTTCCCACTGGCTGGTGGTGATGCCGCCGAACTTGGAGGAGTCGGAGTAGCCGAGCATGACCTCCTGGACGTCTCCGCGCAGGGAGACGAGGCGGCGGTAGGAGGGGTCGGCGAGCATGTCGCCGAGGATGACGTCGGCGGCGCGGAGTTCGTCGGTGGTTTCGAGGAGCGGGACGATGCCGATCTTGGCCCAGCCGGCGTGGAGGTCGATGAGGCCGGCTTCGCGGGCGAGGACGGCTGCGGCGAAGACGTCGTCGGCGCCCTGGCACATCGAGATGATGTAGGACTCGATGACTTCGGGGCCGAACTTCTCGAAGGCGTCCTTGATGGCGGAGAAGACGCCGAGGGTCTTGTGTCCGGCGGGGTCGAGGGGGGCCGGGGTGGGGGCGAGGGGGCGGCGGGAGCGGAGTTCCTTGGCGAGGAGCTTCTGCCGGTAGTCGCGGGGCATGTCGGCGTAGCGCCAGGATTCCTCGCCGAGGCGGTCGAAGAGCTGGCCGAGTGCGTGGTGGTGGGCGTCGGCGTGTTCGCGGACGTCCATGGTGGCGAGCTGGAGGCCGAAGGCGGCGAGGGTGCGGATGGTGCGGTCCATGCGGCCGTCGGCGAAGAGTGCGCCGCGGTGTTCGCGCAGGGAGGTCTGGATGAGGGTGAGGTCGGTGAGGAGCTCGGCGGTGCCGAGGTAGTCGCGGCCTTCCTCGTGGGGGATGCCCTTGGCGAGGCGTTCGCGGGTGTTGAGGAGCTTCTGCCGGATGCAGGTGGCCTTGAGGCGGTAGGGCTCTTCGGCGTTGAGTCGCTTGTAGCGGGGGCTGATCTCGGGGAGGCGTTCGAGGTCGGCCTGGAGGGAGGCGAGGAGTTCCTCGGTGGCTCCGGTGTAGCGGATGGAGTTGGAGAGGAGTCCGCGCAGGAAGTCGATGAGTTCGAGGGCGTCGGTGATGCCGTGTTCGTGCTGGAGGATCAGCACGTCGCGGGTGACCTCGGGGGTGACGTTGGGGTTGCCGTCGCGGTCGCCGCCGATCCAGGTGCCGAAGGTGAGGGGGCGGGTGCCGGCGGGGAGTTCGATGCCGACGCGCTGGAGTTCGGCCGCGAGGTCTTCGAGGACGTCGCCGACGGCGCCTGCGTGCAGTTCGTCGAGGTAGTAGATGGCGTTGCGGGCCTCGTCGGCGGGTTCGGGGCGGACGACGCGGAGTTCGTCGGTCTGCCAGACGAGGTCGATGTTCTCGGCGAGGCGCAGGTCGTGGCGGCGGCGGTCGCCGGCGCCGGTGACGGGCTCTTCGAGGAGGGCGGCGATGCGGCGGAGCTTGCCCAGGACGCTGCGGCGGGCGGCCTCGGTGGGGTGTGCGGTGAAGACGGGTCGGACGTTGAGGTTCTTGACCGTTTCGCGCAGGTGCTCGGGGTCGGCGTCCTTGAGCATGTCGGCGGTGCGGGCGAGGAGCCCGCCCTCGGCGGCGCGGTGGGCGCGCAGTTCCTTGCCTCGGTGGACCTGTTCGGTGACGTTGGCGAGGTGGAAGTAGGTGGAGAAGGCGCGCACGAGCTTGGCGGCGGTCTCCAGGTCGGTGTCGCCGAGGAGGGTGGCGGCGGCCTCGCCGTCGGTGCGGGTGAGTGCGCGCACGCGTTCGACGAGGTCGAGGAGGTCCTGGCCCTCCTGGCGTACGAGGGTTTCCCCGAGGAGGTCGCCGAGGCGGCGGATGTCCGCGCGCAGCTCTGCGTTCGCGGCGTCCGTGGTGTGGGCGGGGGCCTGGTCAGCACTGCTCACAGGTGCGGCTCCTTGCAGTGTTTCGAGCGCTACTGGGCGGTGGGCTTCCCGACCGCGCGCAGCGCTGCTGCTTCCTGATGCGCAGCTCGGGCTGCCCGTGCGGACCGCGCTGTCCGCCGGGGACAGGATAGGTGTCCTGTGCTTGTGCCTGGGCAAATGTCTCACCAGACGGCAAGTGGGGGGTCCGTGCGGGGGGTGTCGCGGGTCGTTGTCGTGCTCGGGGTGGTCTGTTCGGGGTGGTGTGCTCTCGTACGCCCCGGCCGCGCGCCTGTTGCCTCGTGGCGCGCCTTTGCCATACTTACGATGCCGTAGGTTACGGGTCCGTAACCTCGGCCCTGCCGGCTTCTCACCCTCAGGGGACCTCCATGACCACCAGTCCCGATCTGATCGAGGACGTGTCCGCGTCCTCCGCCGGGTCTGTGCCATCCGCGACTCTCGGCGGCGAGAACAAGCGGTCCATCGAGCAGATCGCCCTTCTCCTGTTCATCACCGTTCCCTTCGTGGCTCTGTTGGCGGCGGTTCCGCTGGCCTGGGGCTGGGGGGTGAGCTGGTTGGATCTCGGCCTGATGGTCTTCATGTACTTCGTGGCGTGCCACGGGATCACCGTCGGTTTCCACCGGTACTTCACGCACGGTTCCTTCAAGGCGAAGCGGCCGCTTCGGATCGCGCTCGCGGTGATGGGGTCGCTGGCGGTGGAGGGGCCGCTGGTGCGGTGGGTGGCCGATCACCGCAAGCACCACAAGTACTCGGACCACGAGGGTGACCCGCATTCGCCGTGGCGGTTCGGGGAGACGGTGCCCGCGTTGATGAAGGGTCTGTGGTGGGCGCACATCGGTTGGCTCTTCGACGAGGAGCAGACGGATCAGCAGAAGTACGCGCCCGACCTGATCAAGGATCCGGCGATCCGGCGGATCTCGCGTGACTTCATCTACTGGACGATGTTCTCGCTGGCGGTTCCGCCGCTGGTGGGGGGTCTGGTGACGATGTCGTGGTGGGGTGCGTTCACGGCGTTCTTCTGGGGTTCGCTGGTGCGGGTCGCCCTGTTGCACCACGTGACGTGGTCGATCAATTCGATCTGTCACGCGGTGGGCAAGCGTCCGTTCAAGTCGCGTGACCGTTCGGGGAACGTGTGGTGGTTGGCGGTGTTGTCGTGTGGTGAGTCCTGGCACAACCTGCACCACGCGGATCCGACGTCGGCGCGCCACGGTGTGCTGCGCGGGCAGGTCGATTCCAGTGCCCGGCTGATCCGCTGGTTCGAGCAGCTGGGGTGGGCCACGGACGTGCGCTGGCCGTCGGAGTCCCGCATCGACGCCCGGCGCAGGGAAACCGCGTCGAAAGCGGCATGATGGGGGGCGTGGCGATCGACGGCGGTACTTCCAGCAGTGACAAGCCCAGGCGAGGACGCCGGGTGCGGATGACGGGCGCCGAGCGGCGCCAGCAACTGCTGGACATCGGCCGGACGCTTTTCGCGGAGAAGGGCTTCGAGGGCACGTCGGTGGAGGAGATCGCGGCGAAGGCCGGGGTGTCCAAGCCGGTGGTGTACGAGCACTTCGGTGGCAAGGAGGGTCTGTACGCGGTCGTCGTGGACCGGGAGATGCGTCAGCTGCTGGACGGGGTGACGGGCGCGCTGACGGCCGGGCATCCGAGGGAGCTGCTGGAGCAGGCGGCTTTCGCGCTGCTGGACTACATCGAGTCGTACACGGACGGTTTCCGGATCCTGGTGCGTGATTCGCCGGTCGCGCAGTCGACGGGCACGTTCGCGTCGCTGATCAGTGACATCGCCACGCAGGTGGAGGACATCCTGGGTCTGGAGTTCAAGGCCCGGGGCTTCGATCCGAAGCTGGCCCCGTTGTACGCGCAGGCGCTGGTGGGGATGGTGGCGCTGACGGGGCAGTGGTGGCTGGACGTGCGCAGGCCGAAGAAGGCGGAGGTGGCGGCGCACCTGGTGAACCTGGCCTGGCACGGGCTGGACGGTCTGGAGTCGAAGCCGCAGCTGGTGGGCCGCCGCAAGAACTGAGCGGGTCTTTCGCGGGCATGCGACGGCGCCCCGTCACCGGTGATCCGGTGGCGGGGCGCCGTCGCGTGGTGCGGGTTCCTCGTGCCGGGGTGCGTCGTCGTCAAGCGCAGGGCTCCGGGGTGTGGGGTTCGGGGCTGTGTCGTTCGAGGAACTCGAGCCGGTTGCCGACGGGGTCCTCGGAGTAGAAGCGGCGGTGTCCCGGCAGGTTGTCGTCCCAGACGACCTTGGCTCCCCGTTCCTCCAGTCTGCTCGCGTATTCCACGATGCCGGTCACGCGCAGCCCTGGATGGGCCTTGCGGGCGGGTCGGAAGTCGTCCTCGACGCCGAGGTGGAGTTGTACGGGTCCGGCGGTGAACCAGCAGCCGCCGCGGGCGGCGAGGACGGGCGGTTTGGGGATCTCGGTCATGCCGAGGACGTGCGTGTAGTAGGCGCGGAGGAGGGCCTCGGATCCGGGGGGCGCGGCGAGTTGTACGTGGTCCACGGCGGTGAGCATGGTCAGGCCTCCTTGCGGGCGACGGCGAAGATGCGGCGGAAGGGGAAGACGGTGCCGCGCGGTCCGGGTGGGTAGGCCTCGCGCAGCCGGTCTCGGTATTCGGTGAGGAAGGCGCGGACGGCGTCCTCGTCGTCGCCCAGGGCGGTGAGGACGGGCCGCAGTGCGGTGCCCTTGACCCAGTCGAGGACCGGGTCGGGGCCTTGGAGGAGCTGGTGGTAGGTGGTTTCCCAGACGTCGACGGCGCAGCCGAGTTCGGTGAGGCGGGCGAGGTATTCGGCGGGTTCGAGGAGGTGGGTGTAGCGGGCGCCGTGGCCGGCGAGGCGGGCGCGCCAGCGGGGGGTGTCGCAGAGTTCGGCGAGCAGGGCGTGGCTGGGGGCGGTGAAGTTGCCGGGGATCTGGAAGGCGAAGGTGCCGCCGGGGCGCAGTCCGTTGATCCAGGCGCCGAAGGAGCCGGGGTGGCTGGGGACCCACTGGAGGGCGGCGTTGGAGACGATCAGGTCGTAGGGCTGGTCGGGCAGCCAGGAGGCGAGGTCGGCGTGTTGGAAGTCGAGGCTGCCGCCGCCGGGGGTGGGGCCCGCGTATTCCTGTTCGGCGCGGTGGAGCATTTCCGGGGAGAGGTCGAAGCCGGTGATCTGGGCGTCGGGCCAGCGGCCGGCGAGGAGGGCGGTGACGTTGCCGGGGCCGCAGCCGAGGTCTGCGATGCGGGCGGGGGTGGTGGGGAGTTCGGGTATGCGGGTCAGCAGGTCGAGGAAGGGCCTGGTGCGGTGGCCGGAGTGGCGCAGGTACTGCTGGGGATCCCAGGTGGGTGCGGACGGCGCGGTGGACGTGGGGGTCCCGGCGCGCGCGGTATCGGAATACATGTTCGAGCCTCCCTGCTGGCGGGGCGGTCGGAAGCGGAATCAGTTCCGGGACGCTCCATGCCCCACCCTCGCCGCAATTATATCTCGACATCAAGATAGTCGTGGTCGAGATGCTCGACATGAAGAGACTTCATGTCGACAGACCCCTTACACTGATCGGCATGGAGGACGAGGTCGACCGACTGGTAGCGGCATGGCGCCGGGAGCGCCCTGACCTCGACGTGGAACCGCTTGAGGTACTGAGCCGCGTCAGCAGGCTCGCGCGCCACCTCGACCGCGCCCGCCGGCTGGCCTTCTCCGAGCACGGCCTGGAGCCTTGGGAGTTCGACGTACTGACCTCCCTGCGCCGCGCCGGAGCGCCCTACCAGCTCTCCCCCGGCCAGCTCCTGACGCAGACCCTGGTCACCTCGGGCACCATGACCAACCGCATCGACCGGCTCGCCAAGAAGGGCCTCGTCGAACGGCTCCCGGACCCCAGCGACCGCCGGGGGGTCCTCGTGCGGCTCACCCCCGAGGGCCGCGACCGGGCCGACCAGGCCCTCGCCGGGCTGCTGGCCCAGGAGCGGGCGATCCTCGCCCAGCTCTCCCGGCACCAGCGCGCGGATCTCGCCGGGCTGCTACGCCAGTTGACCGCTCCGTTCGACAACATCCCCGGCTAGCCCCAGATCGGCCGGCCGTACGCCCGCCCGCCGGGCCAGGGCCACCGCCGCCAGGGTGGAGTGCACTCCCAGCTTGCCCAGCACGTTCTGCATGTGCGTGCGGACGGTGTGCGGGGACAGGAACAGCCGCGCCGCCACGTCCTTGCGGCCCAGCCCGGCGACCATGCAGCGCAGCACCTCGTGCTCGCGCGGGGTCAGCGACTCGACCAGCCGCTCGCTGTCCGTACGGTGCTTGCGCGCGGCCGTCAGCTCGCGCAGCACCCCGGTGAGCAGCGCCGGCGGCAGGTGGGTCTCCTCGCGCAGGACGCCGCGGATGACGGCCAGCAGCCGCGAGAGCGAGCAGTCCTTGGCCACCCAGCCCGAGGCCCCCGCCTGGAGCGCGTGCGCGGCCCGGCGCGGATCGTCGCGCTCGGCGAGGACGACCGTGCGCACGCCCGGATGGGAGCCCCGCACCGTCGCGACCAGCGCGATCCCGTCCGCGCCCGGCGGCGCGGCCCCGGAACCGGACTCCCGCTGGGCGGGCACGCCCCCGGAAGCCGCGGAGACCGCCGGCGCCCCGGACACGGCGGCCAGGTCGGCGTCGACGAGCAGGACGTCGAAGCGGCGGCCCTCGGCCACCGCGCGTTCCAGGCAGCGCAGGGCGGCCGGACCACTGCCGGCCGCGGACACGTCCACGTCCGACTCGGCCGCGAGCGCGGCTGCGAGCGATTCGGCGAAGATTCGGTGATCGTCGACGACGAGAACCCGGATACGAGCCACAAAACCCCCAAGGGTAGGGGAACGGACGACGGCGGGTACGGCGCCCGGACCGGGCGATCCGCAGCTGCCCCGGCCGCCGCCGGAACATCTCTGCACTACCCCGGACCGGACGTCGTACCCGACTTGTCTCGACCCCTGAATCAACACCGGCCCCCACCGGTGTCACGCATCAGCGTAGGGCCGGGGGCGACACGCGGTTGGCCGAATAGCAGAAGTTTTCCCTGTGATTTTCCTGTGGGGGCGGCCCGAACAGGCTTTGTGGTGGCTTGAATTCGACTGCACCGAAGGTCCGGATGGCGGCATCCGCACCGGCGTGTGCCACGGGCAGTTGCACGGGGTGTGTTTCACCCGGCGTGTGCACGCCGGGCGCCCGCGCACAGCGCCCGCCCACCGCGCGTGGCGGACACGCACGCGCCCCCCGCACCGGCAGGGTGCGGGGGGCGCGTGGGAAAGCGGATGAGCCGGGTGGTTCAGGAGGCGTCCCTGCGCGCGAAGTTCCACGCGTCCGTGATGATGCCGGTGAGGTCCGGGCGGCTCGGGGTCCACCCCAGGCGCTCGTGGGCCGTGCGCGCGGAGGCCACCAGCTTCGCCGGGTCGCCGGCCCGGCGCGGGGCGACGACCTCGGGGATCTCGTGGCCGGTCACCTTGCGGACGGTCTCGACGACCTCGCGCACCGAGAACCCGCTGCCGTTGCCCAGGTTGCAGATCAGGTGCTCGCCCGCGGTGGCGTTCTCCAGCGCGGCCAAGTGGGCCTCCGCCAGGTCCGCGACGTGGATGTAGTCGCGGACGCAGGTGCCGTCGGGGGTCGGGTAGTCCTCGCCGAACACCGAGATCGCCTCCCGCTCGCCCAGCGCGACCTGGAGCACCAGCGGGATCAGGTGGGTTTCGGGGCTGTGCCGCTCGCCGAACTCCTTGTAGGCGCCGGCCACGTTGAAGTAGCGCAGGGACACCGCGGCCAGGCCGTGCGCCACGCACTCCCCCGCGATCATGTGGTCGACGGCCAGCTTCGAGGCGCCGTACGGGTTGGTCGGCGCGGTCACCGAGGCCTCGGTCAGCAGTCCCTCCGTCGGCTCCCCGTAGGTGGCGGCGGTGGAGGAGAACACCAGCTTGCCCACGCCCGCCGCGCGCATCGCCGCCAGCAGTGCGAGGGTGCCGCCGACGTTGTTCTCCCAGTACTTGCCCGGGTTCACCACGGACTCGCCGACCTGCGAGGAGGCCGCGAAGTGCAGGACGCCGTCGAAGGAGCCGTCCACGTACCGCGCGGCGTCCTGGATCCGGCCCTCGATGAAGGCGGCGCCCGCCGGGATGCCCTCGCGGAAGCCGGTGCTGAGGTCGTCGAGGACGGTCACCTCGTGGCCGGCCTCCAGCAGGTGCGCCGCGACCACGCTGCCGACGTATCCGGCGCCACCCGTTACAAGGTACTTGCTCACTCGACTACTGCCTCTCCCAGGGAAACGCGCACAGGGGGTACGCGCGTGCTAGGAGACTGGCTTACCCGATGAGGCGGCTCCGGGGAAATCCGGGCCCCCGATCAGGCCTCCCCCACGCCCCGCAGCGGGCCCGCCCGGTCCAGCAGGCCGGTACGGGCGGCCAGCGCGGCCGCCTCCAGCCGCGAGCCCACGCCCAGCTTCATCAGGACCCGCTGCACGTGCGTACGGGCCGTGCTCGGGGCGATGGCCATGCCCGCCGCGATCAGCCGGGTGTCCTCGCCCTCCGCGACCCGTACCAGCACCTCCACCTCGCGCGGGGTCAGCAGCCGCAGCAGCCTGCTGCCCTCGTCGTCGGGCTGGGCGGCGGGGTTCAGGAGCTCCGCGAACGCCCCCTGGAGCAGCTGGGGGGCGATCGCCGGCTCCCCCGCCCGCGCCTTGGCCAGGGCGCGCTCCACGCCCTCGATCCGCTCGTCCTGGCGTACGTAGCCCGAGGCGCCCGCGGCGAAGGCGGCGGCGATGCCGCGCGGGCTGGGCACCGGGCCCAGGACGACGACGGCGATCTGCGGCCTCTCCCGCTTGATCCGCACGACCGGTTCGAAGACCCCGGGTTCGGCGGGGGTCGCGGTCCCCAGCAGGCAGACCTCGGGGGCGCGGCCGATGACCAGTTCGGCGGCGCCCGCGGCCGGGGCGGTGGCCGCCAGCACCCGGTGGCCGCGCAGTTTCAGGGCAGAGGCGAGCGCCTCGGCCAGCAGCCGGTGGTCGTCGACCACCACGACCCGTACGCCCATTGAGGCACCCACCCCCGAATCATCTGACCCGGCAAGCTACACGCTTGTTCGACGGTGCGCGCCGGTATCGACGCAGAAGCCCCCGGAAGGACGGACCTTCCGGGGGCTTCCTGCCACGTGCCGGCGCTTCGTACGCCGTGGCGCGGCGGCGGCGCGCGCGGGTCAGCGCACGGTGTAGGAGAGGAAGAGGAACTCCGGGTCGCTCTTCTCCGAGTACGGCTTGCGGACGTTCTGGCGGGCCATGAAGAGCTTGCCGTTGTGGAACCGGAACTCGGAGTGCGTCGGCGAGAAGGCGAGCTCGGCCTGCTGGAGCGCCTTGTCCGACGGATTCTCCATGAGGAGGGTCTCCTTCATCGTCTTGCCGTCGATGCTGACGATCTGGCTGCCCTTGTCGTACGGGGGCTCCTTGTAGGCGATGATGTTCGGCCCGTCCATGCGCAGCGGCGTGATCTGGTAGCGCTCGCCCGCGTCGGCGCGGTCGGTGGTCTGCTTGCCCGTCGACAGGTCGAAGGAGAGCAGCTCGTTGGTGCGGCCGAGGCCGGAGTCCTTGCCCTGGTGCTCCTTGGAGGGCAGGTAGAGCTTGCCGTTGCCGACGACCATGCCCGAGCACTTCTCGACGTCGGTGGCCCCGCAATCGACGTCGAAGTCTCCGGAGGCGATCGAGATGCGCGACTTCAGCTCGCCCTTGTCGTCGACGATGAACAGGTCGCTGACGCTGGAGCCGTTCTTCGCGGTCTTGCCGACGTCGGCCGAGACGACCAGCGGCTTGGTGGAGACGATGCCGGCGTAGTCGATGCCCGGGGAGAGCTTGTACGAGGACTTGGGCGCACCCGTGGCAGGGTCCAGGACCTGTGCGTACAGGGTGTAGTTGGGGCTCTGGCCGCACTTGCGGATCACGGCGAGGGCCTCGCCGCCGGCGTAGCCGGTGTCGCGGCAGTTTTCGGCATCGACCTTGGGGGACCACAGGGACTTGCCGTCGGCGAGGTTCCAGGCGGCGCCGCCGATGGAGATGTCGGCGGCGGCCACGGTGTTGCCGCTGATCGTGACCTCGCCCAGGTTCCCCGGCCTGTCACCGCCGTTGCTGCTCTTGGCGTTGGCGGACCAGACGAGCTTGCCCGCCTCCAGGTCGATGACGCCGACCTCGGTGCACGGCAGGTACTTCTTCTCGGGCGTCGGCTGGGCGGCCTTGAAGAGGATCGCCGACTTGTTCTGGCTGACGTGCTTGGTCGCTCCGCAGACCTCGCCCGGGAGCGGGATCTCCCACTTCTTGCCGCCGTCGACCAGGTTGTAGCCGACGACCTTGTTCACGTCGGACTTCACGTAGGTGGAGTCGGTGATCCAGGAGCCGACGGTGTTGACCTGCTCGGCCGGCTGCGGGCTCGGCAGGTTGAACAGCGTCTTCGACTTGGGGTTCGACGGGACCCGCTCGGTGCCCGACCCGCCGTCCTGGGACTTGTCGTTGTCCGTGGAGGCGCCGGGGCCGCTCGCGGTGGACTGCTTGCCGCCGTCGTCCCCTCCGTCGCCGGAGGCGTACCACAGTCCACCGCCGACGATGAGGACGATGGCCAGGAGGGCCGCGCCGACGATCATCAGCTGGTTGCGCTTGTCGTTGCCGCCGGTCGGGGCGCCCGCCGCCGGGGGCTGGGGCGCGTACATGGGCGTGGTGGCGGGGCCGGGCTGCTGCTGCGGGTAGCCGTAACCGGGCCCGGGCTGCGGGTATCCGTACGCGGGCTGTCCGGGGGCCGGCGGTGCGGCCGGCGGCGGCACGGGCTGGGCAGCGGGCTGGACCGGCATGGTCGCGGGCTGGGGAGGCTGCTGCGCGGGCACCGGCGGCCCGGGCGGCGGAGGCGGGGCGAACCCGCCCGGCGGGGGATCCTGCGGCGCTCCGAAGCCGCCGGACGGCGGCTGGCTGGGGGGCGGCGGGGTACTCATGCTTTTCTACTGCCTCTCGGTGGGCGGCTCGTCGGACACGTTCACTTTCCAAAGGCCATGAGGAGCTTCTCTTCCTTGCCCTCGGCCTTCAGGTGGCCGGTGGAGATGAAGAACCGTCCGTCCGCGTAGTCGACCTTCGGGAGACGGAACGAGTGCTCGATCGGAGCGGCGGGGCCCGACGGGTTGCGCAGGAGTGCGGTGGGGGTGCCACCGGCGGCGGGGATCGAGAGGATCTCGCCGCCCTTGTCCTCCTCGGCCACGCGGTAGAAGACCAGCTGTCCGTCCGCGGCCTTGAGCGGGGTGATGGTGCGCTTGTCCCCGGCCGGGGTACGCCACTTGGCCTTTCCGGTGGTCAGGTCGAAGGCGACGATCTCGTTCGCCGTGCCGTCCGACTCCTTGGTGGCCAGGTAGAGGGTGTTGTCGGCGACGACGGAGGAACCGCACGTCGTCACGGACCGGAAGAGCCCGGTGTCGCCGCAGCCGACGGGGAAGTTGCCCTCGCCGGTGAGGGTGGCGGTCTGCTTGCCGTCGGGGCCGATGACCACGATGGAGCGCTCCTCGCTCTCCTCCTTGCCGAGGTCGAGGACGAGCGGGTCCACCGAGTAGATGCCGGTGACCTTGAACTTCGGGGGGAGCCGGAAGGTCCAGCCCTTCTGGCCGGTGACCGGGTCGGTGCCCTGGACCTCGACGGTGCGGTTCTCGTCCTCGCAGGTGGCGAGGGCGATCATCTTGCCGTTGCCGGCCGTGTAGGAGTCGGGCCGGCACCCCTCCGGCTGGTTGCTGGTGAACAGCTTGTCGCCGGTGCTGATCCTGAAGGCGCTGGCGTTGCCGCCGCGGCTGATGGCGACGGTGTCGCCGGTGATGTCGACCGAGGGGCTGGTGAAGAGGTCGAAGAGGCCTTCCTTGGGTACTTCCTTCGACCAGACCTCCTTGCCCGTCTTCAGGTCGACCACGCGCATCTGGGTGCAGGAGGCGCTGTCCGACTCGCCGTCCTTGTACATGACGACCGTCTTGCCGTCGGTGGTGGTCTGCGGGGTGGTGGCGCAGATCGGGGCGGGGAAGGGCAGTGTCCACTTCTCCTTGCCGTCGGCGGCCGAGTAGGCGGTGAGGGAGTTCCCGACGCCCTTGACGACGGCGTCGCCGGCCACCCACTGGCCCGGGGAATCCACCCCCATGCCAGGGCCGTCGATCTTGACCGTTTTGAGCCAGAGGACCTTGCCCTCGCCCTGCTTGCGGCCCGAGTTGAGGTCCGCTTCCCGGCTTCCGTCGCCGCTGCCGTCGCCCTTGTCCACGGAGCTCGACGCGGAGGGTTTGCCGTCGGTGGGCGGCTCCTGCGCGACGGGCTTCTTAGGGTCGTCGTCCCCGCCGGAGAAGGCGATGTAGCCGACCCCTCCGATGAGCAGGAGCGCCGCCACGGAGGCGGCGATCAGTACGGTGAGCTTCTTCTTCTGAGGCATCCCGGGCGCGGGCGACGGCATCCCGGGCAGGCCGGGGGGCGGCGGCGGGTATCCGTACCCGGGCTGCGTCGGGGGCTGTTGGGGATGCTGGAACTGCTGTGGTTGCTGCGGCTGCGGGAGGGGCTGTTGCTGGGCGTACGGGTTGGCTCCCTGTGGCGGAAAGCCGTACCCGGACGACTGCGGCGGGCCGGGCAGGTGTCCGTAACCGGAAGGAGTCGGCGGCTGGTTCGGCGGCTGGGGCGGCTCGGTCATCAGCGCAACCTTCGGCTTCGGATGGTCGTGGGGGGATGACCTTTCTATCACTGACGGCCTTCGACGAGCGGGCCGGTCCGCCCCTGTTCCCAAGGGAGGACCGGCCCGTGACGCCGCCGTTATCGGGTCTGTCGCCGCGCTCCGGCTACTGGGCCTCTTCGGCCAGTTCCAGCCAACGCATCTCCAAATCGTCCCGTTCCGAGAGGAGTTCGCGCAGTTCCGCGTCGAGCTTGGCGACCTTGTCGTAGTCGGTGGAGTGCTCGGCGATCTGAGCGTGCAGGTTGCTCTCGCGGTCGGAGAGCTTGTTCAGCTGCCGCTCGATTTTCTGGAGTTCCTTCTTGGCCGCGCGGGAGTCCCCGGAGGAGGTGGACTTCGCGGCGGCGGCGGCCGGCGCGGGCGCCGGGGCGGCCGCCTCGATCATCCGCTGACGGCGCTCCAGGTACTCGTCCAGGCCGCGCGGCAGCATCCGCAGGCTCGCGTCGCCGAGCAGGGCCATCACCGTGTCGGTGGTGCGCTCGATGAAGAACCGGTCGTGGGAGATCACGATCATCGAGCCGGGCCAGCCGTCGAGGAGGTCCTCCAGCTGCGTCAGGGTCTCGATGTCGAGGTCGTTGGTGGGCTCGTCGAGGAAGAGGACGTTGGGCTCGTCCATCAGCAGGCGCAGGATCTGCAGCCTGCGCCGCTCACCGCCGGAGAGGTCGCCGACGGGCGTCCACTGCTTCTCCTTGGTGAAGCCGAACTGCTCGCACAGCTGGCCCGCCGTCATCTCGCGGCCCTTGCCGAGGTCGACGCGGTCGCGTACGCGCTGGACTGCTTCCAGGACCCGCAGGGACGGGTCGAGTTCGCCGACCTCCTGGGAGAGGTAGGCGAGGCGGACGGTCTTGCCGACGGTGACCTGGCCGGCGGCGGGCTGGCTCTCGCCCTGGGTGCGGGCGGCTTCGGCCAGGGCGCGCAGGAGGGAGGTCTTGCCGGCGCCGTTGACGCCGACGAGGCCGATGCGGTCGCCGGGGCCGAGGTGCCAGGTCAGGTGCTTGAGGAGGACCTTGGGGCCGGCGTGGACGCTGACGTCTTCCAGGTCGAAGACGGTCTTGCCGAGGCGGGCGTTGGCGAAGCGCATCAGCTCGGACTTGTCGCGCGGCGGCGGCACGTCGGCGATCAGC
The DNA here is from genome assembly GCF_044762985.1 of Streptomyces sp. NPDC096339. Classification (NCBI taxonomy): domain Bacteria; kingdom Bacillati; phylum Actinomycetota; class Actinomycetes; order Kitasatosporales; family Streptomycetaceae; genus Streptomyces; species Streptomyces sp. NPDC096339. The sequence goes on along the minus strand of NZ_JBIWFI010000027.1, from coordinate 34,483 downwards.
TCGTTGGCCGCCTCGATGCGGTAGCGCGGCTTGGAGGTGCGGGCCGGGGCGCCGCGGCGCAGCCAGGCCAGCTCCTTGCGCATCAGGTTCTGCCGCTTCTGCTCCTCGGTGGCGGCGATCCGCTCGCGTTCGGCGCGGGCGAAGACGTAGTCGCTGTAGCCGCCCTCGTACTCGTGGACGTCTCCGCGCTGGACGTCCCACATGCGGGTGCAGACCTGGTCGAGGAACCAGCGGTCGTGGGTGACGCAGACGAGGGCGGAGCGGCGGGCCTGGAGGTGGCCGGCCAGCCAGGAGATGCCCTCGACGTCGAGGTGGTTGGTGGGCTCGTCGAGGACGAGGAGGTCCTGGTCGGCGATGAGCAGCTTGGCGAGCGCGATCCGGCGGCGCTCGCCGCCGGAGAGCGGGCCGATGACGGTGTCGAGGCCCTGGCCGAAGCCGGGCAGGTCGAGCCCGCCGAACAGGCCGGTCAGCACGTCGCGGATCTTGGCGTTGCCGGCCCATTCGTGGTCGGCCATGTCCCGGATGATCTCGTGGCGGATGGTGGCCGCGGGATCGAGGGAGTCGTGCTGGGTCAGGACGCCCATGCGCAGGCCGCCCGACTGGGTGACGCGCCCGGTGTCGGGCTCCTCCAGCTTGGCCAGCATGCGGATGAGGGTGGTCTTGCCGTCGCCGTTGCGGCCGACGACACCGATCCGGTCCCCCTCGGATACGCCGAGGGAGATGCCGTCGAGCAGGGTACGTGTGCCGTACACCTTGCTGACTGCCTCGACATTGACCAGATTGACGGCCATCAGACGCGCTCCAGGGAAGGGGTGTGGATCAGCCCCTCAGCCTAACGCGCCGGGCAGCGCCGGACCGTTCCACCAGGAGCCAGCCGCCCAGTGCCATCGCGATGGCGGCCGGCGCGGTGACGGGAACGGCGATCAGTACGGCACTGTGCCCGTCGAGCAGGCCGCCGAGGCCGGTCATGGAGAGCCCGAGGATGCCGAGGAGGCACAGGGTGATGCCGGCGGCGGCGCGGGGGCCGCTCCCGGGGGCGGTGGTGGGCGCGGTGGTGGGCGCGGTGGCGGGGGCCGCGGCCGGCCTCGGCGGGGCCTCGAAGCGGCGGAACAGGGCGACCAGGACCCCGGTCAGGGCGGCCGCCACCAGGATCCGTACGGGCACCTGCGCCCACCAGGCGGCGGTGGCGGGCTCGGGCAGGGCGATCCCGAGGGCGAGCTGGGCTCCGTACACGGCGAGCATGGCGGTGAGGTGCCAGAGGAAGGCGGTCATGGCGATCCCGTTGGCGGCGACGACCCCGCGCCAGACCCGGGGGCGGGCCAGCCAGGCGCCGGCGGGCCCCACCAGGAGCTGGACGGCGCCGACGAGCCACAGGCCGTGGCAGAGCAGGGCCAGGGTGGGCGGGGCCATGTTGGAGACCTTCTCGCCGGGCATCCCCACCATGGACAGCGGGTACGGGCCGTACGCCACCAGCAGCGCGGCCCCGGCCAGGCCCGCGGCGGCGAGGAGGGCGGGACGGCGGATCCGGCCGTCGGCGCGGAGGAAGCCGAGCTGGTGGACGGCCAGCCAGACGAAGGCGAAGTTCAGGAACTCCACGTAGGGAACGCCGAGCGCGAAGCGCAGTACGTCCACGACGACGGCCGCGCCGAACAGCCCGGCGAAGGCCGCCCAGCCGTGGCGCTCGTGCAGTTTCAGCAGCGGCGGGGTGAAGGCCACCATGGCGAGGTAGATCCCGATGAACCACAGCGGCTGCGTGACCATCCGCAGCGCGGCCCCGGCCAGCCGCCCGCTGCCGTGCCCGGCCAGCTGTACGGCGAGCGCGAGGGCGGCCCACACGACGACGAAGACGAGCGTGGGCCGCAGCAGCCGGCGCAGCCGGGCGCGCAGGAAGTCCGCGTAGACGGGCCGGCCGTCGCTCCGGCGCGCCAGGGAGCGGTAGGACAGCGCGTGCGAGAACCCGCCGACGAAGAAGAACACCGGCATGATCTGCAGCCCCCAGGTGAGCACCTGGAGCCCGGGCACGACGGCGAGGAGGTTCCCTATGCCGCCGGTGCTGACGGCGGCCATCAGCCAGTGCCCGCCGATGACGGTGCCGAGGGCGGCGACCCTCAGCAGGTCGACGTACCGGTCCCGTCCGGCGGGGGTGGCCTCGGCCATGTCGCGTGCGCTCGCTGTCATGCCCCTACGCTCGCGCGCGACCCGGCTCCGCCGACAGGGTGCGGGTACTCAACTCCCGCCTGAGTACTGCCCCGGACCCCTGCCCCGACCCTGCCCCGGCCACCGCCGGGAGGTGCCCCCTGCCTCAGCGGCGGCGGGGCCGGCTCTGCCGCTGCGTGCGGCGCCGTTGCGGGGGCTCCGCCCCCGGACCCCCGCTCCTCAAACGCCGGAGGGGCTGGATTTTCCCCGGCGGCGCCTCGAACGCCGGCGGGGCTGGTTTGCCTCTGGCTGGGCTGACATTGCCCTCCGGGCCGGCAGCCGCACTTGGCGGAGGCAGCAGCCGAATCCAGCCTCGCCGGCGATTGAGGCGCCGCCGGAGGCACAGGCGGCCGCACCTGGGCGGACGGCAGGAGCCGAATCCAGCCCCTCCGGCGTTTGAGGAGCGGGTCTGGGCGGAGCCCAGGGTGCCGCGCAGTGGCATCTCAGCCGCGGGGCTACGGCAGGACCGTGGCGCCGGGGGCCGGGGAGGTCGCCACGCGGGTGGTGCGGCAGGTGCCGGAGGCTTCCAGGGCCGCGGCCACCTTCAGGGCGGATTCGGCGTCCCGGACCAGGAAGGCCGTGGTCGGGCCGGAGCCGGAGACCAGCGCGGCCAAGGCTCCGGCGTCCGTGCCCGCCGCCAGGGTGTCCGCCAGCGACGGCCGCAACGACAGCGCGGCCGGCTGGAGGTCGTTGGCCAGGACAGCCGCCAGCGCGTCCGGGTCCCCGGAGGCGAGGGCCGCGAGGAGCGCCGGGGAGGCCACGGGCTCCGGGATCTCCCGGCCCTCGGCGAGGCGGTCGAACTCCCGGAACACCGCCGGCGTGGACAGCCCGCCGTCGGCCACCGCGAACACCCAGTGGAAGGTGCCCGCCTCCACGGGGGTCAGCAGTTCCCCGCGTCCCGTGCCGAGCGCGGCCCCGCCGACCAGGCTGAAGGGGACGTCGCTGCCGAGCTCCGCGCAGATGTCGAGGAGCTGCGGCAGCGGGGTGTTCAGGCCCCACAGCGCGTCGCAGGCGACCAGCGCCGCCGCGCCGTCCGCGCTGCCGCCGGCCATGCCCCCGGCCACCGGGATGTTCTTCGCGATGTGGAGGTGGACGGAGGGGGAGAGCCCGGCCCGCGCCGCGAGGATCTCGGCGGCCCGCGCGGCCAGGTTCGTACGGTCCAGCGGCACCTGGTCGGCGTCCGGGCCGGTGCAGGTGACGGTGAGGGAGTCCGCGGGCGTCGCCGTGACCTCGTCGAAGAGGGAGACGGCGAGGAAGACGTTGGCGAGGTCGTGGAAGCCGTCGGGGCGCGCCGCGCCCACCGCCAGCTGGACGTTGACCTTCGCGGGGACCCGTACGGTCACGCTCTCGTGCGTACGGGTGCTCACAGCGCCGGCCTCTCCGCCTGCGGCTTGTGCTCGGCGATCGCGGCGAACTCCTCCACCGTCAGGGACTCCCCGCGCGCCTGCGGGGAGATCCCCGCGGCGACCAGCGCCTCCTCGGCGCCCGCCGCGGAACCGGCCCAGCCGGCCAGTGCGGCGCGCAGCGTCTTGCGGCGCTGGGCGAAGGCGGCGTCCACGACCGCGAACACCTCCGCCTTCGAGGCGGTGGTCTTGATCGGCTCGGTGCGGCGGACGAGGGAGACGAGGCCCGAGTCGACGTTGGGCGCCGGCCAGAAGACCTTGCGGCCGATGGCGCCGGCCCGCTTGACGTGCGCGTACCAGTTGGCCTTGACGGAGGGGACCCCGTAGACCTTGTTGCCGGGTTCGGCGGCGAGCCGGTCGGCGACCTCCGACTGCACCATGACGAGGGTCCGCTCGATGCTCGGGAACCGGTCGAGCATGGTCAGCAGGACGGGGACGGCCACGTTGTAGGGCAGGTTGGCGACGAGCGCGGTGGGCGCCGGCCCGGGCAGCTCCGTGACCAGCATGGCGTCGGAGTGGACGAGCGCGAAGCGGTCCTTGCGGTCGGGCATCCGCGCCTCGATGGTGGCGGGCAGAGCGGCCGCGAGGATGTCGTCGATCTCGACGGCGGTGACCCGGTCGGCGGCCTCCAGCAGAGCGAGCGTCAGCGAGCCCAGCCCCGGCCCGACCTCGACGACCACGTCGTCGGGCCGCACCTCGGCGGTGCGCACGATCCGGCGCACCGTGTTGGCGTCGATGACGAAGTTCTGCCCCTTCTGCTTCGTCGGCTTCACGCCGAGTACGGCGGCCAGCTCCCGGATGTCGGCCGGGCCGAGGAGGGCGTCGGAAGGGGTGGGGGGGTTCTCGTTGGGCTGCTGCTCTGCGGTGCTCACCGGGCAAGACTACGGCCGCAGTGAGGCCACGGGCTCGCCCCCCGCTGCACGTAGAGCTTCTTCGCCCGGTACGTCTGCTCGGAGGCGGGCGCGTCCTGGGGGCGGCCGCTGCCGCCGAGGGCCTGCCAGGTGCGGACGTCGAACTGGTAGAGGCCCCCGTACGTTCCCGAGGCGTCGGTCGCGGAGGGGCGGCCGCCGGATTCGCACTGGGCGAGGGCGGCCCAGTCGAGGCCGTCGGCGCCGGAGACGGAGGTGGGCAGCGGCTTCGTGCCGACCCTGACCAGCTGGGTGACGGGCTCGCGGACCATCTCCTCGGCGATGCGGCGCGGCTTCTGCCGGACCCCGTTGACGGTGCGCAGGCCGTAGGTGACCCGGCGGGCGCCGGGCCGGCCGGCGCGTTCGACGACCTCGGTGCCGGTGAAGAGGGAAGGGTCCTCGGTCTTCTCGACGGCGTAGGGGATGCGTTCCTCCCGGACCTCGCGGGTGCCGGTGATGCGCAGGACGGTGACGGTCTGGCCGTCGCGCGGGAAGGAGTCAGGGGGGACGGAGGTGGTGTCCTGGCCGTGGAGGGTGATGCCGGCCTGGTCGAGGGCCTCCTGGACGCTGGCCGCGTTGGTGCGGATGGTGCGCTCGCTGCCGTCGGCGAGGAAGGTGACGCTGCGTTCGGTGCGGACGCTGAGGGCGAGGCCCGTGCGGGGGACGGGGGCCGTGCGGGGGGAGGAGAGGTAGGCGCCCTCGGCGCGGATGCCGAGCTGGTGCAGGGCGCCCTCGACGGTGCGGGCGGTCGTCCACACCTGGCGGGGCTGTCCGTCGAGGGTCAGGCGCAGGGGGCGGCCGTAGCGGACGATGACCTCTTCGCCGTCGTCGAGGGGTTCGCCGGGGGCGGGGGCGACGAGGTCGTGGGGGCCGACGCCGAGGCCTTCGGAGGCCAGCAGTTCGTCGACGTCGTCGGCGAAGGTGTGGAGGTTCTTCGGGACGCCGTCCACGGTGAGCCGGACCGTCTTGTCCGCGGCGACGAAGGCGGTGGTGCCGCCGGCGAGGAAGGCGACGACGAGTGCCTGCGGCACGATCCGCCGCCAGGTCCCTCCCGGTCCGGGCGGGGGTACGACCGCGGCCCGCCGCCGACGGGTGCCGGGCCCGGCCGGGGCCGGCAGGGTGGCGGCCTCCCCGCCCCGGCGGCGGCCGGTACCCGCGGGCGCCGGCACCGTGGCGGGCTCTGCGCCCCGGCGGCGGCCGGTGCCGGGTCCGGCGGGGGCCGGCAGGGGGGCGGGCTCTCCGCTTCGGCGGCGGCCGGTGCCGGCGGGGGCCGACGAGGGGGCGGGGTCTTGGCCCCGGCGGCCCGTGCCGGGGCCGGCCTGGGCGGGGGCCCCGGCGTGGCGCCTTCCGGGCCCCGGCGGGGCCTCTGCGCCGGGCGGGGCGTCCGCGGCGCCGCGCCGTCGTCCCGGCCCCGGCGGGGCGGCGGCCGGCTCACCGCCCGCTGCGCCCCGGCGGCGGCCCCCGGCCGGTGCGGCATCCTGCGGGGCGGGGGCGGGGGCAGGGGCGGACGCAGGGGCAGGGGCGGGGGCGGTCGGCCGTTCGGGGCCCTGTCCCCGGGCCCGCCGCCGAGCGCCACGGCCGCCGCCCCGCGGCGCCGGCACCTCCGGGGCGTCCGCCCCGGGCGCGGCCCCGGAGGCGTACCAGGGATCGGACCCGAAGCCGGGCCCCGGTGCGGACCCGGAGGCCGGCTCCTGTCCGGACCCGGGCGCAGGGCCCGGTGCGGCCTCGAAGCCGCTCCCCTGCACGGCGGCCGGGCCGAAGGCGGGTTCGGGAGCCGGCCCGAAGCCCGGGCCGGAGGCCGGCCCCGGTGCAGGCACGGAGGCGGCCGCGGCGGTCGGCCCGGGTCCCGGCCCGGGTCCCGGCCCGGGACGGCCGCGGCGGTGACTGCCCTGCGTATCGCTCACGACGCTCGCTCCCCTGGTGGTCGGCACCCGCTGGTTCGGGGCACGGCACCTTAGCGGAGGAGTCGTCACAGTCCAAAGTCGTACGACTACTCAGGGTGGCGTCGGGTGGTGTCAGTAGTCGAAGGCGCGGGCCGTGTTGGCCGCCAGGGCCGTGGCCATCGCGTCCTCGTCGATGCCGCGCACGGCGGCCATGGCGCGCACCGTCAGCGGAATGAGGTACGGCGCGTTGGGCCGTCCGCGGTACGGCGCCGGGGTCAGGTAGGGGGCGTCGGTCTCCACGAGGACGAGTTCCAGCGGGGCCACGGCCAGGGCCTCGCGCAGCGGGGCCGCGTTCTTGAAGGTGACGGTCCCCGCGAAGGACATGTAGTACCCGGCGGCGGCGCACTCCCGGGCCATGTCGGCGTCCCCGGAGTAGCAGTGGAAGACGGTCCGCTCCGGGGCGCCCTCCTCGCGCAGTACGCGCAGTACGTCCGCGTGGGCCTCGCGGTCGTGGATGACGAGTGCCTTGCCCTGCCGCTTGGCGATCTCGATGTGGGCGCGGAAGGAACGCTCCTGCGCGGCCATCCCCTCCGGCCCGGTGCGGAAGTAGTCCAGCCCGGTCTCGCCGACCGCCTTGACGTGGTCGAGGGCGGCCAGCGCCTCGATCTCCGCGAGCGCCTCGTCGAGGGCCGCGTCGCCGCCGCCCGCCCGCGCGCCCTGCCGGGACCAGCCGTCGGGGTCCCCGTGCACGATGCGGGGGGCCTCGTTGGGGTGCAGGGCCACGGCCGCGTGGACGTTCTCGTACGCCGCCGCGGTCTCGGCGGCCCACCGGGAGCCCTTCACGTCGCAGCCCACCTGGACGACGGTGGTCACCCCGACGGAGGCGGCCTTCGCGAGGCCCTCCTCGACGGTGCCGGACTGCATGTCCAGGTGGGTGTGCGAATCCGCGACCGCCACCCGCAGGGGTTCGGGCAGCGGCGGCGGCGCGTCTTTCGAGGAGGAGCTCATGCGGCCGATCTTATGACCGGCGGAAGATCCCCATCAGCCGGGAGAGCCGGCCCCGGCCCCGCTCCGGCTCGTCCACCGGCACGGGTCCCGGGGAGTCGTGCGTGCGCGGCTTGGGGGTCCGGGGGACGTTCGCCCCGGCCGGCACCGGCCCGGCGATCCCGGGTGCGATGCGGTGGTGGTAGAGCCTGTCGATCGTGCCGAGCACCGAGGAGACCTGACCGGCCCGCATGATCCGCACGACGTGGCCGCCGCAGTTCATGCAGGTCGGGTTGGACAGCGGGGAGGGCACCCGCTCGCCGCCGACCTTGTACATGATGAACGGCTCGCCCTTGCCGTCCGTGTGGTGTTCTATCGCGTAGGCCTGCTCCCAGGCGTATCCGCACTTCATGCAGGCGAAGGAGTACGCCTCGTGCACGGTCTGCACGGGAGCGGATACAGGGCCGGGTACCGCGGCGGCTACGGGTACCGGGGTGTCAGCGATCTCACTCATGCCAGCTCCTCTTGTTCCACTGGTGCCATTGCCAGTGGACGCCTCTTCGGGCGGGAGCGCATCAGGCCCTGTCTACTGTTGGACGGTCTTTGGGCGACTCATGCCCCAAAGCGCCCGGTGCGCGGTCTGAGCTTTGCTTTTCAGGTTAGCTCTTTACCGACCTGGGGCACCTTTTGAGCCACATTCTTTGCCGCGACGACCGCGTCGAACACTTCCCGCTTGGGTACTCCGGCCTCCGCCGCGACCGCCGCGATGGCCTCCTTGCGGCGCTCCCCCGCCTCCTCTCGCACCCGCACCCGCCGCACCAGCTCCTCGGCGTCCACGTCCCCGGGTCCGGCCGCGGGGGCCCCCTCGACCACGACGGTGATCTCCCCGCGCACGCCCTCGGCCGCCCAGGCCGCCAGCTCGCCGAGGCCGCCGCGCTTGACCTCCTCGTACGTCTTCGTCAGCTCGCGGCACACGGCGGCCCGCCGGTCCGCGCCGAAGACCTCGGCCATCGCGGCCAGGGTGTCGTCGAGCCGGTGGGGGGCCTCGAAGTAGACGAGGGTGCGCCGCTCGCCCTCGACCTCGCGCAGCCGGCCGAGGCGCTCGCCCGCCTTGCGCGGCAGGAACCCCTCGAAGCAGAAGCGGTCCACGGGCAGCCCGGACAGGGCGAGCGCGGTGAGCACGGCGGAGGGTCCGGGGACGGCGGTGACCTTGATGTCCTTCTCCACGGCGGCGGCCACGAGCCGGTAGCCGGGGTCGGAGACCGACGGCATGCCGGCGTCGGTCACCAGGAGTACGCGCTTGCCGTCCTCCAGCGCCTCGACGAGCTCGGGGGTGCGCGCGGACTCGTTGCCCTCGAAGTACGAGACGACGCGCCCCGTGGTGTGCACGCCGAGCCCCTGGGTCAGTCGGCGCAGCCGGCGGGTGTCCTCGGCGGCGACCACGTCGGCCCTTTCCAGCTCGGCCGCGAGCCGCGGCGGGGCGTCCGCGAGATCGCCGATGGGCGTCCCGGCGAGGACGAGCACGCCTGTGGAGGAGGGTTCGGTGCGGAGGGGCTGGTCAGTCGTCACCGGCCCATCCTCTCAGTCCCGTGGCCCGCCGCCCCCCGGGTACTGGGGCGCACACAGATCTCTTCCCTACGATGTGCCGGTGACCAGTACCGCGACGCCGCCGCCCAGCCCCGCGGGGGCACCTCCCGCCCTGCCGTCGGGACGGGCCGAAGAGCAGCCCACCTGGCTGCGCCGCCTGCGCGGCTTCGGTTACGCACCGCCCGCCGGCGCGTCCGCGCGCGCGGACCTCCGCGGCCGCCTGGTGCCGCCGTACGCGCAGCCGTCCCCACAGCTGTGGATGACCTTCGGGCTGCGGCCCGAGGTGTGGGGGACGTGGAACCGGATCCTGGCGTGGGCGGGGCCGGTGCTGGTGGCGCTGGTCGCGGGAGTGCTGAGGTTCGTGCACCTGGGCAGCCCGAAGGCGGTGATATTCGACGAGACGTACTACGCCAAGGACGCCTGGGCCACGATCAAGCAGGGGTACGAGGCGAGCTGGCCCAAGGACATCGACAAGCTGATCCTCGACAATCCGCACGCGGTCGCCCTCCCGGCGGACGCCGGCTACGTCGTGCACCCGCCCGTCGGCAAGTGGGTCATCGGGCTCGGCGAGTGGATGTTCGGATTCACCCCCTTCGGCTGGCGGTTCATGACCGCTCTGCTCGGCACCCTGTCGGTGCTGATGCTGTGCCGGATCGGGCGCCGGCTGTTCCGCTCCACCTTCCTGGGGTGCCTGGCGGGCGCGCTGCTCGCGGTGGACGGGCTGCACCTGGTGATGAGCCGCACCGCGCTGCTCGACCTGGTGCTGATGTTCTTCGTGCTGGCCGCGTTCGGGGCGCTGCTCATCGACCGGGACAGGACCCGGGCCCGGCTCGCGGACGCGCTCCCGGTGGACGAGGAGGGTCGTACCCGGCCCGATCTGAAGATCGCCGAGACGCTGCGGCTGGGCCTGCGCCCGTACCGGATCCTGGCGGGCGTCTGCCTGGGTCTGGCGGCCGGCACGAAGTGGAACGGCTTCATCGCGCTGGCGTTCTTCGGTGTCCTGACCGTGCTGTGGGACGCGGCCGCGCGCCGTACGGCGGGCGCGGGGGCCCCGTACGCGTCGATGCTGCGCCGCGACGCGCTGCCCGCGTTCCTGTCGACCGTCCCGGTCGCGATCGTCACGTACCTGGCCTCCTGGTCGGGGTGGATCTTCAGCCCGGACAACGGCAAGGGCGGCTACCTGCGCGACTGGGCGGCCAAGTACGACCAGAAGAGCTCGCTGTCGTTCCTGCCGGAGTGGGTGCGGAGCCTGTGGCACTACGAGACCGAGGTCTACAAGTTCCACGTCGGTCTGACCTCGGGGCACACCTACGAGTCGAACCCGTGGAGCTGGCTGGTCCTGGGCCGGCCCGTCTCCTATTTCTACGAGTCCCCCGCGCCCGGCACGGACGGCTGCCCGGCGACGGAGACGGGCAAGTGCGCCCGCGAGGTGCTGGCTCTGGGCACCCCGCTGCTGTGGTGGGCGGGCTGCTTCGCGCTGCTGTACGTGCTGTGGCGGTGGTTCTTCCGGCGCGACTGGCGGGCGGGCGCGATCGCGTGCGCGCTGGGCGCGGGTCTGCTGCCCTGGTTCAACTACCAGGAGCGGACGATCTTCTACTTCTACGCGGTGGTCTTCGTCCCCTACCTGTGCCTGGCGGTGGCGATGATGATCGGGGCCCTGCTGGGGCCGGCCGGCTCCTCGGAACGCCGCAGGGCCCTGGGCGCGATCGGGGCGGGTGTGCTGGTGCTGCTGATCGCGTGGAACTTCATCTACTTCTGGCCGATCTACACGGGTCAGACCCTGCCGATGGATTCGTGGCGGGGCCGGATGTGGCTGGACACCTGGGTCTGACCGGTCCCGTCCGCAGGAGGGCCTTCCCGAACACGGGAAGGCCCTCCTGCCGTTTACCGGCTCCTTTCGGCCATCGAGGTTCCGTTCCGGTAACAAGAGCGAAGTCGGGCGGCGACGCGGCGTAAGGTCCACACCAAAAGATCTTTGAACATGTTCAGAGAACTGTGGGCTCGGGGGAGGGTTCGAAATGAACGGGGCGGCAAAGGGCGCTGTGGTCGGCGGGGTGTTCCTCGCACTCGTCGGCGGCGCCGGGTACGGGGTGTACGCGCTGGTCGGGGACAGCGGCAACGGGAAGGACGGCGCGAAGGACGACACGACCTCCGTCCAGGCGGCCAAGGGCAGCGGGCCGATCACCGACAAGGAAACCGCCGCCACCGCGAAGGCCTTCCTCGCCGCCTGGGCCGCCGGGGACTCGGCCGCGGCGGGCGCGCTCACGAACAACGAGCATGACGCGCAGCCCGCCGTCAGCGAGTTCAAGGCGAAGGCGCTGGTGTCCAAGGTCGTGATCACCCCCGGCGCGTACAACGGCACCAGCGTGCCCTTCAAGGTGGAGGCCGAGATCACGTACGAGGGGACCACCAAGCCCCTCGTCTACGACTCCGAGCTCACCGTGGTGCGCGGGCTGACCACCGGGAAGCCCCTGGTCGACTGGAAGGACTCGATCATCCACCCGCAGCTCCAGCGGGGCGAGAGGCTGCGCGCGGGTTCCCCCGCGACCCCGCCGGTCAAGGCGCTCGACCGCAACGGCAAGGAGCTGACCGCGGAGCAGTACCCCTCGCTGCGGGCCGTACTGGACGACCTGCGCAAGGCGTACGGGGAGAAGGCGGGCGGCGTGAAGGGGGCGGAGGTGTGGATCGAACCGTTCACCCCGAACGACCCCAGGCGGACCCTGATGACGCTGGCCGAGGGCAAGCCGGGGGAGATCCGGACCGTGCTGGACGCCGATGTGCAGGCCGCGGCGGAAAAGGCGGTGGCGAAGTACCCCGAGGCCTCGGTGGTCGCGGTCCAGCCGAGCACGGGCGAGATCCTGGCCGTGGCCAACCACCGCAAGGACGGCTTCAACGCGGCGATGCGGGGGGCGCGGGCGCCGGGCTCGACGATGAAGATCGTGACGGGGGCCATGCTGATCGAGAAGGGTCTGGTGTCGGCGGACAAGCCGGCCGCCTGCCCCGCCACCGCCACGTGGGAGGGGCGGACCTTCCACAACCTGAACAACTTCAAGTCGGAGGGGGAGACCTTCGCGTCGAGCTTCGCCAGGTCCTGCAACACCGCCTTCATCAGCCTGATCGACAACGTGGGCGACAACGGGGCGCTGCCGCGTGAGGCGAAGGAGGTCTTCGGCATCGGGCTGGACTGGAAGACCGGGATCGCCTCGCGGGACGGGTCGGTCCCGGAGGCCTCCGGGTCGGGCGCGGCCGCCGCGTACATCGGCCAGGGCACGATCACGATGAACCCGCTGAACGTCGCCTCGATCACGGCGACGGCCCGGACGGGGGTGTTCCGTCAGCCGGTGATCGTGAAGGCCGCGCTGGACGGACGCACCCTGGCCACCGCCTCGCGCTCCTTGAAGCCGGGGGTGTCGGCGCAGCTGGTGAAGATGATGAGGCTGACGGCGACGAACGGCACCGCCCGCGAGGCGATGGCCTCCGTGGGCGGCTCGGACAAGGGAGCGAAGACCGGCTCCGCGGAGGTCGACGGCGCGGGCAGCCCGGACAGCTGGTTCACCGGCTTCAGCGGCGACGTGGCCGCGGCGGCGATGGTCGAAGCGGGCGGCCACGGCGGCGAGACGGCGGGCCCGATCGTGGCGGAGGTCCTGAACGCCGGGTAGCCCTCCCGGGCGGGGTCGGGCCGGGCCTCCGGGCGGGCCACCGCTGCCGGGGCGGAGCCCCGACAGGCAGGTCCCGCCCAGGGGACACCACCCAGCCCCTCCGGCGTTTGAGGAGCGGGGTCCGGGGCAGCGCCCCGGCAGCGGCGCCGCACCCGGCAGGCCGGCCCCGGGGGAAACCTCCTCGACCCGCCACCGACCGCGGCGCTAGCGTCCCCCCATGACGACCACCCCCACGCACCCCCTGTTCGCCGAGGCCCTCGCCGGGCTGGGGCTCGAGCTCGCCGTCCGGAGCTTCCCCGAAGGGACCCGTACGGCCGCCGACGCCGCCGCCGCGATCGGCTGCGAGCTCAGCCAGATCGTGAAGTCGCTGATCTTCGCCGCGGACGGGGTCCCCGTACTGGTCCTCATGGACGGCGCCTCACGGGTCGACGTCGAGGCCGTACGACGCGAGCTCGGCGCGGGGAAGGTCACCCGGGCGGACGCGGCCGTGGTCCGGGAAACCACCGGCTACGCCATCGGCGGGGTCCCGCCCTTCGGGCACCGGACCCGCACCCGGGTGCTGGCCGACCGGTCCCTGCTGGCCCACACCGAGGTCTGGGCGGCCGCCGGCACCCCGAACACCGTGTTCCCGATGGCCCCCGAAGAGCTCATCGCGCACGCGGGTGCCACGCTCGCCGACGTACGCGAAGGCTAGAGCGCCGACTTCAGGGCGCGCACCAGCGCCTGCGCACGCGGGTCGGCCGTGACCGACTTGGCGTGGGCGTTGGTGACGTAGCCGAAGCCGATGCCCGCCTCCGGGTCCGCGAAGGCCAGGGAGCCGCCGCGGCCCGGGTGGCCGAAGGAGGCCGGGGAGAGCAGCGGGGAGGAAGGGCCGTGCAGCATGTAGCCGGGGCCGAAGCGGGTGTTCACGACCAGCACCCGGTCGGGGCCCGACGACAGCTCCCGGCCGGCCAGCGCGGTGGTCTCCGGGGTGAAGACGCGGGCGCCGTCCTCGACCACGCCGATGGTGGCCCCGTAGAAGCGGGCCAGGGCGCGGGCCGTGCCGATGCCGGCCGAGCCGGGGAGCTCGGCGGCCTGGTACACGGGGTCGTTCTCGTCCGGCTGGGGGTCGATGGCCGCGAAGGCGCGACGGGTGAGGGAGTCCGGGTCGGCGTACGCCTCGGAGACGTTCCGCCGCGGCCGGGTCTTCAGCAGGCCCGCGCGCTCCGGCGGGTCGACGGGAGCCACCCGGCCCACCCGGTGCGCCTCGGCCTCCGGCAGACCTATCCAGAAGTCCAGCCCCAGCGGCTCGGCTATCTCCTCCGCCAGGAACGAGCCGATGGTGCGGCCGGTGGCCCGGAGCACCAGCTCGGAGACCAGCCAGCTGAAGGTCTGCGCGTGGTAGCCGTGCTCGGTGCCGGGTTCCCAGAAGGGCCGCTGCGCGGCGACCGCGTGCGCCCCGCTGACCCCGTCCGCGGCCTCGGCGACGGTCAGCCCCCGGTCCAGTGCCGGAACGCCGGCCCGGTGGGAGAGCAGGTCGCGGACGAGCGTCTTCTCCTTGCCGCCCGTCTTGAACTCCGGCCAGTACGAGCCGACCGGCGCGTCCAGGTCCAGCAGGCCGCGCTGGTGCAGCAGCAGCGGCACGGCGGCGGCCACGCCCTTCGTGGCGGAGCGGACTATCTGCGCGGTGTCCTCGCCCCAGGGCTCGGCGCCTTCGCCGCCGTCGGCGTCCTTCGTGCCGCCCCACAGGTCGACGACCTTGCGGCCGTCCCGGTAGACGGCCACCGCCGCGCCCCGGTCACCGAGCACCTCGAAATTGCGTACGAAAGCCTCGCGGACGGGCTCGAAGCCCTCCGCCACCGACCCGTGGACATCCACGTCTACTCCCAGCACCTGCCGCGGCGCCCCGACGGCGCCTACGCAACGATGCAACGCCTGCTGGACGGCCCTGCTTCCCGGGCCCCCGGAACGACTCACCGGGCCCGGCCCCCGACCGGCGGACGGAGGCCGACGCAGCGGCTCGAAGCCCGGGAGGCGCCCCGGCGCCGATCAGTGCGAGGGGCGCGTCAGAAGGGGCGAGCGCGGGTCGAAGCCGAACGGCAGCTCCAGGCGGTGCGCCCGCATCAGCTCCTCGTCGCACAGCAGCTCCTGGGTGCGGCCGTCGGCGGCGATGACCCCCTCGCTGAGGATCACCGAGCGCGGGCACAGCTCCAGTGCGTACGGCAGGTCGTGGGTCACCATCAGCACGGTCACGTCGAGCGAGCGCAGGATGTCCGCGAGCTCGCGGCGCGAGGCCGGGTCGAGGTTGGACGAGGGCTCGTCGAGGACGAGGATCTCCGGCCGCATGGCGAGGACCGTGGCGACGGCCACCCGGCGGCGCTGGCCGAAGGACAGGTGGTGCGGGGGCCGGTCGGCGAAGTCCGCCATGCCGACCTGCTCCAGCGCGTCCCGCACCCGTTCCTCCAGCTCCGCGCCGCGCAGACCCGCGGCCGCGGGGCCGAAGGCCACGTCCTCGCGGACGGTCGGCATGAACAGCTGGTCGTCGGGGTCCTGGAAGACGATCCCGACCCGGCGGCGGATCTCGGCGAAGTTCCGCTTCTCCACCGGCAGCCCGGCCACGGCCACCGAGCCCACCCCGCCGCCCAGGATCCCGTTGAGGTGCAGCACGAGGGTGGTCTTGCCGGCGCCGTTGGGGCCGAGCAGGGCGACCCGCTCGCCGCGCCCGACGCTCAGGTCCACCCCGAAGAGGGCCTGGTGGCCGTCGGGGTAGGCGTAGGCGAGGCCGGTCACTTCAAGGGAAGGAGGGGCAGCGGGGGAGGGAGAGTCGGCAGGGGTCACAGGGACCATCCCATCAGACAGACGGCGAGGGCCGTCACCGGGAGCGTCGCCGCGTACGCCCACTGGGCGCGGGTGGCCACGACTTCGTCGATCACCGGCATCGAGCCGGCGTAGCCGCGGCTGACCATCGCGAGGTAGACCCGCTCGCCGCGCTCGTAGGAGCGGATGAACAGCGCGCCGGCCGTCTTGGCCAGCACCCCCCAGTGGCGGATGCCTCTGGCCTCGAAGCCGCGCGAGCGGCGGGCGATGGACATCCGGCGCAGCTCGTCGCCGATGACGTCCCCGTAGCGGATCATGAAGGAGGCGATCTGTACGAGCAGCGGAGGCAGCTTCAGTCGTTGCAGCCCGAGCAGCAGTGCCCGCAGTTCCGTCGTCGAGGCGAGCAGGACGGAGGCGGCGACGCCGAGCGTGCCCTTGGCCAGGACGTTCCAGGCGCCCCACAGCCCGGAGACGCTGAGCGACATGCCGAGGACCTCCACGCGTTCGCCCTGCGCGACGAACGGCATGAGCACGGCGAAGGCGACGAAGGGGATCTCGATCAGCAGCCTGCGCAGCAGGAAGCCGGCCGGGATGCGGGCCGCGGCGGCGGCGGCCGCGATGAGGAGCGCGTACACCCCGAAGGCCCACACCGCCTCGCGCGGTGTGGAGACGACGACCACGACGAAGGCGAAGGTCGCCGCCAGCTTGCAGTGCGGGGGCAGGTCGTGGACGGGCGTGCGGGCGGTCCGGTACAGCTTGTGGGCGTGTCCCGCGCCCATCAGACCGCGGCCGACGGCTCGGCCGAGGGCTGGGTCGTGCGGCGGCGCCGTACGGCCCAGAAGATCCCGGTGCCCACGGCCACGGTCGCGCCGACTCCGAGGGCGCCCGCGAGGCCGCCGGAGAGGCGGGCGTCGGCGACGTCCTTGACGGAGTAGTCGGCGAGCGGGGAGTCCTTGGCGGCGTGCTCCTGGACCTTGGCGTCGATGCCCTGGTCGGCGGCGACCTTCTCCAGGCCGTCGGGGCTGGCGGAGGCGTAGAAGGAGACGAAGCCGGCCAGGACGAGGGCGGTGACCAGGCCGGTGACCCACACCTTCGTGGTGGAGCGGGCGGCGACGGGCGCGGCGGCGGCCGCCGGCGCGTCGACGAGTTCGCCGCCGACGCGCAGCTTCAGCGGGGCGCTCAGGCCGCGCGCCCCGTGCACGAGGTCGGGCCGTACGGCGATCACGGCGCCCACGGTCGCCGCGGTGATGGCGGCCTCGCCGATGCCGATGAGGACGTGTACGCCGACCATCGCGGTGAACACCTTGCCGATGGGTACGTCGGTGGTGCCGCCGATGGCGTAGATGGCGGTGAAGGCGGCGGCCGCGCCCGGGACCGAGAGCAGGGCCCCGGCGAAGGCGGCGACGGTCACGGAGCGGCGGCCGGCCGGCAGCATCTTGAGCAGTCCGCGGAAGACCGCGTAGGCGACGACGACGGTGACGACGCCCATGACGGTGATGTTGACGCCGAGGGCGGTCAGCCCGCCGTCGGCGAAGAGGATGCCCTGCATGAGGAGGACCACCGACACGCACAGCACGCCGGTGTAGGGGCCGACGAGTATCGCGGCGAGCGCCCCTCCGAGCAGGTGCCCGCTGGTGCCGGCGGCGACGGGGAAGTTCAGCATCTGAACGGCGAAGATGAAGGCGGCGACGAGCCCGGCGAGCGGCGCGGTGCGCTCGTCGAGTTCGCGGCGGGCGCCTCGCAGGCTGACGGCGACCGCGCCGGCCGCCGCCACTCCGGCGGCCACCGATACGGGTGCGTTGATGAATCCGTCGGGCACGTGCATGGGGGCTCCGCTTTCTCGCAGTTTTCAGCCGTCCAAGAATAGTGCCTAGTTGCAAACCGTTGGCAACAGCGTCGGCGTCACAAATGGCCCCGTGCGGTTTCGTCGGAATGTGCGAGGCTGGAGGACAAACGGACGCAAAAGTTCCGAAAAGAGGAGTCTTGTCGTGTCAGCCACCGCCGAGAATCTCCCAGTGACCGCCACCTCCGTCGAGGAGCGCGTGATCGCGCGCGTGATCAGCGACGACCCCCTCTACCGGAAGATTCCGGTGGCCCTGCGCTTCGCCGAGTCCGAACCGCTGGCCGTACGGATCGTCTTCCCCGCCGAGCTGTCCCCCGAGGGCACGGAGAACGAGTGGGTGTTCCCCCGCGCCCTGCTGGAAGCCGGGCTCCAGACTCCGACCGGAACCGGAGACGTACGCGTCTGGCCCTGCGGCCGCGTCCAGGCGGTCGTCGAGTTCCACTCCCCCGAAGGCGTGGCCGTGCTGCAGTTCGACATCGCGGCCCTGCGCCGCTTCCTGCGCCGTACGAACGCCCCCGCCCCCGCCGGGCGCCGGCTCGCCTGAACGGGACCGGCCCCGCACCCCCCGGTGATCGGGAGGTGCGGGGCCGGGACCGTCGTACGAGGGCGTGCGCGGGAGCGGTTACGCGTTGACCAGCTCGCGGCTCTTGCCCGGGCCCTCCGGGCCGTCGGAGGACTCGGCGGCGAGGTGCTTGCGCAGGCTCTCGCCCTCGACGTCCACGTTCGGCAGCAGCCGGTCGAGCCACTTCGGCAGCCACCAGGCCTTGTGGCCGAGCAGGGCGAGCACCGCCGGGACGATGGTCATGCGGACGATGAAGGCGTCGAAGAAGACGGCGACGGCCAGGCCGAAGCCGATCATCTTGACCATCTGCTCGCTGGCTCCGATGAAGCCGGAGAACACCGCGATCATGATGACGGCGGCGGCCACGACCACCCGGGCGCTGTACTGGAAACCGGTCACCACGGCCTGGCCGGGACGCTCGCCGTGGACGTACGCCTCCCGCATGCGGGTGACGAGGAAGACCTCGTAGTCCATGGCCAGGCCGAACACCACGCCCACCATGAAGATCGGCATCATCGACATGATCGGACCGGTCTGCTCCACCCCGAAGAGCGAGCCGAGCCAGCCCCACTGGAAGACCGCGACGACCGCGCCGAGGGCGGCGACGACCGAGAGCAGGAAGCCGAGGGCCGCCTTGAGCGGAACCAGCACCGAGCGGAACACCAGCATCAGGAGCAGGAAGGCGAGACCGACGACGAGTGCGAGGTAGGGCAGCAGCGCGTCGTTCATCTTCTGCGAGAAGTCGATGTTCATCGCGGTCTGGCCGGTGACGAGGACCTCGTCCCCGCTGACGTCGCGGATCTCGTGGACCAGGTCCTCCGTCTGGGTGGAGGAGGGGCGGTCCTTCGGGATCACGTTGATGATCGCCGCGTCGCCGTCCTTGTTGAGCATCGGCGGGGTGACCGCGGCCACGCCGTCGAGGCCCTTGATCTGGTCGACGGTCTTGTCGGCGAGCTCCTTGCCGCCGTCCACGACCACCATCAGCGGACCGTTGAAGCCGGGGCCGAAGCCGTCGGACAGCAGGTCGTACGCCTTGCGCTGGGTGGTGGAGACCGGCTGCGCGCCGTCGTCGGGCAGGCCCATCTCCAGCTTGCTCGCGGGGATCGCGATGACGCCGAGGCCGATCACACCGGCCAGCAGCACCATGACGGGACGGCGCAGCACGAAGCGGGCCCAGCGGGTGCCGCCGTTGGCCTTGGGCCCCAGGCCCTCGGGCTTGCCCTTGCCGAACAGCTTGCTCTTCCGACCGGCCGGCAGGACCTTCTTGCCGGCGAATCCGAGGATGGCCGGGACGAGGGTCAGTGCCACGAGCACCGCGATGACCACGGTGCCGGCGGCCGCGGCGCCCATCTTGGTCAGCATCGGGATGTTGACGACGGCCAGGCCGACGAGGGCGATGACCACGGTCAGACCGGCGAAGACGACGGCCGAGCCGGCGGTTCCGGCGGCGCGGCCGGCGGCCTCGTCGCGCTCGCGGCCCTCGGCGAGCTCCACGCGGTAGCGGGAGACGATGAAGAGGGCGTAGTCGATGCCGACCGCGAGGCCGATCATCATCGCGAGCGTGGAGGTGGTGGAGCCGAGGTCCAGCACGTTGGCGAGCGCGGTGATGGAGGAGATGCCGATGCCGACGCCGATCAGCGCGGTCAGCAGCGGCAGCCCGGCCGCGATCAGCGAGCCGAAGGTGATGACGAGCACGATCCCGGCGATCACGATGCCGATGACCTCGCCGGAGCCGGTCTCGGGCGCCGCCATCAGGGCGTCACCGCCGATCTCGACGGTCAGCCCGTGCTCCTGGGCCTCCTTGCCGGAGTCCTTGAGCGCCTCACGGGTCGCGTCGGTCAGCTCCATGCCGCTGACCTTGTACTTGGTGCTGATGTAGGTCGTCGCGCCGTCCTGGCTCACGGCCTGCGCCTGGTACGGGTCGGTGACCGAGGAGATCTGGTCCTTGCCCGGACCCGACTTCAGGTCGTCGATGATCTTCTCGACCTCGGCCTTGGGGCCGGGGTCGGTGACCTTCGCGCCCGCCGGGGCCTTGATGACGATGCGGGCGGTGGCGCCGTCGGCGGCCATGCCCGGGAAGCGCTTCTCCAGCAGGTCGAAGGCCTTCTGGGCCTCGGTGCCGGGGATCGAGAACGAACCGGAGCTGGGGGCGCCGGCCGAGGCCGCGCCGAATCCGGCGGCGAACAGCAACGCCACCCATATGAGGGCGACGAGCCCGCGGCGCCGGAAGGCGCCGCGGCCGAGCCGGTAGAGGAAGGTAGCCACGAGGGTGGTTCTCCCGTTCAGGTCGTGGGATGGAAGGCAGGATGAGCCGGCCCGACGACGAGAGCGGCGTGTCAGGAGCAGCAGCGAGCGACGAGCTATGGGGACGGGTCCGTGCGGGGAGGATCAGACGCCGAGGGCGGGGAACACCACGGCGTCGATGAAGTCACCGAGGAAGGTCCGGTCCACCGGACGGTCCTCGATCAGCGGGAGCGCGATGAACGCCCCGATGAGCATGTGGGGTACGAAGTCGAGGGCACGGCAGTCCGGGCTGATCTCGCCCCGGTCCACCGCGCGCCGCAGCATCAGCTGGAGACCGTTGATCTCCGGGTCGACGAGCAGTTCGCGCAGTGCCTTGTGGAGTTCCGGGCTCTCGTGGATGGCGTGGGTCAGACCCCGCATCAGTGCGGTGTCCTTGGCCATCTGCGCGTCGTCGGAGTGCTCCACCATGCGCGCGAAGTCTCCGCGCAGGCTGCCCGTGTCGATCTCCCGCAGCGAGACGGGCTGCGTACATCGCAGGGCCTTGGCGACCAGTTCCGGCTTGCTCCCCCACTGGCGGTAGAGGGTGGCCTTGCTGGACTTCGTTCGGGCGGCGACGGCGTCCATGGTCAGCGCCTCGTAGCCGACGTCACGCAGGAGGTCGAGGACCGCCTCGTGCAGTTCGGCCTGCCGTTCGGGGGTGATCCGGCTGCGCCGCGACGCACTCGTCTCGGTCATCTCCGTACCTCCCATCCGAACGAAACTACTTCGTACTCATAAGACCATACCCCCCGCCTCAACGAAACGAAACCGTTCCGTTTCGATAATGGGAGTGGTGTGGATCACCTGTACGAGTTGCCAGGCCCCCCTGGCGCGGAAAGCATTGGGGGGTGAGTCACGACGTCGCGTACCTCCGCTTCCCGCATCTGCACGACGACCTCCTGTGCTTCGCCACCGAGGACGATCTTTGGGTCGCGCCCTTGGTTCCCCCTGGAGATCCGGTGGGCCGGGCCTGGCGCCTGACCGTCGACCGGACCAGGGTCAGCCACCCCCGTTTCTCCCCCGACGGCAGCCACATCGCCTACACCAACTGGCGCAGCCTCGACCCCGAGATCCACCTCGCCCCCGTGCACGGCGGGCCGGTCCGCCGGCTCAGCTACTGGGGCGCCACCGACACCCGCGTCTGCGGCTGGGACCCGGACGGCAACGTCCTCGCGGTCACCTCGCAGGGACAGCCCTTCTCCTACTACTCCTGGGCCTACAAGGTGCCGACGGACGGCAGCCCCGGCGGGCGCCTGCCCTGGGGGCCCGTCTCCGACATCCAGGTCGCCGACATCGACGGTGAGCACCGCACCCTGCTGCTCACCGGCAAGCCGCCGCACGAACCCGCCGCCTGGAAGCGGTACCGGGGCGGTGCCACCGGCCGGCTGTGGCTGCACGGCAAACGGCTGCTGGAGGACATCGAGGGCCACCTCGACGCCCCGATGTTCGTGGACGGCCGCATCGGCTTCCTCTCCGACCACGAGGGCGTCGGCAACCTGTACTCCTGCCGGCCCGACGGCACCGACCTGCGCCGCCACACCGACCACGAGGAGTTCTACGCCCGGCACGCTTCCAGCGACGGCCGCCGGGTCGTCTACCAGTGCGCCGGGGAGATCTGGCTCGTCGACTCCCTCGCCCCCGACTCCGTCCCGCGCAAGCTCGACGTCCGGCTCGGCGGCCCGCGCGCCGGCCGGCGCACCTACCAGGTGCCGGCCGCCAGCCACGTCGACTCCCTCTCCGTCGACACCACGGGGCGGGCCAGCGCCGTCGTCGTGCGCGGCAGCCTGTACTGGCTGACGCACCGCGACGGGCCGGCCCGGACCATCGCGGACACCCCGGGCGTACGGGTACGGCTGCCCGAGATGCTCGGCTCCGGCGGCCAGGTCGCCTACGTGACGGACGCCGAGGGCGAGGACGCGATCGAGATCGCCTACCTCCCCCGGGCCTCCGGCGACCGGGAGCCGCGCCGGCTGGCCTCCGGAGAGCTGGGCCGCGTGACGGAACTGCTGTCCGACCCGGACGGGGAACGGCTCGCGATCGCCTCCAACGACGGGCGGCTGCTGCTCATCACGGTGTCCGAGGAAGCGGCCGCCACCGCGGGCACGGAAGAGTCCGACGGGGAGGTCACCGAGCTCATCACGTCCATCAACGGGCCCGTCACCGACCTGGCGTTCTCCCCCGACGGAGCCTGGCTGACCTGGTCGCACCCGGGCATCGGGCGCTCGCTGCGGCAGATCAAGATGGCCCGGATCTCCGGCCCCGGGCCGCGCGTGATCGTCGACGTCACCAACGGCCGCTTCGCGGACGAGAATCCGGTCTTCACCCGGGACGGCCGCTATCTGGCCTTCCTGTCCTGGCGCGGCTTCGACCCGGTCTACGACGTGCACACCGGCGACCTCTCCTTCCCCCTGGGCTGCCGCCCCTACCTGGTGCCGCTGTCCTCGGCCACCCCCTCGCCCTTCGCGCTCTCCGCCGAGGGCCGGCCCGCCGCGGGCGGACTCGACCCGGCGGAGGGCGACACGGGCGACGGCACGGTGACCGTCGAGGTGGAGGGGCTGGAGAGCCGGGTCACCCCCTTCCCTGTGACCGCGTCCAAGTACTCGGCCCTGTACCCGGTGAGCGGGGGCGGGCTGGTCTGGCTGCGCTGGCCCATCTCGGGCGCGCTCGGCGAGACCTTCGCCAACCCGAACGACATCAGCGGCAAGCCGACCCTGGAGCACTTCGACCTCACCAAGGCCCGCAAGACGGAACTGGCCTCCGGACTGGACTGGTTCGCGGTCAGCGGCGACGGCACCCGGCTCGTCATCAACGACGACGGCGACCTGCGCGCGGCCCCCGCGACCGAATCCGGCGACAGCGATTCGACGGTCTACCTCGACCTGCGGCGCATCCTGCACGAGGTGGACCCGGCGGCCGAGTGGCGCCAGGCCTTCGAGGAGGCCGGGCGGCTCATCCAGGCGTACTTCTGGGAGCCGAAGATGTGCGGCATCGACTGGGACGGCGTACTGCGCCAGTACCGCCCCCTCGTCGAACGGGTCGCCTCCCCCGACGAGTTCGCGGACCTGCTCCGCGAGGTCCTCGGCGAACTCGGCACCTCGCACGCCTACGTCTCCCCCGCCCGGCGCAACGAAGGACCGCCCCACTACCAGCGGGCCATCGGGCTGCTCGGCGCCAACCTCGTGCACCGGGAGGAGGGCTGGGTGGTCAAGCGGATCCTGCCCGGCGAGTCCTCCGACTCCAAGGCCCGCTCCCCACTGGCGGGCACCGGCATCCGGGAGGGCGCGGTGCTCACCCATGTCGACGGCCGGCCCGTGGACCCGGTGACCGGCCCCTACCCGCTGCTGTCGGCGGCCGGCGGCACCACCGTCGAGCTGACCTTCACCCCCGCCGAGGGAGAGGGCCCGGCCCGCCGGGTGGCGGTCGTGCCGCTGATCGACGAACGGCCGCTGCGCTACCAGGACTGGGTGGCCAAACGGCGCGCGGTCGTCCGCGAGCTCAGCGGCGGCCGGTGCGGCTACCTGCACATCCCCGACATGGGCGGCTCGGGCTGGGCGCAGTTCAACCGCGACCTGCGCATGGAGATGTCCCGGCCCGCGCTGATCGTGGACGTACGCGGCAACGCGGGCGGGCACATCAGCGAGCTGGTGGTGGAGACGTTGACCCGCTCGATCCTCGGCTGGGACCTCACGCGCAACGCGCAGCCGGTCAGTTACGCCTCCAACGCGCCCCGCGGCCCGATCGTGGCGCTCGCCGACGAGGCGACCTCCTCGGACGGGGACATGATCACCGCGGCCTTCAAACTGCTGGGCCTGGGCCCGGTGGTCGGCCAGCGCACCTGGGGCGGGGTGGTCGGCATGACGGGCCGGCACACCCTCGGCGACGGCACGGTGATCACGGTGCCGATGAACGCCGCCTGGTTCCCCGAGTACGGCTGGTCGGTGGAGAACCACGGCGTGGAACCGGACCTGGAGATCCTGCGCACCCCGCTCGACTGGGCGGAGGGCCGGCACGCCCAGCTCGACGACGCCGTGCACCTGGCACTGGAACTGCTGGAACAGGACCCGGCCGCGGTCCCGCCCGGCTACACGGACGTCCCGGACCGCCGCCGCCCGAAGCTGCCACCGAGGTAGCCGGCGCACACGAAGGCAACACAGAAAGGCGGCGCACGAAAGGGGCGCGATTCCCGGAACGGCGGGAATCGCGCCCCTCGGCGCCGTACGAATAGGGGTCGTCAGGCGTCGAAGTCGTCGTCGAAGCGGGCGCGGGCCTTGTCGTCCGCCCCCCGCGCCTTGCTCTTCGCCTGTTCCGCGGCCTGCGAAGAACGTGTCGAGGCTTCGTCCTTCGCTCCACCGGCCTCCGACTTCGCCTTCTGCGCGAGCCGTTCGGCCTTGTCCTGGAACTGGTCCTTGATACCCATGCTTCTCACTCCATGCGGGGTGTCGGTGATCGGGCCCGACCAGACTTGCACGGCCGGACAAACCCCGCATTTCGATCAGCGGCCGACGGTGCGTTCCTTCTCGTCCGCGGCCCCGCCGGCCCCCACAAGACCCTTGGAAACACCGGCCAGTCGCGGTTCGAACCGCTTCATCTCGCGCTGTCCGACCGCCCCGATGATCCCCGGCAGATAGCCGCGCACCCCCTGCATCCCGCGCAGCCACCACTGCGCGTACACGTGCGCCGAGCGCCGCTCGATGCCCGCCACGATCCGGTCGACGGCCGGACCCAGCGGGTAGGTGCGGTTGGACGGCCACGGCAGCCTCTGGCGCAGCTCGCGCATCACCTCGTCCTGGTCGGCGCCGCGCACCATGTCGGTGTCGGTCCAGGAGAGGTAGCCGACGCCGACCTTGACGCCCTTGTGGCCGACCTCGGCGCGCAGGCAGTGCGCGAAGGCCTCGACGCCCGACTTGGAGGCGCAGTACGCGGTCATCATCGGGGCCGGGGTGATCGCGGCGAGCGAGGCGATCTGCAGGAAGTAGCCGCGGCTCTCCGTCAGTACGGGCAGGAAGGCGCGGGCCGTGACGGCCCCGCCGATGAGGTTGACCTCGATGACCCGGCGCCAGGCGTCGGGGTCCGAGTCGGCGAACGGCCCGCCGGCGGCGACGCCCGCGTTGGCGACGACGATGTCGACCTTGCCGAAGCGCTGCTTGACCTCCCGGGCGACACGGGCCATGGCCTCGTGGTCGGTGACGTCGGCGTACCAGTGGTCGCTGTCGGTGTGCAGCCGCTCGGAGACCTCCTTGAGCGCCTCCGGCTCCAGGCCGACGAGTGCGATCTTCGCGCCGCGCGCGGACAGCTTGCGGGCGAGCAGCTCGCCGACCCCGCGGGCCGCGCCGGTGACGACGGCGACCTGCCCTTCCAGACTGCTGCGAGAGCTCATCCCGTCTTCTCCTTCACGTGTGCGTCAACGAGGTCGGTTATCGCTTGGGTGACGGCTTCGGGCGCCTCGATCGGCGTCATGTGTCCCATGCCGGTCAGCTCGGTCAGCCCGACGCAGTGCGGCAGCGCGGCGGCCAGGCGGCGGGCGTGCGTGACCGGGGTGAGCCGGTCCTCGGTGCCGCCGATCACCGCCGTGGGCACGGTGAGCGCGGCCAGGTTCGCGTCGAGGTCGAGGCCCGCCAGCACCTCGGACCAGGCGTGCCGGACCTTGGTGGGGCAGGCGTGCAGGATACGGGCGCAGGCCTCGACCCGGTCGGGGGCGGAGCCGGGGCCCATGGTGGCGTACTTGAGGACCTTCCGCGCGACGGGCGTGACCGGCCCGAGCGGGGCCCGGGAGCCGAGTACCGCGCCGGTGATACGGGTCCGCGCACGCCCCGCGCGCAGCGGCAGCACCCGTGCCTCCTCGACCAGCCGGGAGCTGCCGGTACTGCACAGCAGCGCGGCGGCGGCGTGCTCGGTGAACTCCGGCCGCCCGGCGGCGGCCATGATCGTCATACCGCCCATGGAGTGCCCGGCGACGACGGCCCGCTCCCCGGGCGCCAAGGCGACCCCGAGCACCGCGACGAGGTCGTCGGCCAGGGCGGTGGTGCTGTGCGTCGCCGCGGCGGGACTACGCCCGTGCCCGCGCTGGTCATAGGCGATGACCCGGTGCCCCTTGGCCAGTTCCCGCACCTGGGCGGCCCAGAAGGCGGTGGAACAGACCCACCCGTGCGCCAGCACCACGGCCGGCGCCCCCTCCTCCCCGTGCACCTCGACGTGCAGCCGGGCCCCGTCGGCGGACACCGCCACGACCTCCCGCCGCGCGACGGGCGGCGCGTAGGGCCCGGAGGCAACATGCGTCAACCGACTCACGCGCCCCCCTCCCCAACCCCAGCCCCGCTGGGGGCAACCCCGGTCCCGCCACCCTTCGAAGCCCCGCCGGGCGCAACTCCAGCCCCGCCGGCGTTTGAGGCGCCGCCGGAGGCGAATTCAGCCTCGCCGGCGTTTGAGGCGCGGGGGTCCGGGGGCAGCGCCCCCGGCAACCGCGCCGCACCTGGAGCCACCCCGGCGGGAGCCACCACGGCAGCGACCGGCTCACGCCCCCGGACCCGTACGACCTCGTACTCGGCGAGGTCGACCCGCTGGGTCTCCCGCCGGAACTCCCCCGTCGTGCCCGGCCACACCGTCGTGTTGCGCCCCTGCGCGTCGAGGTACCAGCTCGTGCAGCCGCCGGTGTTCCACACCGTCCGCTCCATCCGCGCCTGCACGTGCCGGTTCCACCGGTTCACCGCCGACGGCCGCGCCGCCAGCGCGACCCTCCCGCCCAGCACGCCGAGCTGCCGCAGGTAGTCCGCCATGTAGTTCAGCTGCGACTCGATCATCAGGATCATCGAGCTGTTCCCCAGCCCGGTGTTCGGACCGATGATCGTCATCCAGTTCGGGAACCCGGCCGCCGTCGCCCCGCGCAGCGCCTGCATCCCGTCCTTCCAGGCGTCCGCGAGGGTCTTGCCCTCCGCGCCGACCACCCGGTCCGCGATCGGCATGTCCGTGACGTGGAAACCCGTACCGAAGATGATCGCGTCGATCTCGGTCTCGGACCCGTCCGCGGCCACCAGCACCGAACCCCGGATCTCCTTCAGCCCCGAGGCGACCAGGTCCACATTGGGCCGGGCCAGCGCCGGGTAGTACTCGCTCGACAGCAGGATCCGCTTGCAGCCGATGCGGTACGACGGCGTCAGCTTGGCCCGCAGCACCGGGTCCTTGATCGAGCGGGCCATGTTGGCCTTGGCGAGCGACTCGATGAGGCCGAGCTGGTTCGGCCGCTTGGTGAAGGCGCTGACCTGGAGCTCCCGGATCCCCCACAGCAGCCCCCTCCGCGCCGCCCGGGTGAACGGCAGCTGCCGGTGCAGCCAGCGCTCCACGGCCGTGATCGCCCGGTCGGTGCGCGGCATCACCCACGGCGGGGTCCGCTGGAACAGCGTGAGCCGCCGCACCTCCGGCGCGATGGCCGGGACGATCTGGATGGCGGAGGCGCCCGTACCGATCATGGCGACGCGCTTGCCGGCGAGGTCGTAGTCGTGGTCCCAGCGCGCGGAGTGGAAGACCTTGCCGGGGAACTCGGCGAGCCCCGGGATCTCCGGCATCTTCGGGTCGGACAGCGGCCCGGTGGCGGAGACGACCACGTCGGCGGTCAGGTCCCCGCCCGCCGTCTCGATCTCCCAGCGCAGCTCGTCCGCGTCCCAGCGCATCATCCGGACCTCGTGGTTCAGCCGGATGTGGCGGCGCAGCCCGAAGGTGTCGGCGACGTGCTCCAGGTACTCGCGGATGGCCGGCTGCCCGGAGAACGTCCGCGGCCAGTCGGGATTGGGCGCGAACGAGAACGAATACAGGTGGGAGGGCACATCGCACGCGCACCCGGGGTAGCTGTTGTCGCGCCAGGTCCCGCCGACCGAGTCGGCCCGCTCCAGTACGACGAAGTCGGTGATCCCCTCGCGCCGCAGCCGCACGGCCGCGCCGAGCCCGCCGAACCCGGACCCGATCACCGCCACGCGTACGTGCTCGCGCACACGCTCGCCTTCACCCATGCCGCCCATGCCGCCGCCTTCCGCATCTGCAACACTGCCAGCAATCACTGGCACAATCGGGAGAGTAGAGCAGGCCCGTACTCATGGGTAGGGGTCGCGCGCGGAAAGTTACCGCCCGTACGCCATAGGCTGCGCCCGTGGCGAAGGATGAGACGGAACCGGACACAGTGCGTGAGTACCGTACGGAGGAACTGGCCGAGGCGGCCGGCATCCCCGTGCGCACCCTGCGCTTCTACCGCGAGCGCAAACTCCTCCCGCCGCCCCGCCGCGAGGGCCGGATCGCCTGGTACGACGAGCACCACCTGGCCCGGCTGCGCACCATCGCCGCACTGCTGGAACGCGGCCACACCCTCGGCGGCATCGCCGAACTGACCGCCGCGTTCGAGAGCGGCCGCGACGCCGGCCAGGTCGGCGAGCTGCTGGGCATCGGCTGGTCGGAGGAGACCCCGGTCCGCCTGTCCCCCGAGACGCTCGCCGACTACTTCGAGGGCGAGGTCACCCCGGAGAACCTGGCGGCCGCGCTCGACCTCGGCTACCTGGCCGTCGACGGCGACGCCATCGTGCACGTGAGCCGCCGCCTGCTCGACGTCTCCTCGGACCTGGTCCGCGAGGGCGTTCCGCTGGCGGACGTACTGGAGACGGGCCGCCAGGTCCGCGCGCACGCGGACGCGATGGCGGCCCTCTTCACGCAGCTCATCGCCGCCCACATACCGGGCGAGGACGCCCTGACCCGGCTGCGGCCGCTGGCGAAGAGCGTGGTCGAGGCGGAACTCACGATGGCGATGGACCGCCTGCTGTCCCAGACGCCACCCGCCGACCGGCACGAGGACGGGACCGCGGACGGGGATCAGACCCCGAGCTCGTAGACGACCGTGACCGGCGCGTGGTCGGACCACCGCTCGGGGTGCGTCTCGGCCCGCTCCACGAAGGCCTTCACGGCCTTCGCGGCCAGCCCCGGGGTGGCCACCTGGAGGTCGATGCGCCAGCCGGCGTCGTTGTCGAAGGCCCGCCCGCGGTAGGACCACCAGGAGTACGGGCCCTCGGTGTCCGGGTGCAGACCGCGCACCACGTCCACGTACCCGGTGTCCGAGTACACCTTGCCGAGCCACTCCCGCTCCTCGGGCAGGAAGCCGGCGTTCTTCCGGTTGGTCTTCCAGTTCTTGAGGTCGGCTTCCTGGTGGCAGATGTTCCAGTCGCCGCACACCACGACCTCCCGCCCGTCCGCGGCAGCCCGCACCTTCAGCTCCTCCAGATAGGTGCGGAACTCCTCCATGAACCGGTACTTCTCGTCCTGCTTCTCGGTCCCGGCCTCCCCGGAGGGCAGGTAGAGGCTGGCCACGGTCACGCCGGGCAGATCGATCTCGATGTAGCGGCCACTGGTGTCGAACTCGTCACTCCCGAATCCGACCTGCACCCGCTCGGGCTCCCGCCGCGTGTACAGCGCGACCCCGGCCCGCCCCTTGGCGGCGGCGGGCGCGAACACGGTGTGCCAGCCCTCGGGCTTCCGGGCCTCCTCCGGAATCTGCCCCTCCTCGGCCCGCACCTCTTGCAGGCAGACGACGTCGGCGTCGGACCCGGCCAGCCAGGGGACGAAGCCCTTCTTGGCCGCGGCGCGGATCCCATTCACATTCACGGAGGTAACGGTCAGCATCCCAGCACCATAGCCGGAGCGTTCCGTACGATATTCGAATGTCTCACGGTATAAACCTCCGCGCCGTGCCGTACGACCACCCGGACGCGGTCAAGCTCAACGACCAGGTGCAGCTCGAATACCAGAAGCGGTACGACGGCGAGGGTGACGAAACGTTCCTCGACCCGGCGATGTTCCTCCCTCCCCGGGGCCTCTACCTGCTCGCCTACGACGCCTCGGGCGCCCCGGTCGCGAGCGGGGGCTGGCGCAGCCAGGAGGAGAACGAGGAGGGCTACTCGGACGGCGACGCCGAGCTGAAGCGCATGTACGTCATCCCGGAAGCCCGCGGCCTGGGCCTGGCCCGCCGCATCCTGGCGACCCTGGAGGACGACGCCCGAGAGGCGGGCCGCACCCGCATGGTCCTGGAAACGGGCGACCAGCAGCCGGAGGCGATCGCCCTGTACCTCTCGTCGGACTACGCGATGTGCGCCAAGTTCGGCTTCTACCGCGACTACGACTCCAGCCGCTGCATGTCGAAGCCCCTCCGCTAGCGCGAGCCGCCGCAGCATCCGCCCCCGTAGGGGCACTCCGGCGCCCACCGGGGCCAAGTCCATCCCCGCCGGGCGAACGCAGCCCCGCCGGGGACAACCCCAGCCCCGCCGGCGATTGAGGCGCCGGGTCCGAGGCAGCCCCCGGCAACGGCGCCGCACCCGGCCGGCAAACCCACGGGCGCAAACCCAGCCGGGCAGTCCGCCCCCGCCGGGGACAACCCCAGCCCCGCCGGCGATTGAGGCGCGGGGTCCG
Organism: Streptomyces sp. NPDC096339; assembly: GCF_044762985.1. Taxonomy (NCBI): domain Bacteria; kingdom Bacillati; phylum Actinomycetota; class Actinomycetes; order Kitasatosporales; family Streptomycetaceae; genus Streptomyces; species Streptomyces sp. NPDC096339. The sequence continues at coordinate 3,945 of NZ_JBIWFI010000027.1, read as the reverse complement.
GGGCAGCACCCCGGCAACGACGCCCCACCCGGCCGGCCGCCCTACCGCGGGAGCCAGACGGCCTCGTCCGCGCCCCAGCGCGACGGCCCCCGCCGCCACTGCCCGAAGGGACTGGCGGCGTGCCGCAACGCCCCGTACCCCGAGTCCACCTCCCTCAGCCACGGCTCGGCCGAGTACTCCCCCCGCCCGCACCGGCCCCCGGCCGGTCCCCGCACCAGCCACGACCCCGTCCCGGCGAGGGAGAACCGCAGCCCCCGCCCACCCCCTTGCGCCAGCGCCCGCAGCACACCGGCCGCCACGAGGTACCCCGTCCCGTGGTCCAGGGCCTGCGCCGGCAGCACCCCCGGCACCCCGTCCGCACCCGCACACGCGGTGGCGATCCCGTACCCCGCCTGCACCAGCGAGTCGAACCCACGCCGCCCCGCCCACGGGCCCCACCCCCGCCACCCCCACGCGCACAGCTCGGCCACCACCAGCCCCGGCCACCGCTCCAGCAGCTCCGCCGCGTCCAGCCCGTAGCGTTCCAGCGCCCCCGGCCGGTACCCCGAGACCACCACGTCGGCCTCGGCCAGCAGCCCTTCGAGCACCGCCCGATCCCCCGCCACCGCCAGGTCCAGCCGCGCCGACCGCTTCCCGAAGCCGGTGTCCGCGTACGCGTCGTCCGCCTCCGGCAGCCGCGGCGAGTCGATGCGCAGCACGTCCGCGCCCAGCACCCCGAGCGTCCGCGTGGCCACCGGACCGGCGATGACCCGGGTCAGGTCGAGCACCCGTACCCCGGCCGCGGGCCGCCCGTCGGGGGCCGGCCCGAGCGGCCGCCCCCGCGCGCCCGTTTCCCGTACGGGCTCCACCAGCGGCTGCGGCTCCCCGTACCCCTCGGACACGGCGACGGCCAGCCCGCCCGCCGCGTACGCCGACTCCTGCACCTCGACGGCCGGCCGCCCCGCCACCGCGGCCCGCAGCGCCTCCGGCGTCGCGGACGGCAGCCCGAGCGCCCGCACGAGCGCGGTCTCGTGGTGCGGATAGTTGGCGTGCGTCCGCACCCACCCGTCCGCCGCCCGCCAGAAGCCCGACAGCGGCGCGAAGGTCACCGGCGCCCGCCCCGCCACCCTCAGGTGCCGCTCGCTGACGAACGCCGTCGCCACCGCACCCTCGTCCACCACCACCGGAGCCACGTCCTCCGGCCCGCCACCGGCCCGTACGGCGGCCAGCTCGCCCGCCGCCAGCGCGCACGCCCCGACCGTGGACCGGGCCAACTCCGCTACCGGCAGCGGCCCTTCCCCCAGGTTCCCGGCGCCCCGGTACCGCACCCGCCCCGCGATCCCCGGCGCCCCGCCGAGCGCCGCCCAGGCCTGCGCGGTCCGGCCGGCCGGCCCACCCACATCAGCGATCGTCATGCGCCCATTCTGCGATCCCCGCCGCCACCATCGAGGCGATGCGCGGGGCGAGTTGCGGTGTGGGCGGCTGGGCCAGCAGGAACACCCACGCGAAGACGGTCCCGAGCACGGCCGCGTGCACCGTCGCCGCGTCCGGCAGGGTGCCCAACTCCCCCCTCGCCACGGCCCGCTCCAACAGCGCCACCACCTGCACCCGCTCCCCGGCGATGAAGGCCTCCTGGAACCGGGCCGCGATCTCGGGCTGTTGCTTCAGATCGGCGAGCAGCCCCGGGGTCGCGGCGAGCACGACGGGATCGGAGAACACCGCGAGGACCACCCCCGCGAACCCGGCGAGGTCCCCGAGCAGCGTCCCGGTGTCCGGCAGCGGCTTCGGCTGCCTCCCGTGCACGAGCGCGGAGAAGACCAGCTCGCCGCGTGAGGCGTGGCGGCGGTAGATGGCCGCCTTGCCCACGTGCGCCCTGGCCGCGACGGCGTCCATGGTCAGCGCGGCGTACCCCACCTCGGTCACCAACTCGCGTACGGCGTCTCGGATCGCATCGTCCACGCGGGCGTCCCGCGGCCGGCCGGGGGGTTGCTTCGAAGGCTCCACGGCCCCATCATACGGAACTATGAGTATCGGAACTAGCAGTACCGTAACTACTCCCACCCCTGCCGCGTCCGGCGCCGCCGCCGAGGCCCGCGCCCGCACCCTGACCGTCTGGGCGGGCCGCGTCACCGCCTTCATCGGCGCCGGTCACATCGCCGTCTTCACCGTCCAGTCCTGGTCGCACTGGGGCGACTGGCTGACCGGCCGACTCCACGGCCCGGCCGCCATCGAGGACCCCGCCAACACGGACTCGCTCCGCCTGTTCTGGTCCCTGCCGGGCAGCTTCGCCGTCCCGCTGATCCTGCTCGGCCTGCTCCTGGCCCGGATGGCCCGCACGGGCCAGGAGGTCCCGCGCTACGTGACCTGGACCCTGGCCGCATGGATCCTCCTCGGCGGCTGGATCCTCGAACCCTCGGGCTTCCCGCTCGGCCTCGTCCCGATCACCCTGCTCCTCCTCGCACACCGCGCACACCGCACGGACCCGTCGAAGCCCCACCGTGATCGCGACCGGAAACGAGGGGGGAACTGACGCTCCTTGAGGAGCCGGCATGAGGATTTGGTCCTGCCCGTCCGGAACATGGGAGTTCGCCTGCGCCCTGCCCCATCCACGATTACGGCCGGGGGTCTCCGGATACCGCGGCTTCCGGCTCGATCCGGCCGGAACGCACAGCGAGTACGGCGGCGAGCACCCCCTCAAGGAGCCGGAGGGCCGCAGACTGCCGAACGAGGCCCTGCGGGTGCAACAGCTGTTCCCGGACACGGTGGTCAACGACCCGTACTACACAGAGGCGCTGATCACGGGCCGTTCGCACGGCCAGAGCTTCGGGTGCGACGTCTGCCCCGGCATCAGCGTCGACCACAAGGCCCACGAGAACCGGATCGCCAACGGCAACCCGATGCTGGCCGGGTTCAACGCGTGGGGCGCCGACCTGGAGACGGTGCAGTTCTGCTGCACTTCCGGCCACTGCGGGGACTGCCGCGACAGCCAGGCGGTGCACAGTTGGCTGTTGATGGGCATGCACGAGTTCCTGGACGGCCCGGACACCCTGCGTACCCGGCTCGGTGTATCGGAGGGGTTGGAACTGCTGCCTGTTGGCTGGGCGTGAGTGTGTTCTGGCCTGCGTGCCTGGTTCGTGGTGGTGGGTCGCTGCCGGTTGGGAACGGGAGTTCTTGCATCGAATGGGTGACCTTTGCGTGTCGTGCTCGTCGCCTGGGGGAGAGGTCCCTTCGGTACCAGGGTGGTGGGTGGAGTGCGGGTGTTGTCGGCGCCGTTCGTCGCCCTCGGGCCCACGGGTGTCGCCGTGCGGACTCGGCTGAAGTACCTGACCGGGCGTGATGAGGAAGTACTGGCCCTGGTCGGGGCGCATCTGGGCTCGCTCGCTGCGAAGGACCTCGCCGTGCGCTGCCGTGACGGCCTGGACCACTCCGCCGACTCGTGGGCGGTGCGAAAGCGAGAGCTGACCGCACGGTCGTCGTCGCGGTGGGCGGGGAGTATCACGAAGGCCACACATGATCAGTGGGCGCCGGCCCGGCGCGGTCAGACGGCGCGCGTCCAGAGCCTGGAAGCCGGTATCAAGACGATCCGGCACCGCCTTGCGCAGCCGATCGGGGCAAGGGGCACCAAGGCGGCTCCTGGCGGGTTCCGCACCCGACGGGACTGGCACGCGAAGGCTCGACGCCTGCGTGCACTGGAGGACCGACTCGCCACCATCCGGGCCGACCTCGAAGCGGGCCGTGTCCGGGGGACGCGGGGCGGCAGACGCCTGCTGGGCACCCGGCACCATCTCGACGCCACCCAGCTCGGCGAGGAGGAGTGGCGGCTACGCTGGGAGGCCGCCCGTTGGTTCCTTCAGGCTGATGGTGAGTCGGCGAAGAGGTTCGGGAACGAGACGATCCGCGTCACGCCGGATGGGGAGGTGTCGGTCAAGCTGCCTGCCCCGCTCGCCCATCTGGCCAACGGCACGC